>DASYWC010000212.1:0-18479 GCA_035936615.1 Allosphingosinicella sp. | reverse complement strand
GTGCGGTTCCTCAACGGCCTTCCGCGCAAGCTTCCGGCGGAGCGGCTCGCGGCGCTGGACAGGACCTACAACCTGTCGACCTCGCGCAACAACGAGGTGCTGTTCGCCTGGCTTAGGCTCGCGGTCGCCAACCGCTACGATCCGGCGGTTCCGGCGCTCGAGCGCTTCCTCACCAGCATGGGCCGGCGCAAGTTCGTCGCGCCCTTGTTCGAGGACCTGATGAAGCAGGGCGAATGGGGGCGGCCGATCGCCACCCGAATCTATGAAAGGGCCAGGCCCACCTACCACTCCGTCACCACCGGAACCGTAGACAAGATCCTGAAAGGGGGCGCCTAACGGGAGCGGGGGCGAAAAAAGTCGGGCGAAATTCGCTCCGGATCGGAGCAAAGGAAGCCGCTTCCGTTACAATGCAAGGACTTAGCATTTCTCCGGCTGATCGAGGTTAAGACCCGCTCCCGCAGCGACTTAACACTGTCTTTAGGCTGTGCGGTTATTACGGGGCTTCACCGCTTGTGATTGGCCTCGATGTACCACTCGCCCATTCAGCCGGATCATCTCCAGGAGAACGCCAGCGGCTTGGCGGCGCCGGAGGACAGCGACGGCACACGGCGGCTGCGACAGGCCCACCTGTCCAGCAACCAGTCGCGCGTGCGGGCCTTGTTCGCTCGCTTCTTCGCACCCACTGCGATCGCCCCAGTCCCTGCCGCCGCCATGGCTTTCGCCGCGACTCTCACCGGCGCCTTCTGCCTCGGCTTCGTCCTGGGCGGCAACTCCATCGACCTGAAGCTCGCGGCCGGCTTCCTGGCGGCGGCGGTGGGGGCGTTCACGCTCGCGAGGGTCAGTCGCCGGACCTGTTCCCAGCTCCAGGCGCTGGCGGCGGTCCAGGAAGAAGCCGAAAACGCGCGCTCGCTGCTTCGGGAATACGAGCATCGGGGCGCCGGATGGTTGTGGCAGGTGGATGCCGAGAACCGCATCACCTACATCTCGCCCCGAATGGGTGCCCTGCTCGGGAGGCCGCTTGGCCAGCTTGCAGGCCAATCGCTTCCGGCGGCGCTCGGCGGGAGCGCGGCGCTCGGCCAAACGCTGCTTGCCCGGCGTGCCTTCGCCAACCTGGAAACGGAAGTTCGCACCAACCAAGGGCCGCGCTGGATATCCCTGGCCGGAGACCCCGTGGTGGATGCCGCCGGCGAGTTCCACGGGTTTCGCGGAGTCGGATCGGACGTGACCGAGGTCAGGAAGACGAAGGAGCGGCTGACCAACCTTGCCAATATCGACCTGCTCTCCGGGCTCTCCAACCGCGCCCGGGTCCGGCAGTTGCTCGGCGAGGCGCTGTCGGGCGCGGAACGCGGAAGCGCTCCGTGCGCCATCCTGTTCCTGGACCTCGACGCCTTCAAGCCGGTCAACGACAGGTTCGGCCATCCCAAGGGCGACCGGGTCCTGAAGAGCGTCGCCGAACGGCTGGTCAAGCAGGTAGGCGATCTGGGCCATGTCGGCCGAATGGGAGGCGACGAGTTCGCGATCGTGATGTGCGGCATCCAGGATCGAAGGACCGTCGAGGAGATGGCGGAGCGAATCATCCGCTCCGTCGCGCAGCCCTTTGTGTTCGATAAGTCTGAGATCCGGATCGGAGTCAGCATCGGCTGCGCGTTCGGGCCCGCGGACGGGCAGAGCGTCGACGACTTGATCCAGAAGGCCGATCTCGCCCTCTATCAGGCCAAGGCCCAGGGAGGCGGCACCTTTTGCTGTTTCAGCTTCGAGATGCAGAACCGGGCGGAATGCCGGCAGCAGCTTGAGCGGGACCTTCGGGACGGCATCAAGTCAGGCCAGTTCCGGCTCCTCTACCAGCCGCTGGTGGACGCTGCCACGCAACGCCTTATGGGCTTCGAGGCGCTAATCCGCTGGCACCATCCCACCCGCGGCGTGGTGCCGCCAACCGAGTTCATCCCGCTCGCAGAAGAGACCGGTGTGATCGCCGCGCTCGGCGACTGGGTCATCCGGGAAGCGTGCCGAGCCGCCTCGCAGTGGAGCAGCGACCTCACCGTGGCGGTCAACGTCTCGGCGCGCCAGCTCGTCTCCCCGGGGCTTCCAGGCGCTATCCGAGAGGCCCTTTCGAAGTACAAGCTCCCACCAAACCGGCTCGAGCTCGAAGTCACCGAAAGCGTATTCCTGGGCGACACCGACGGCGCCCTCGACATGCTGAAGCGGCTTCGCGGGCTCGGCATCGGAATCGCGCTCGACGATTTCGGAACCGGCTATTCCTCGCTCGGCTATTTGAACAAGGCGGTGTTCCACAAACTGAAGATCGACGGATCCTTCGTCCGCGATGCCGGCACGAACAAGGAGACGGTGGCGATCATTCAGTCGATCGTCGCCCTTGCCAGGAGTTTCCGGATGACGGTGACGGCCGAAGGGGTGGAGACGAACGAGGACTTCGCGCGGATGCGGGACCTTGGCTGCCACCAGATCCAGGGTTACCTGTTCGGCCGGCCGATGAGCTTCGACGAAGCCACCGCGCTCGCGCGCAGGGGCGAGGAGCGTCAGAGCGCTTAGGCGGGCGCCCGGGCCCTTAGCGCGATCAGCATCCCAGCCATCGCAAGCACCCCGCCCGCCACCGCGAGCGGGGACCAGACATAGCCTTCGAAGATCGTTGAGAGCGTCATCGCGACGATCGGGACGATGACGCTGGAATAGGCTGCCTTGCCCGGCCCGATGGCCCGTATGATTGCGAAATAGATGGTGAACGCGAGCGCCGAGGCCAGCAGCCCGAGATACACCACCCCGATCCAATAGGTGGCGCGGGTCTCGATCACCGGCGGGCCGTAGACGGTGAATGCGAACAAGGCGTTTGCGATCACTCCGTAGACCATGCCCCAGGCGAGCATGCTTGCGATCGGCCGCTCGCGAAGGCGCTGGCTGGCCTGCATGATGTTGGAGATCGACGCGGCAAGCACCCCCGCCACGGTGAGAGCGATTCCGATCAGCACCTCGCTCGGCTGGGCTTCGCTTCCGCGCATCTCCTGCACGAACAGAAGCGACACTCCGGCGAGCGCAATCGCCGAGCCAAGCACGAAGCCCTTCGTCACCCGGTGCTTGAGGAAGACCCAGGCGAGCGCGCTGTTGGGCACCATCAGCAGAGCGAACACCATCGCCACCAGTCCCGAGGTGATGTGGTGCTCGGCGGCGTATACGAAATTGAAGTTGAGGAAGAACTGCGGGACCCCGAACGCCGCCGCGAGCAAGTGCCCGTTGCGGCCGATCCGGAGCGGCGCTCCGATATAGCGGGCATAAGCGAACATGCCCGCAGCAGCGACGATGAAGCGGTAGGTGACCGACCAGGTCGGCGGCACAGTACCCAGCTGATCCTTGATGACGATCCAGGTCGATCCCCAGATCAGGGTGATCAGGATGAAGGGGAAGAGGAGCCGCGGGTTACGAAAGCCGCCGTCCGTTTCGATCACAAAGCTCCGATGGCGGCGGCAAGCGCCTCGACATGGGCCGGGTCGCTGTCCCAGCTCGTCACCAGCCGAGCCTCCCCGGGACCCCAGTCATAGAAGTCGAAGCCCTGTGCGCGAAGTGAAGCCGCTTCCTCGGCGCTCACCTTCAGGAACACCTCGTTCGCCTCCACCGGCGAAACCAGCCTCTCCCGGGCGGCGGCCGCGAGCTTCGCTGCGCTCTCATTGGCGGCTCGGGCGTTGCGCAGCCAGACGTCGTCCTCCAGCATCGCCAGTATCTGCGCCGCCAGGAAACGGCCCTTCGACAGGAGGTGGCCGGCACGCTTGCGGCGGTACAGGGTGGCCGCTGCAAGCTCGGGCCTGAAGAAGATCAGGGCTTCGGCCGACATGCCGCCGTTCTTGACGAAGCCGAAGCTCAGCGCGTCGAGGCCTGCACGCCAGGTGAGGTCGGCTGGGGCGCAGCCCAACCGCGCCACCGCGTTGGCAAAGCGCGCACCGTCCATGTGGAAGCCGAGCCCTCGCTCTTTGCACAGGCGGCCGAGAGCGGCGACCTCGGCCGGCGTATAGACGAGGCCGTATTCGGTTGCGTTGGTGATCGACAGAGCGTGGGGTTGCACCTGGTGAACGTCGTTGCGGATGGTCGCGAGCGCTGCCTCCGCCGTCTCCACATTCACCTTCGCGCCCTCTCCTTCGGCAAGCACCAGCTTGGCGCCGTGGGTGTAGAATTCGGGCGCTCCGCACTCGTCGTTCTGGATATGGGCGTCGCGGTGGCAGACGATGCTTCCGTGCGGAGGGCACATGGCGGCGAGCGCAAGGCTGTTGGCCGCCGTCCCGGTGGCCACCCAGAGCGCCGTCACCCGAGTCTCGAATAGCTCCGAAAAGGCGTCGTCCAGGCGCGCCGAGAACGTGTCGCCGTCATAGGCGGTTTCGAGGCGGTTCGCCTGCTGGAGAGCAGCCATGAGCTGGGGGCAGGCCGGGGCGGCATTGTCGGAAAAGAAGCGCATGGCGGCGCCATACGCGCCGCCGCGCCGGGGTCAATGTGAGATGTTGACCAAAGAAGCGATGGTGCTGCCGGTGAGGATTGAACTCACGACCTCAGCCTTACCAAGGATGCGCTCTACCACTGAGCTACGGCAGCATCGCCTGATCCGGCCTCAAGCGAGGACGGAGCGGAAGGCGGCGCTATGGCCAGAGGCCCCATGAGTGTCAAGGCAAGTTGCTCCCGCACCCCCGCACAGCCTATGAAACGCAATGAGCAAAGCAGACGAGGACAGCGCCAGGCGACTGGCAGAAGCGCTCCGCCAGAACCTGCGCCGCCGCAAGGCGCAGGCTCGGGGTGTGCCCTCACCCTCCCATCCTGCTGCGCAGGACGGGCCCCTCCCTCTCCCCGAGACGGGAGAGGGGGAAGAGTGAGGCGAAGACCCCTCTCCCTCCAGGGGAGAGGGACGGACCCGAAGCGTCAGCTTTGGGAGGGGGAGGGCAAGGGCGCGCACTGCTCCCTGAGCCAGTCGAGCGCCTCGCCTTCCAGCTGCGGCCCGACCACCTCCAGCACTTCGGCGTGGTACTGGTCCACCCACTCCCGCTCCTCGCCGCTCAGCATCTGCGGATCGACCAGCGCCCGGCCGATCGGAGCGAAGGTGAGGGTCTCGAAGCCGAGCACCTGCTTTTCCGCGCCCGAAACGTCCACTGCGTGCACCAGGATCAGGTTCTCGATTCGGATGCCGTACTCTCCGGTCTTGTAGTAGCCGGGCTCGTTGGAGCAGATCATTCCGGCGCGAAGCGGCTCGTCGCCTCCGGACTGGCTGCTGCCGGCCGGCGAGATGCGCTGCGGCCCCTCGTGGACTGCCAGATAGGAGCCCACTCCGTGGCCGGTGCCGTGGGCGTAATCTAGGCCGACCTGCCACAGATACTGGCGCGCAAAGGAATCGAGCTGGGTGCCGCGAGTACCCTGCGGGAAGCGCGCGGTGGCGAGCGCGATATGGCCCTTCAGCACGCGGGTGAAGCGGTCGCGCATCTCCTGCGTCGGCTCGCCGATCGCGACCGTTCGGGTTACGTCGGTGGTCCCGTCCGGATACTGGCCGCCGGAGTCGACGAGGTAGAGCGAGTTCATCTCCAGCGGCCGGTTGGTCTCTTCCGTCACCCGATAATGGACGATGGCTCCGTTCGGCCCTGCGCCCGAGATGGTGTCGAAGCTGGTGTCGCGAAGGTCGCCGCATTCCTGGCGGAATTCCTGCAGCTTGGCGGCGGCGCCGAGTTCGTCCACTCCGCCTTTGGGCGCTTCCACCGAAAGCCAATGGAGGAAGCGGACGAGGGCGGCTCCGTCGCGGGCCTGGGCGGCGCGGTGGCCGGCGATCTCCGCCTCGTTCTTCATCGCCTTGGGGAGCACGGAAGGATCGCGCTTGCGCACCACCTTCGCGCCGGCCTGCTCGAGCGCCTCGAAGATCGCGGCGACCGCCCGCTCCGGGTCTGCAGCCACGGTCCTGCCGCTCAAGGTGCCGAGGAAGCTCTCGAACGCGATGCGCTCATGGACCCGGACGCCGTTGCCGAGATGCTGGCGCACGTCGTCGCCGAGCTTCTCCGAGGCCACGAACAGGTCGGCGGTGCCGTCGTCGTGGACCAGCGCGAACGACAAGGCCACAGGCGTGTGGTCCACGTCCTGGCCGCGCACGTTGAAGGTCCAGGCAATCGAGTCGAGCGCGGAGAGCACAGCGGTGTCCGCCTTCTGCTCCTTCAGCCACTCCGCCATCTCCTGCCGCTTGGCGGCCGAGGACTTGCCGGCATATTCGTCCGGGTGGACGACCAGCCGCGCCTTGGAAGGCTCCGGCTTGTCGCTCCATACCGCGTCGATCGGGTTGCGGGGCACCGCGACCAGCTCCGCGCCCTTCTCCTTGAGGGCGCCACGCGCCTTTTCCACCCAGTCGCTGGTGTGAAGCCAGGGATCGTAGCCAATTCGGCCGCCTTCCGGCGCATGCTCCTTCAGCCAGTCGGCGATGCTCGTCTCCGGCACCGACTGATAGGACCAGTGGGCCCCGTCCACCTGGTCGCGCACCTGAAGCGTATAGCGCCCGTCGGTGAAGATCGCGGCCTCTTGCGGGAGCACCACCGCCGACCCGGCCGAGCCCTGGAATCCCGTCAGCCAGGCGAGCCGCTGAGCGTAGCTTCCGACATATTCGCTCATATGTTCGTCGGTCAGCGGAACGACGAAGCCGTCGAGGCGGTCCGCCTTCAACTGCTCGCGAAGCGCGGCAAGGCGGTCTTGATAGCTGGACATGGGGGGCTTCCTGGTTAGAACTTGCCGCACATGAATAAGGCGGGCGGCGTGCTTTCGCCACCCGCTTGCACCATTGAGGGATTACCGCATGCGTTCCGCTCTCCTCACCCTGCTCCTCGTCGCCGCGGCGCCCGCCGCGAGCCAAGCCCAGAAAGCGCCGATGACCGACACCGCAAAGACACTGACACCGCCAGTCGCGGAGAAGCGCCCGCACAGCTACACCCGCCACGGCTACACCATCGTCGACCCGTATTTCTGGATGAAGGACCAGTCCTATCCCAAGATCGACGACGAGGACGTGCTTGCCTATCTGAAGGCGGAGAACGCCTATTTCGAGCAGGAGATGAAGCCGCATGCGGCCCTCGTCGAAACCCTCTTCCAGGAAATGAAGGGCCGAATCCAGGAGGACGAATCCAGCGTCCCGCAAAAGGACGGCGACTATCTTTACTGGTGGGCGTTCAAGCCCGGAGCGCAGTACCGCACCTGGTACAGGAAGCCCGTGAAGGGCGGCGCCGACCAAGTGATCTTCGACGAGTCCGCTGAAGCTGAGGGCCAAAAATATTTCCGCCTTGGGGCGATGCAGGTGAGCCCCGACGGCCGGCTCGCCGCGACTCTGGTCGACGACGACGGCTCGGAGCGCTTCAAGCTGAAGATCCGCGACCTTGCCACCGGCAAGGACATTGAGACGGTAACCGAGGTAGGAATCGGATCGCCGGTGTGGACCAGCGACAGCAAGGGCGTCGTGTTCACCGAAGTGAACAAGAATTGGCGCAGCTACCGCGCGCGGCTCCACCGCCTCGGCCAGAAGCCGGCCAATGCGGTTACCCTCTACGAGGAAAAGAAGGACAAGGGCTTCTCCGTCGGAGTGTCCAAGTCGCAGGACGATAGCCTGATCTTCATCGGCACGGGCGACAACGCCACCAGCGAGGTCCGCTTCGTGCCTGCGAGCAACCCTACCGCTCCACTGAAGCTCATCTCGCCGCGCAAGAAGGACCGGCAATATTCGGCCGACGCCGCCCACGGCAAACTCTGGATCGTCACCAATGACGACCATGTGAACTTCCGCCTCGCCGAAGCCGACGTGAAGAAGCCGGGCGTGTGGAAGACCGTGCTTCCGGGCTCGGATCAAGTCTATCTGCGCGGGGCCACCTCGTTCCGCGACCATCTGGCCATCACCGAGCGGGTGGAAGGCCTCGATCAGATCCGCCTTCGCAGCTACGACGGCAAGGAAGAGCGGGTGGCCTTTCCCGAAGCCAGCTACACCGCCTCGCTCGGAAACAATCCGGAATTCGCCCCAGCCGCCTATCGCCTCAGCTATTCCTCGATGGTCACTCCGGCGACGGTCTTCGACTATCACCCGGCCGAGAAGCGGCTCGAGACCCTGAAGGTGCAGCAGGTGCCTTCAGGCTACGATCCCGCGCAATATGCGACCGAGCGGCTGATGCTTCCCGCCCGCGACGGAAAGCTGGTGCCGGTCTCGGTGGTGTACAAGAAAGGCTTCGAGAAGAACGGCCAGGGCAAGCTCTTCCTCTACGCCTACGGCGCCTACGGCTACGCGGTGCCGCCAAGCTTCTCCACGTCCCGCCTAAGCCTGCTCGACCGCGGCTACGCCTATGCCATCGCCCATATCCGCGGCGGGGACGACCTCGGGTACGACTGGTTCCTTCAGGGCAAGCTCACCAAGCGCACCAACACCTTCAACGACTTCGTGGATGTGGCGAAGGGGCTGATCGCCCAGAAGTTCACCAAGGCGGGCAACATCGCCATCCAGGGGGGCTCTGCTGGCGGCGAACTGATGGGCGTCGTCGCCAACACGAATCCCGAGCTGTGGGGCGCGGTGGTGGCGGACGTGCCGTTCGTCGACGTCCTCAACACAATGCAGGACGAAAGCCTTCCGCTTACTCCGGGCGAATGGCCCGAATGGGGCAATCCGATTAAGGACAAGCCCGCGTTCGAGCTGATCCGAAGCTACTCGCCTTATGAGAACGTCAAGCGGCAGGCCTATCCGCCGATGCTGATCACCGGCGGCCTCAACGACCCGCGAGTCACCTATTGGGAGCCCGCCAAGTGGGCGGCGGTTCTTCGCGACATGAAGACGGACGACAATCCGCTGCTCCTCAAGATCAACATGGGTGCCGGGCATGGCGGCAAGTCGGGACGCTGGGAGCGGCTTCGGGAGACTGCCGAAGCCTATGCCTTCGTGCTCGTCCACAACGGCAGGAAGTGACGCCGTACGAGAAGCGGATCACGGCGCAGCCCGAGCACATCGATGAGCTTGGGCACGTCAACAATGCGGTTTGGGTAAGCTGGATTCAGGACATTGCGACTTCGCAATGGTTTGAGGTCGCGGCTCAGGAGCACAGCGAAGCCTATTTCTGGGTCGTGATCCGCCACGAGATCGACTATCTGCGCAGCGTCGGCGTGGGCGAGACGGTGACCGGACGCACCTGGGTCGGAGAGGCTCCCAAAGGGGCGCGGTTCGACCGCTATGTCGAGTTTGTCGGCGAGGACGGAAAGCCGCGGGTCAAGGCGAAGACCACCTGGGCCATCATCGAGAAAGCGAGCGGACGCCCGATCCGGGTTCCGCCCGAGGTGATCGCGCCGTTCCTCACCTAGCCCTCGCGCAGGACGGCGGCGATCCTGCGGAAGGCACGGCTGCTTGTGACAAAGCCCATGTGGCTGCACTCCAGCTCCACCTGCCTGTCGCTTTGCCCCTCGAACCCTCGTGCGCAGGCCGGAGCCACGATGCCGTCACGGCGCGACCATAAAGCAATGGTGAGAACGGGCGGCTTTGCGCCGAGATCCACGTTCAGCGGGGGCCGGTCAACCCGATGGCGGCTGACCAGCTCGTAGAGGCGCCAGACGTTGTTGGCGCGCGGGTTTCCGGCGAAAGGCGATCCCAGGGTAACGACGCGGGCGACCAGGTCAGGCCGAAGCTTGGCGACTTCGCGCGCGTAGATGCCGCCAAGGCTCCAGCCGACCAGAGTTGCGGGCCGGCCCCGGCAGAAGCGTTCGAGCTCAGTCACGATGCGGTCCAGCGTGTCCGCGCCCGCGCCCAGATTCCAGCCCAGCCCCCAGCCGCGCACCCGATAGCCTTCCTTGGCCAGCGTCCGCTGCAGCCCCAAAGTAGAGCGATCCGAAGCGAAGAAGCCGGGGATCACCATCAGCGGCGGCCCGTCCGGATTCCCGCGCTCCCCAACCCTTCCGAACGCGCGGCACAGCCGAACCGCGAGCGCCGCGCCTTCCCTCAGCAGCAGGCGGCGCGGCGGCGGATCGTCATCGCAATAGCGCCGGCTTCTCAAAGATATTCGCCGCGCATCAGCGGCTGAAGCGCGGCCGGCAGTCGCACCCGCCCGTCCTTGCTCTGGTGGTTCTCCAGAAGCGGCACCAGGATGCGCGGGCTTGCAAGCGCGGTGTTGTTGAGCGTGTGAACGAAGCGCACCTTGCGCTCTCCGTCTCTCCAGCGAACGTTCGCGCGGCGGGCCTGCCAGTCGTGCAGAGTCGAGCAGCTGTGAGTCTCGCGATACTTCCCGAGCGAAGGCACCCAGCTTTCGATGTCGTTCATCCGGTACTTGCCGAGCCCCATGTCGCCGGTCGAGGCCTCGATCACCTGATAGGAGATCTCCAGGTCCTTGAGCAGCATCTCCGCATTGGCGAGGAGCCGCCCATGCCAGGCGGCCGAGACCTCCTCGTCGTCCTCGCAGATCACGTACTGCTCGAGCTTGTAGAATTGGTGGACCCTCAGCAGCCCGCGCACGTCGCGCCCCGCGCTCCCGGCTTCGCGGCGGAAGCAGGGCGAATAGCCGGCGTAGAGGATCGGCAGCTTCTCCGCCTCGATGATCTCGCCGCTGTGCAGGGACGTGAGCGCGATCTCGCCAGTACCTGCGAGGTAGAGACCGTCCTCGGGAATGCTGTAGGCTTCCTCCTCATGCCCCGGAAAGTGGCCGGTGGCGATGAACGCCTGTGGCCGGGCGAGCGCAGGCACGGTCATCAGAGTGAAGCCTTCGCCGGCAAGCCGCTGCTGCGCCCACAACATCAGCGCCTGCTCGAGCATCGCCAGCCGCCCCTTGAGGGCATACATGCGCGAGCCTGAAACCTGCGTGATCCGAGACAGGTCGGCCCAGTCGTTCATCTCGATCAGTGCAACGTGGTCGCGCGGCTCGAAGTCGAAGCTGGGCGGTTCGCCTTCTTGCCGGACAACAGTGTTGAAGCTCTCGTCAGGCCCAACCGGCGCGCCTTCCCAGGGGATGCCCGGAAGCCGAAGCATCAGCGCGTTCAGCGCCTCGCTCTTGTCCCCAAGCCCCGCCTCGATCTGCGAGATCTCCGCTCCGACCGACTTTGCCCGCTGCCCCAGCGCCGGCCGCTCCTCCGGAGGCGCGCTCTTGAAGCCGTCGCTGATCTCGTTGCGCTGCCGCCGAAGCTCGTCGACTTTGCTCTTCATCCCCCGCACCTCGCTATCGAGCGCAAGCAGCGCGTCCAGATCGAGCGGCACGTTCTTCTCGGCGATCGCCTTCTCAACGACGCTCTGGTTCTCGCGAATGAAATTGAGGCTCAGCATGGGGGTCCTTTAAGCGGGCCCCCATCAAAGTACCACTTTGATGGGATTTTAGATGGCGGAGACGGAGGGATTCGAACCCTCGGTAGGGAATTTATCCCTACGGCGGTTTAGCAAACCGCTGGTTTCAGCCACTCACCCACGTCTCCGCTAAGCGCCGAAGGAGGGCCTATATAGGCCTGGCCGGAAAGGTTCAACCGAAGCGGCGGCGGTTATTTCGGCGCGGGATCGACTCGGCTCGTCGCCTGTTCATTGCGCAGGCAGCACGGTCTGGCTTACCCTGGCTCCCGGGGGAGTAGCCGAATGACAGCCAAATCCATTTTCCTGAAGCTCGTTGCAGCCGCGGGGCTTGCATTGAGCAGCGCGGCCTTCGCGCAGGCCACCGCGGTCGATCCTAACGACCTCGGCGAGTACGAGCCGGCGGCGGCACAGGTGCAGCTTCCCGTCGCGCCCGGCCCCGTCCCTGTCCCCGAATACCAGCCGCTCGAAGTTCCAGGCGTCCCCCCGGTCCAGCAGCCGCAGGCGGACGCAGCCGCCCGAGCCAGCGCCGCAGTCGGCAACACCATCACGAAGGAGGGCGTATTAAGGGCCGCCGAAGGGGTGTTCGGACGCGGTGCCGAGGGCCTCGCCCTCCTCGTCGAGGACATATTGAAGAAGCAGGGAGAGCCCACCGCCTACATCACCGGAAGCGAGGCGGGCGGCGCGATCGTGCTTGGAGTCCGCTACGGCCGAGGCGTGCTCCACCACAAATTGACGGGCGACCAGGAGGTTTTCTGGACCGGCCCCTCGGTCGGGTTCGATGTTGGCGCGGACGCGAGCAAGGTGTTCGTCCTGGTCTACAATCTGGAGGAGGGAGCCGACCTGTTCACTCGCTTTCCCGCCGCGGAAGGCAACGCTTTCGTGGTCGGCGGCCTCAACGCCAGCTATCTTCGCAAGGGCAATACGGTGCTGATCCCGATCCGAACGGGGGTCGGCATGCGCATGGGCGTCAACGCCGGCTATATGCGCTTTTCCAAGAAGAACCGCTGGCTGCCCTTCTAGACGGCTTCGGCGCTCCCTTCGGAGCCGAACCGCCACGGCAGAGTTTCGCCCGCGTGGAAGGGGACCACGGTGGTTCCGGCCGCCGGGAGCCGCTCAGGTACCGTCACCGGCGCCCGCTCCAGGACGATCCGCTCTTCGTTCGGCTCGAGCCCGTAGAACCGGGGACCGTTCAGGGACGCGAACGCCTCCAGCCGGTCCAGGGCGCCCTCCTCTTCGAACACGGTGGCGTAAACCTCCATGGCGAACGGCGAGTTGAAGATGCCAGCGCATCCGCAGGCTGACTCCTTCTGCTCGGCCGGGTGCGGTGCGCTGTCGGTCCCGAGGAAGAATTTGGTCGAGCCGGAAGTGGCGACGCGGCGGATCGCCTGGCGGTGTTGCTCCCGTTTCGCCACCGGGAGGCAATAGGCGTGGGGGCGGAGCCCGCCCGCGAACATGGCGTTGCGATTGATCACGAGGTGCTGCGGGGTCACGGTCGCGGCGATGCTGGGGCCTGCTGAAAGCACGAAATCGGCCGCCTCCTCCGTCGTGATATGTTCGAACACGATCTTCAGCTCGGGGAAGTCCTGCAGCAGGCGTGAAAATATCCGGTCGATGAAGACCCGCTCCCGGTCGAACACGTCGACGTCCGCATCGGTGACCTCACCGTGGATCAGAAGCGGCATTCCGATCCGCTGCATCCTGTCCAGCACCGGATGGATGTTGCGCACATCCGTCACTCCATGAGCGCTGTTGGTTGTGGCGTGTGCCGGGTAAAGCTTGCAGGCGGTGAACACCCCCGCCTCGAAGCCGCGGGCGATCTCGTCGGGATCGCAATCGTCGGTGAGGTAGCAGGTCATCAACGGGGTGAAGGCGGAGGCCTCCGGCAGGGCCGCAAGGATGCGCTGGCGGTAGGCCTGAGCCGAAGCGACGGTGGTCACCGGCGGCGCGAGGTTCGGCATCACGATCGCGCGCGCGAACTGCCGGGCGGTATAGGGAACGACCGCCTCGAGCATCTCGCCGTCGCGCAAATGGACGTGCCAGTCGTCGGGCCGGCGGATGACGATACGCTGGGGTTCGGGCATCAGGGCTTGCGGCTTTCCTTTCCTCGAGCGCGTCCCTAACTCAGCCTCATGGCCGGGACCACCCTTATCGACCGAGCGCTGATCCGCCTCTCCGGCGAGGATGTACGCGGGTTCCTTCAGGGGCTCGTCACTCACGATCTCGATCCGCTTAGCGACGGGCACCCATTGTGGGCGGGGCTGCTGACGGCCCAGGGCAAGGCCCTGTTCGACTTCATCCTCTGGGCGGGCGGCGGCGATGTCCTGATCGATTGCGAGCGCGAGGCTGCGGGGGACCTGGCGAAGCGGCTGAGCCTCTATCGTCTGCGCCGGCCGATCGCCATCGAACCCGAGCCGGAGCTTTGCGTGCACTGGGCGCCGGAGGGGGAGGGGCCGCCCGATCCGCGCCTGCCGGAGCTCGGCCGGCGCTGGCTTGCGCCTTGCGGCCAAGCGGCGGAAGGGTGGCTTGAGCATCGGCTTTCGCTCGGGGTGACGGAAGGAAGGGCCGAGCTCGGCTCCGACAAGACGCTATGGCTTGAATGCAATGCTGCGGAGCTGAACGGGGTCAGCTTCACCAAGGGCTGCTATGTCGGGCAGGAGAACACCGCCCGCATGAATTACCGCAACAAGGTCAACCGCCGCCTTGTCGTAGTGCCGACGGACGCGCCGGGTGAGCGGACGCGAGTCCATTATCCGCAGCTCGGCCTCGCAGTGGAGCACCGGCGCATCGACGACATGGAAGGGGCGATGGTGCCGGAATGGCTTGCGAAGGCGCTCCCTTCGCCAGCCTGAGCGACTTGCGGCCCAGGCGGGGCGGCAATAGGAAGCGGCAGGGGGTGTCGGTTTTCCGCCTTGAGGAGTGATCATGCGCACCTTCTGTTTCCTGGCCGGCCTTGCCCTCTTCGCTGTCCCTCCGGCCGCCGCGCAGACAACCCCCGCCAAGGCCGACTCGACGATCAAGCGCATCACCGCGAGCCCGCAGTTCAGGAAAGCCGCCGCCACCCTTGATGCGCAGCATGACCAATGGGTGAAGGACACGATCGCGATCACCGAAATCCCCGCGCCGCCCTTCAAGGAGGAGGCTCGGGCGAAGGCCTATGCAGCCATGTTCCGGGAGCGGGGCCTTTCCGATGTCGAGCTGGACGAGGAGGGCAACGTCCTCGGGCTTCGCAAGGGGACGGGCGGGGGACCTCTGGTCGTCGTCTCCGCGCATCTCGACACGGTGTTCCCTGAGGGAACGGACGTGAAGGTCCGCCGCGAAGGCGACAAGCTCTATGCCCCGGGGGTAGGCGATGACAGCGCCGGCCTCGCCACCCAGCTCGCCCTGATCGACGCGATGAACGCCGCTGGAATCCGGACCAAGAGCGACATCCTGTTCGTCGGCACGGTCGGCGAGGAGGGGCTCGGCGATCTTCGCGGAGTCCGGCATCTGTTCAACAAGGGCAAGTACAAGGGTCGCGTGAAGGCTTTCTTCTCGCTCGACGGTACCGGAATGGACGGAATGGTGACCGGGGGAGCGGGCTCCAAGCGCTACCGCCTCACGTTCAAGGGCCCCGGCGGCCACAGCTACGGCGCCTTCGGCCTGGTCAATCCGGCAGCCGCGCTTTCGGGCGCGATCTCCGAATTCTACCGGCTCCAGGTGCCGAAGACACCGAAGACGACCTACAATGTCGGCGTGATCGGCGGGGGAACGTCCGTCAATTCCATTCCCGAAGAGGTCAGCGCAGAGGTCGACATGCGCTCGGAAAGCCCGGAGGAGCTGGCGGCGCTCGAGCAGAAGTTCCTGGCCATCGTCCCCCGCGCCGCGGCCGCCGAGAATGCGGCGCGCTCGACCAAGGAAGGCGCAGTCACCGCCGAGGCGAAGGTAATTGGGGATCGTCCGGCGGGTCAGACGCCTGAGAGCGCCGACATAGTCCGCTTGGCCACCGCCGCCTACCGGGGGGAGGGGATCAGGGTCTCGTACCACTCCTCCTCGACCGACTCGAACCTTCCGATCAGCCTCGGAATTCCCGCAGTCACCTTATCGCGCGTGGCGTCGGGCGGCCGCGCCCACTCACCGGACGAGTGGATCGGAATCGAGAAAGCGGACAACGTCAAGCTGAAGCGGATCCTGCTTGCCACGATCCTCTCCGTGGCGGGAATGGAATAGGCCCCTTAGCTTCGGCTCCGGCCGGCGGCGCCGTTGGCCGAGGCCGAGGCTCTGCGTCCGCTCCATATCCGCCACAGGCTTACGGCGCCAATCAGGAACCAGATGAGGTTGAGAGCCGCCGTGGCGACGGCTCCGTGCCACCAGCCGTAGAGGACGAAGCCGACCGCGCCGACGACGTTCATCCACTGGTAGATCGGCGATGCGCCGGTCACCCGGCCGCCCGACACGAGGAAGTAGGCGCCGAGGATCAGCCCAGCGCCGATCCAGCCGATCACCTCGATCAGGATCTCCAGCCCGGTCAGGCGGCGAGGTTCCGGAGCACGTAGTGGAGGATTCCGCCGGAGCGGAAATATTCGAGCTCGTTCAGGGTGTCGATCCGCACCCGCGCGGGGAAGCCGAAGGTCGAGCCGTCGGAGCGGGTCACCTGCACCTCGATCTCCTGCCGCGGCTGAAGGTCGGCGATCCCCAGGATCGTGAACTGCTCGTCGCCGGTGAGGCCGAGGCTCTCGCGGTTCTGATCGTTCAGGAACTGAAGCGGCACCACGCCCATGCCCACCAGGTTGGAGCGATGGATGCGCTCGTACGTCTCGGCGATCACCGCCCGCACCCCGAGCAGGTTGGTGCCCTTGGCCGCCCAGTCGCGCGAGGAGCCGGTGCCGTATTCCTTACCGGCGATCACCACCAGCGGAGTTCCCTCCTGCTTGTAGCGCATGGCGGCGTCGTAGATCGACATCACTTCACCCGAAGGCACGTGGCGTGTGACTCCGCCCTCAACGCCGGGCACCATCTGATTGCGGATCCGGATGTTGGCGAAGGTGCCGCGCATCATGACTTCGTGATTGCCGCGGCGGGCGCCGTAGCTGTTGAAGTCGGGGCGGGGGACGCCATGCTCGACGAGGTAGGCCCCGGCGGGGCTGTCCAGTTTGATGGCGCCCGCAGGGCTGATGTGGTCGGTGGTGATCGAGTCCCCGAAGACTGCCAAAGCGCGTGCCATAGTGACGTCGGTAAGTCCCGCGGCAGTCATGCTCATGCCCTCGAAATAGGGCGGGTTCTGGATGTAGGTGCTGCCCGAATCCCAAGCGTACGTGTCGCCGCCGGTCACGTCGATCGACTGCCACATGGCGTCGCCCTTGTAGACGTCCGCATAGCGGGCCCAGAACATGTCCGAGTTGACGTGCTGCTCGATCAGCGCCTGAACTTCGAGGTTAGTGGGCCAGATATCGCGCAGGTACACAGGCGCCCCGGCCTTGTCCTCGCCGATCGGGGCGTTCACCAGGTCCTCGGTCACAGTGCCCTTCAGCGCATAGGCGACCACGAGCGGCGGCGAGGCGAGATAGTTGGCCCGCACGTCCGGGCTGACGCGGCCTTCGAAATTGCGGTTCCCCGAGAGGACGGAGGCGGCGACCAGATCGTTCTCGTGGATCGCCTTCGAGATGGGCTCGGGCAGCGGCCCGGAATTCCCGATGCAGGTCGTGCAGCCATAGCCGACCAAGTCGAAGCCCAGATAGTTCAGGTCCTCGGTCAGCCCCGCCTTGGTCAGGTAATCGGTCACCACCTGCGAGCCCGGAGCGAGCGAGGTCTTGACCCAGGGCTTGGTCGTGAGCCCGCGCTCCCGAGCCTTGCGGGCAACCAGCCCGGCCGCCACGAGCACGCTCGGGTTGGAGGTGTTGGTGCAGCTTGTGATCGCCGCGATCACGACGTCGCCATGGCCGAGGTCGGTTCCGTTTGCAGGGAAGCGCTCGCCGATCTCCTCCGGCTTGTGCCCAAATTCTCGAGTGAAGTTGTCCACGAACTCGTCGTCGATCTCGCTCAGCAGAACCTTGTCCTGAGGCCGCTTGGGGCCGGCGAGCGATGCCTGGACCGAGGACATGTCGAGTTCCAGCGTATCGGTGAACACAGGGTCGGAATCCGGGTCCAGCCACAGGCCCTGCTCCTTTGCATAGGCCTCGACCAGCGCGACCTGCTCGTCGCTCCGGCCGGTGAGGCGGAGGTAATCGAGGGTCTTGCCGTCCACGGGGAAGAAGCCGCAGGTCGCCCCATATTCGGGAGCCATGTTGGCGATCGTCGCCCGGTCGGCCAGCGAGAGCGCGCTGACGCCGGGGCCGTAGAACTCGACGAAGCGTCCGACGACCCCCCTGGCGCGCAGCATCTGCGTCACCGTCAGAACGAGGTCGGTCGCGGTAATCCCCTCGGCAAGGGCGCCGGTCAGGTGGAACCCGACCACCTCGGGGATCAGCATCGAGACCGGCTGGCCGAGCATCGCCGCCTCCGCCTCAATCCCGCCTACGCCCCAGCCGAGGACGCCCAGGCCGTTGATCATGGTCGTGTGGCTGTCCGTGCCGACGAGCGTGTCCGGGTAGGCGACTTCCTCGCCGCTCGCATCCTTCGAGGACCAGACGGTCCTGCCGATATTCTCCAAGTTCACCTGGTGACAGATGCCGGTGCCGGGCGGCACGACCTGGAAATTGTCGAACGCTTCCGCGCCCCATTTCAGGAACTGATAGCGCTCCATGTTGCGCTGATATTCGAGCTCGACATTCTTCTCGAACGCCCTGGGGGTGCCGAACTCGTCGACCATCACCGAGTGGTCGATGACGAGGTGGACCGGCACCTGCGGGTTGATCCGCTCGGGATCCCCGCCGAGCGACTTCATCGCGTCGCGCATCGCGGCGAGGTCGACCACCGCGGGGACTCCGGTGAAATCCTGCATGAGGACGCGCGCGGGCCGGTACTGGATCTCGCGGCTCACCGAGCCCCTGTTGTCCTGCCAGTCGACCAGCGCCTGGATATCCTCGCGAGTGACGGTCTTGCCGTCCTCGAAGCGGATCAGATTCTCGAGCAGCACCTTCATCGAGAAGGGAAGCCGTGAGACGTCGCCGAGTGCGGCCGCCGCTTTCTCGAGCGAGTAATAAGCGTAGGATTTCCCGCCGACGTCCAGCTGAGAGCGGGTGTTGAGGGCGTTGTTTCCTACTGA
>DASYWC010000211.1:0-19569 GCA_035936615.1 Allosphingosinicella sp. | reverse complement strand
GCACCAAGGAAGTCTGCGTTCCTGAAACCGCGGATCTTGCGCTCGACCTTACGGTCGGCGCTCCCGGCACTCCCCCCACTCGGCGAGCCGCGTTCGACGGCTTCCGCAAGGCTTTGCCGAAGCCGCTTGGAAGCGAAGCGCGCTTCCAGTGGAGCGAGGGCGGCTTTCGGCTCTTCATTCCATTGCCCGCCTCGGTGGCCGGGCAGGACCCCTATTTCTTCCCGCTGACCGACGGCGCGATCAACTATGCTGCTGAGCAGAAGGTCACCAGGAACGGCGACGCTCTGATCGTAGAGACTGAGGCCGGCGGTCAGCAGCCTTCCTTGGTGGAAGGCGTGCTTCGCCTCGGCGACGGCCACGGCCTCTTCCTGACCGCTCAGCCGGGCGTCGTTCCCGCCGCCGCCGGTGGAGGCTGGCAAAGCGCCTCCGCGATCCTTGCCGCTTTGGCGGGCGCTCTTCTGGGCGGGCTTCTGCTCAACGTCATGCCATGCGTCTTCCCCATCCTCAGCCTCAAGGCACTAAGCCTTGCCAAAGTGGGCGGGGACGAAACGGGGGCGCGAAAGGAGGCGCTCGCCTATACCGCGGGCGCGGTGGCCATTTGCCTTACGCTGGGAGCGGCGGTGCTCGCGCTTCGTGCCGGCGGAGGCTCGGCAGGCTGGGCCTTCCAGCTTCAGGACCCTCGAGTGATCCTTCTGCTCATTCTGCTGGTGACCGCGATCGCGCTCAACCTGGCGGGACTGTTCGAGTTGCCCTCGATCGGGCTTGGCGGCAGACTGGCTTCCGCGGGTGGGGCAACGGGCGCCTTCTGGACCGGTGCATTGGCCGCCTTCGTTGCCACGCCGTGCACGGGCCCATTCATGGCCGCTGCCCTGGGCGCAGCCCTTCTCCTTCCCGTGCCGGCGCCCCTGGCGGTCTTCGCAGGCCTTGGCCTGGGCCTCGCTTTGCCGTTCCTCATCCTTGGCTTCCTGCCTGCCGCGCGGCGGCGCCTGCCGAGGCCCGGCGCATGGATGAACCGGCTCCGGCATGTGCTTTCGGTGCCCATGTTCCTGACCGCGCTCGCCCTTGCGTGGGTGTTGGGGCGTCAGTCGGGCGTGGACGGGATGGCCATGGGCCTTGCTGCGGCCTTGGCTCTTGGACTGACGCTCTGGTGGATGGGCCGCGGTCATGGCGAGGGCCGCTTCTGGCTGCGCCTTGCCCCGGCGGCTGCGGCTGCGGCGGCGGGCCTCCTGTTCGTGCCCCCGGCCAACCAAGGGAAAGCCACTGCCTCGCCGCTCGCGGGCGAACCGTTCAGCGAAACTCGCCTCGCGGCGCTTCGGACAGAGGGCCGCCCGGTCTTCGCCTATTTCACCGCCGATTGGTGCATCACGTGCAAGGTGAACGAGAAGACCGTGCTTGAGCGCGAGGAAGTGACCCGCGCCTTTGCGCAGAACAAGGTCGCAGTGCTGGTCGGGGACTGGACCGGCGGAGACGCAGCCATCGGCCGCTTCCTTGAATCGCAGGGACGCTCGGGAGTTCCCCTCTACATCCATTACGCGCCCGGCAAGCCTCCCGAGGTCCTGCCGCAGCTGCTCACCGTGTCCCGCATCCTTTCGCTAACTCAACAGGAGAATTAAGATGAAAGCATTGTCGTTCGGTCTTGGAGCGGCCCGTTTCGCGACCGCTTCAGCCTTGTCACTCGCGCTCGTGGCCTGCGGCCTCGACGTCGCTGAAACCTTGCCGGATCTGCCGATCGGCCAGGCAGCGCCCAACTTCCGCCTGGCCGACGTGAACGGCCGCGCCGTCAGCCTCTCGGATTTCCCCGGCAAGACGGTCGTGCTCGAGTGGAGCAATCCGGACTGCCCCTCCGTGAAGAAGCATTATGAGAGCGGCAACATGCAGAAGACCCAGGCTAATGCGGCCGCCGACGGGGTGGTCTGGCTCACGGTCAATTCCAGTGCGGAAGGAAAGCAGGGCTACATGACTCCTGCTGAGGCGAAGGCCTTTACGGCAAGTCAGCAGAGCCGCCGCACCGCCTATCTTCTCGACCCGAAGGGGGAGGTGGGGAGGAGCTATGGCGCCAAGGCCACTCCGCACATGTACGTGATCAACCCAGACGGCGCGTTGGTTTATAGAGGCGCGATCGACGACAAGCCGGGCGAGGACAAAGCGGACATCCAAAGTGCCCGCAACCACGTCCTGGTCGCCCTGGGCGAGCTGAAAGCGGGCAAGCCCGTGTCGGTGCCTACGAGCCGCGCCTACGGGTGCTCCGTCAAGTACAGTTGAGCGGCGAGGATCTGAGGAGGGTCGGCCCCGCTTTCGCTCCTGCCCGGGTGTTGCAAGTCATCTCTCAAGAACGCGTGAGGAGCTGATCATGAGGAACTACAGTACCTTTTGGAGCAGCGGATATGCGCGCCTGGCTTTCGCTCCACTTGTCGCCGTTACGGTGCTCGCCACCGCCTGCACCACGGCTGCGGACCTGCAGCCTACCGCCTCACCGGAGCAGGCGGCTCATGCCTTTCTCGACGCGTTCGACTCCCTAGATGCCGGTCGCTTCGAAGCTTTCTTTGCCGAAGATGTCACCATGTTCTTCCCAGGCGGCCCATTCCCCAAGGATCGGGTGGAAGGAAAGCAGGCAGTAACAGCCGCTTTTGGGCAGTTCTTCGCAGTGGCCAAAGAGAGAGGCGCGTCTCGCCTGGGTCTCCAACCCCTGGATCTTAAGGTTCAAGAATACGGCGGCTTTTCGATCGCTACCTTCCACCTTCGAGGCAACGGTAACATTGGCCGGCGCTCCATCCTGTTCCGCCGGGATGGAGGCAACTGGCGCATCGTTCATTTCCACGCCTCGGCTCTCCAACAGGATAAGTAGCGGCCGCCCGAGCATGCCTTCACTATTGCGGGACGGAGCGTCCGCTTTCAGGCTGAGATGCAGTCGGTGTCTACGCCTGACGCGGCGCTTAGCGGGGGGATGGCGACTTTGGCGTTCTTGGTGCCCCGTCGGCACTGAGCTGACGGCGGTGAAAAGCCGACGTTCCTGATGTGGCTAACGAGATGTGGCTACCGAAGTGTCGCTAATGAATATCTGCCTCGAGCCGTTGCACTCCGCGTTCCTGGCGAGGAACAAAGAAAGTGTATTACTTCACCGGGGTCCCGATCTAGCTAGGAGCCGTAATATGAAACTGGACCATATCGTGTTGCTTCCGGGCAGCCTGGAGCGCTCACTCCCATATTATGAGGTGCTGCTGTCGGCGATAGGCTTCGAGAAGAGTCGCGACCACGTATGGGGTAATGCTGACGGCATTTACTTCGACTTCAAAGAGGCGACAGAGCCGGGCGAAGGCTATCGCCGCTACGGCATCGGATTGAACCACCTCGGCTTCACCGCGCCTTCCAAGGAGGCGGTGGAGGCGGTCGCTGACGCGATGCAGACCCGAGGCTTCGAGGTGCCGGCGCTGCAGCGACTGGGCAACAGCTGGGCGCTCTTCATGAAGGACCCCGACGGCATGCGGTTTGAGATCACCTATTACGCCTGACCATGCGGGGCGGGCGCGGTGAATGTTCGCCTATGACCCATTGCGGGACATTCGCCTCCAAGATGGACCCTTGTCCCAGCCGCGCCGGCAGAAGAAATTGGGCTGCTTATCGAAAACAGCTGGGGGGGCAGCCTACAACCCGGACATGGTGGCCGCTATCGTCCTTCCTGTTTTAGGGGGTTCATCAATGACAATCGGCATCGGCTCCACACTTCTCCTGGCCTCTCTCTGGTCGGCACAGCCCGGAGCCCTCGGCTGCTCGACTGGGGAAAAAGCGGCCGCCGAGCTGCGGGCCGCACACGAGACGGATCGCCAAGCGCACCTAGAGGGGAATGCAGAGCTGATGGCACCGGGTATGGCCGACGAAGTCGCCTTGGTGAGCAACGGCAACGTCTCGCTGAGCCGCAAAGAAAAGATGATAAGCTTCTTCAAGGGCTACTTCGCCCGAGTGAAATATCTCGAGTGGAGCGACACTGCGGTCCCTGTAGTGAAGATCTCCCCCGACGCTCAGATGGGCTGGATGGCGGTGAAGGTCCGTGGACGCTACGTTGATCGGTCGAAGCCTGAAGCAGGCGAGAAAACCTTCAAGAGTAGCTGGATCTCCACATACCAGCGCGTCGGATGCGACTGGAAAATGACAGGGAACTCCTCAGCCGTGGTGGACGACTGATCCGTCACGGGTCACCAAAGCAGGGTGAATGTCCGCTTTCCAACAAAAGCGGTTTTCGCGCCCATTTCCGCTTTCCACCCCAAACCAGACATTCCGCTACTGGGTGTGGCGCTGTCCTGCCAGGAACGTCCGTTACTGGCGCTTA
The DNA here is from genome assembly GCA_035936615.1 of Allosphingosinicella sp. Classification (GTDB taxonomy): domain Bacteria; phylum Pseudomonadota; class Alphaproteobacteria; order Sphingomonadales; family Sphingomonadaceae; genus Allosphingosinicella. The sequence continues at coordinate 15,245 of DASYWC010000211.1, read as the reverse complement.
GCGGAAGGCTTAGGATCAACTCTAGCCGTCTTCTGCTTCGACTTCTTAGCCTTCCCCGTCACGACTATCTCGTCCGCGTCAGGCGGCGGATCGGCAGGGAGGGGAGCTCGCCCGGGGTTGTCTCTCGTACGGACGTAGAACTCATCCACGGCGAACCCATCAAGGCTCAACGGGCGCTGAAATCCCATTAAGCGGACGGGCCGGTCCACGCCGAACCTGATTACCTGCCGAGTGGGTGCGGCTTTCCAATACCCCCGAAGCCGGAGGCAATGAGGGCGGTGGGCCCGTAGACGGAGGGGCGGAGAGGCTCAGACGTATGTCCGCTTTCGGCCCATTACAGACATTGGAGAGGACAGGCAGGTAAGGAACCTAACCCTCAATCCTAATCACGTCCTTGAAGGCAATGTCAGCAACCCGCTTTCCAACCTCATCTACAACTTCGATGTGGTGGTCGCGGAGCACCAGCCGCCCGTTTCGCAGTTCCTCGCACATTAGCTCGCGTGCGCCTTTGATGGCTTCAGCCTTAGCCGTCTCAACATCGGGAAGGTCGCGGCCTTCCTCATCTTCGGAAACCAAGTCGTCATAAATGGTGAAGAAATAGCGGGGCATGACGTGACCCCTACGGCAGAGCCTAGGTGCCCGTCTCTGAGATAGGCTTGTGAGATTTCTCGACAGCATTGGAGTTAGCAGCGAGCTTAGCCTGGCAGTCGGCTACAAGCTGGCGGCACCGCTTCAGGCTCTCGTTCAATTTCGCGTTGGACGCTTCAAGTTCAGCGAGACGCGCCTTGGTATAATCTGACACAACAAAAACTCGATGTGGCTCTGGGCCCGCTTTAAACACCGATTAACTACGTTTGGTGCCTCAATTCGTCGCAAAGCGACAATCAGCCGCTTCAGACGCAAAAACACCCCGGCTGCGTAGGACCGGGGTGTTCATTGCACCTGTAGGAGTGCGCCCTTGAACGCTCGATTAGGATCTAAGTTCCAGAAGCTGCTGAAGCTCGCGCTGCCTAAGGGAAGGGCGCGTGATGTCGCGCTCGCCAGCGTCCGTTTTCCACCCATTGCGGACATTGCGTCAGTTTGCCTCCCGCTTGGGCCGCCGGACCTAATTCAAGTTGCTCCGCGTTGACGCGGCCATGACCACCCGTAAAGCCCGAGCCGAACTTCGAGAGCGCCACTGCGCCGATGTCGAGGCGAGCCAAGTTTTGCTCCGGGAAAGCATCGACGAGACAGCACGACTCGTTGAGCAGTCGGATGCGATGCTGAGGCGGCACCGCCGCGAGTGCGACGCCGCCGATCCCGTTGACGACAAATAGGAGCCAGAAGGCGCTCGTTTAGCCTTGATGCTGCCCCGCATCGCATGGCGAAGCCTCGGATGCCGGATCGGCACGGCCCAAGGCTTGGAGTGCAGATGAGACGCGGCGCTCCGCCTCCGCTTCGCTGCTCACGAGCCACTCAGCCAGAACGTCCTCCCCATGGGTGAAAATCACCTTGAAAGGCTTTTCGCCCGTAGCTGAAACTACTTCCCAACCCAGCAACGGCATCGATGGTCTCCCTGTGCCGAGAGCCCATACATCCGGCCGCTTTCACCATCCTGAACAGGGTTGAAGACCCTTCAGCTTCGGGAAGACTGACCGCCGGATTGCTTTATGCCAGCAAGGCAAGCGGCAAAGTCCAATGTCCGCTTTCGACCCAGAGCGGACACTCGGCCGGTGGCCGCTTTGCGCCATTAGCGGTCATTCCGGGCGCAGCAGCTATTGGCTTGCAGGCTCCACGTCGCAGGCGTCGCAGTCGCTCATGATCAATAGGGCAGCCACCCCGACAAGCACCACGCCGCCGACGATCAGCAGGGTGGTCGTTGACCCACGGGCGCCAAGCTTCTGCTCCATCTTCCGGACATCCTGGCCCATCATGAACAAGGCCGGCTTCTTGACGGCCACGCCGAGCTCAAGGCCGCACGCCGAACCTGATGCTCCTTCGCACTCCGAACCTGATCATCCACTCCTGCCAGACGGAGGGCTGTTCCAGCAGATCGGAGAATGGCACGGGGCGCAGATCGAGGTGGGCGAGCGAGTGCTCCAGTGCGGATCTGGCGCACCGTAGGCCCGATCGGGAAGTGCGCTCTTCGGAGAAGGCCGCAAAGCCGATTGCCGGCGTCACTCGCACGGGCTCGCCTCCGGCCACGAAGCGGTGGCTGACGATCTTTCGCGACAGCCTCGTCAAGAGCTGGTCCAGCTCCGCCTCGCTTCGGTCCCTGACGACGATGGTGATCTCGCCTGCGAAGGTCTGCAAAACCCTCTGGCTTTCCGGCAGCCCTTTCGAGACGATATCGGAAACGGCCTGCATGATGGCGGAGCAACCATATGCCCCCAGGTGATCCCTCAGCGCTTCCCACTCAGCCAGCCTGATCAGCACCAGCCAGTTGGCGTTGCCGTGGCGCGGCGGCTGAAGGAGCGCGCATTCGCTGTCCAGGTCGTGAAGGAACTTGCCCCGGGGGGTGCGGGGCAATCTGACGTTGATCACCAGCGGTACCCGACACCTATCGCAAGGTTCCGCCGCTCGTAATCGCCGGCGGTCCTCACTCGGGTAGAAAAGGTTTCCGCCGTCAGCGAAATCTCGAGCCTGTCCGTAAGCTCATGCGACAACCGGCCGCGGCCCGAATGGGCCAGTTTCGTCGCGCCTGGATCGACGTCTTCGACCCCGATCGCCGTCGAAAGATCGAGCCAGGTTTTGGAAGCGATCTCAGACCAGCCTCTCGCCGTCAGCTCGGCCGACTGGAAGCTCTTGGGATTGAAGTAGCCGTTGTCCAGAAGCTTGGAGAATTCAAAGCGGGTGGCCCTGGCGCCGACGAACAGGTTCGGCTCGCGGGACAGCCGCCTCTCCACCTCCGCCTGCCCCCAGTAGCGGCGGTTGCCGTCGGAGAAGCCGGCGAACTCGCCTCTGCCGGTGACGCGCCACAAGGGGGTGCGCCGGTAATCGGCCGAAGCGAAGAAGTGATCGGCGCTGATCCCCTTCTCGATCGCCCGGACGTCGTCGAACGTGCGGCGGGCGGCCACGAGGTCGACCCGAAAATCGTCCGAAGGGAGAAGCGCGAGCGAAGCTTCGCCCGTCAGGATGGAACGGCTGCCCTGGCTGTACTGCTGATGTTGAAGCGCGATCTGGCCGCTGAGCTCCGCTCGGTCGGAGAAACGCGACCGCGCCCGGACGCCGGGAGTGGACGTGGTCGCGCCCTGGCGATCGTCGGGATCGTAGGTGATCCGCTCGTAGAACGGCTGGATCTCGGTGGATCCTGAATCGAGCGGTATCCGGTGAGACAGCCGCCAGCCGGTAACCGCGACGTCGAAGCGGCGGCTGCCGATGCGGCGGCGATGCTCGCCGACCTGCCCGGCTGATTCGGTGATCGGCCTCCCGGCTCGGCCGATGTCCGAGCGGAGACCCGATATCTCGTCGCCGCGCAGGATCGAGGCCGCGGCCCCCCCCAAGGCGGCCGAGGCGCGGTCGGGTCTCCCCAGCCAATGCAGCGATCTCGCTCGGCCCACTATCGCGCGCTCGTCGTTCGGATCCTCCGCGAGCAGGGCCTCGTAGGTGGCGATAGCCCGCTGCTGCTGGTCCGACCAGGCGTAGGCAAGGGCGAGGCTGTGCTGGGCGGTCCGGTGCTCGGCCGGGTCGATCTGAGGCCTGGCCAGCACCTCCAGGAGCAAGGGGACCGCGGCTTCGGGCCGCCCCGAATAGATCAATTGATCGGCATACTCGCGAAGCACCTCGTCGCGTGCTTCAGGGTTGTCCCGGATGTAGGCCTCGAAGAGCCGCGCCGACTCCTTGTTCCGGTCCGTGCGAGCCGCCTCGCGGGCAGAATCGAGCGTCGCCGGGCGGGCCTGCGCGAAAGCCGCTCCAGACGAAAAAGCCACGGCGATCAGAAGCGCTGCCTTGAGACGCATTGGGACGGACAAAAGGATTTGCTCCGGGAATCAAATGGTTGGCTTGAGCCACCGGAGCTCCCGGATGACGGCGATACGCTATAACTACGGTAAGGCCCCATAGCCCGGATTGGAGCCCGACGCCAGAGCCGGGCCAAAAGGGGCGTCTATGCTCGCGTGCCGACGGGTCCGAAACGGAGCTTCCTTGCATCGGCTTGCCAGCCGACCCGGTGATCCCGCCTAGTAGACGTTCTGGATAGCGGAACTGATATTGAAGACGCCCAATGCGATAAGCAGAGTGATCGCTGCAGCTTCCCGAACCTTATAGCTCATCCGAGTCCCCCACAGGAACGCGCAGGCTGCCTCTACCCGAAACGAATGTCCAGCAAATCGTAATCCCGGGATGCCAGGGTGGAGCATGGGCCCTAAGAGCTGTCTCGCGCGCTGTACCGGCGGAGCGAAAGGAGCGAACTGATGGCCGTTGACCCGTTGTCGCAGGAAGATGCCGCCGAACGGCTGCGGATGATCCTGAACAGCGCGAAGGACGGGATCATCGCCCTCGACCCGCGCGGTTGCATCGACGGAGTGAACCCGGCGATCGAGCGGATGTTCGGCTATTCCGAAGAAGAGCTCAGCGGCAACGGCATCGGCATCCTGTACGAGGAGAAACCGACCCCCGCGCAGGTCGCAAGCTTCCTGTCGTACATCCGGAGCAAAGCCGGCCAAACGTCGAGCTCCAAGTTCCGGGGCAGGCGCAAGGACGGCTCCGTCCTCGTCTGCGACGTCGCAGTGACTCCGATGCACCTTTCGAACGGGGTGCATTACGTCGCCATCGTAAGGGATATCACCGAGCGAATCCGGATCGAGGAGATGAAGAATCAATTCGTCGCGACCGTAAGCCACGAACTGCGCACGCCTCTCACCTCGATCTCGGGTTCGCTGGGGCTGCTCGCCGGAGGCGCGGCCGGGGACCTGCCGCCCAATGCGCTGAAGCTCGTCAAGATCGCTCACAGCAACAGCGAACGGCTGGTGCGGCTCATCAACGATATCCTCGACATCGAGAAACTCGAGAGCGGAAAGATGGCGTTCGAGGTCAAGCCGGTGCGTCTCGCGCCTCTGATCAACCAGAGCCTTGAGGGCGTGGGAGGCTTCGCGGAGCAGTATGGAGTTCAGCTCCAGCTTCTCCCGGACCTCGATCATGCCGCGGTGCTGGCGGATTCGGACCGGCTGATGCAGGTGATGACGAACCTCCTGTCCAACGCGATCAAATTCTCACCGCAGGGCGAGATGGTGACGGTCGAGATCGGGCAGGGCGATCAATCGTACCGGGTCAGCGTCAGCAATGCCGGCGAAGGCATTCCGGACGAGTTCCGGGATCGGATATTCTCCCGGTTTGCGCAGGCGGATGCTTCTTCGACCCGGGAGCAAGGGGGCACGGGCCTCGGCCTCAACATCGTGAAGGAGATCGTCACCCGCCTCGGCGGCCAGGTTGGCTTCGACAGCCGGCCGGGCCAAGGCGCGACTTTCTACTTCACCCTGCCCGCAGCCAGCCGGGCCAGGGACAAGATCCTGATCTGCACCCCGGGAAGCAAGATCCCGCGCGATACTCGAGCCCTGGCCAGCCTCGACATCGATGTCAGGTTTGCACAGACGTTGGAAGAGATGCGCGACCTGGTATCCGCGAACTCCTTTTGCGCCGTGATCCTGGACCTTCGCCTCACGCAGACGGACCGGGCAAAGGCGGTGCAGGCGATCCAGACCCATGCGAAGAACTCGCCGGTCATCATCCTGGCGGGCAATACCGGGCTGGAGACAGGAAGGCTGCCCTTGCCCGCCTTGCTGGAGTGGCTGGAGCTTCCTTCCGCACAGGCCGCGGCTCCGACGGATCACCCGCTGAGTGCTCAGCCGCCCGAAGGCCGGATCCTGCACGTCGAAGACGACGAGGATATCCTGTCGCTGGTGGAGGGCGCCTTTGGCAGCCGGACCGAGGTGCTGGCGGCGCGCAACGTCGAGGAGGGGCTCGCCGTAATCCGGGAGCATCGGCTGGACGCGGTGATCCTGGACCTCGACCTGGAGCGGGGCGGCGAGAGCGGGCTGGCGCTGCTGCCGCACATACGCCTGCTTCATCCTGCCGTACCGGTCGTGATATTCAGCGCGAGCGACGCTGAAGCGAGCGCGGGGAGCGGAGTGGATGCGGTACTCACCAAGTCGCGGGACAGCCTGGACGAGGTGGTGAGCACGGTGCGGGCTTTGATCTCGTCCGGCAGGGAAAGTTAAGGCTGCCCCCTCTTTGAGTTTACTTTAAGGGGGAGGCGATGAACCTGCCTTCGCCGCTCGACCGTCTGCGCCTGCCCATCATCGGCGCTCCTTTGTTCATCGTGTCCAATCCCGCGTTAGTGATCGCGCAGTGCAAGGCGGGAATCGTCGGCTCCTTCCCCGCGCTCAACGCCCGGCCGCAATCGCTGCTGGACGAATGGCTTCACCAGATCACGGAGGAGCTTGCCGCTTGGGACAGCGCCAATCCCGACAGCCCCGCGGCCCCCTTCGCCGTCAACCAGATCGTGCACCGCTCCAACGGCAGGCTGCAGGAGGACATGGCGACCTGCGCCAAGTGGAAGGTGCCGATCGTCATCACCTCACTTGGAGCGCTGGAGGAAGTGAACAAGGGAGTCCGCGGCTGGGGCGGGATCACCCTCCACGACATCATCAACGACCGCTTCGCCCGAAAGGCGATCGACAAGGGCGCCGACGGACTCATTGCAGTGGCGGCTGGCGCCGGCGGACATGCGGGGCGCCTCTCCCCCTTCGCACTGGTCCAGGAGATACGCGACTGGTTCGATGGGCCGCTCATCCTTTCCGGGGCGATCGCCAACGGCCGGGCGATCCTGGCAGCGCAGGCGATGGGCGCCGATCTCGCCTATATCGGCTCCCCCTTCATCGCCACCGAGGAGGCCAACGCCGCGCCCGAGTACAAGCACGGCATCGTCGAGGGCCGGGCGGGCGACATCGTCTATTCGAGCCTCTTTACCGGAGTTCACGGCAATTACCTGCGCCGTTCGATCGAGGCGGCGGGACTCGACCCCGACAACCTGCCCGAGGGCGACCTCAAGACCATGGACTTCGGCGGAGGAGCGGAAGCCAAGGCATGGCGCGACATCTGGGGCTCCGGCCAGGGCATCGGAGCAGTCACGGCGGTTCAGCCAGCGGCGGAGTATGTTGCACGGCTCGCCGCGGAATATGCCAAAGCCAAAGCCGAGCTTCTGCTCAAGACGGCTTAGCCGCGAAGGCTCTCAAGGGCCTCCCGCCATGCGTCGGGGATGAGGGCGGGGCGGCGGTTCTGCCTGTCGACATAGACGTGCGCGAAATGCCCTTCGGCCGCCGCCTCCTCCGCTCCCTCAGCGAAGACTCCGAGCCGGTACCGCACGCTGCTGCTTCCGATCCTCTCCACCGCCAGCCCGACATCGACTGCTTGCGGGTAAGAGAGCGGCCTCGCGTAGCGGCAGCCCGTCTCGATCACGAACCCGATCGGGTCCCCCGCAGCCACGTCGAGCAGACCAGCTTCGATCAGCCATGCGTTCACCGCCGTGTCGAACCACTGGTAATAGACCGTGTTGTTGACGTGCCCGTAGGCATCGTTGTCGCCCCAGCGCGTGCCGATCTCGCGCCATGCCTTGTACGCGTCGCGGCCTTTTAGCGGCTCCCGGCTCACAGCGCAGCCTGGTAGAGCCGCCGTGCATCCGCCTCGGTAATCTCGCAGGGATTGTTCACCAGCAGCCGCTCCTGCTTCATCGCCTCGCTCGCAAGCATGTCGAGGTGCGCAGCGGTCACTCCGACATCGGACAGGCGCTGCGGCAGCCCGGCTTGGAGGGACAGCTCCCGCATCCGCTCCACCAGCGCCTGAGCCTGGCCTTGCGCTCCGATCGCCTCCAGCTTCGGGTCCAGCAGAGTCCCCAGCTCCGCGTAAAGCGACATCGCCGCAGCCATATTGTGGCCGAGCACATGCGGCAGCATCAGCGCGTTCGAAAGCCCATGGGGAACATGGAAGTGACCGCCCAGTGGATAGGCCAGCGCATGAACGCCCGCACACGGCGCATTGGAGAATGCCACCCCGCCCAGATGAGCGCCCAGCAGCATCTTGCCCCGCGCTTCCAGGTCCTCGGGCTGCTCGCACACGCGCAGCAGATTTTCCGACAGCAGGCGAAGAGCCTCCCGCGCCAGAGCATCCGACATGGGGTTCTTCAGGCGGGCGGAGGTGTAAGCCTCGATCGCGTGCACCATCGCATCGATTCCGGTCGCGGCGGTGACATGGCGCGGAAGGCCGACGGTAAGCTCAGGGTCCAGCACCGCCCAGTCCGCCACCAGAGCCGCGCTGCTGACCCCCCTCTTCTCCGTCTCCCCAACGGTGATGACCGTCACCGGAGTGGCTTCGGATCCGGTGCCGGCCGTGGTCGGCACAAGCACCAGCGGAAGCCGCTTGCCCTTGGCGTTGCCGACGCCCCAGAGGGTGTCGAGATCCTCGCCGGTGCCGATCAGATAGGCGGCAAGCTTCGCCACATCCATCGGGCTTCCGCCGCCGAAGCCCACCACTGAAGAGCAGCCACGCCCCGCCTCCACCGCAGCCATCAGAGTCGCTCGCGAGGGGTCGGGCTCGACGGCATCGAAGATCACCGCCTCCACCCCCGCCTCCTCCAGCGAGGCAAGCGGAGCGTCCGCCAGGCCGAGCGAACGCACCTGCGCGTCCGTCACAAAGAGTGCGCGCCCGGGCGGCAGGAGCTCCGCAACGCGCGCAGCCGCGCCTGCTCCGGAAAGCAACCGCGGACCATAGAAGAACTCGAACGGCTTCATCGTGCCGGTGCTAGAGGCGGTACGGGTCCGGGCGCAATAGCAGACCTAAGAAGGAGCCGGTTTTCCTTCCGGGTTTCGATCTCCGTTCTCGACCCATTGCCGACATTCAGCTGAAGCCCTCTCCCGCCTTCGCGGGAGAGGGTTGGGTGAGGGTCTTCTTTCTACTAGCTTGCGCCGATGGATCCGGTCCGCCGCCAGATCAGCCCGCATCCCTCACGCCTCGGGAGCGAGCAGACGGACGTCGAGCGAGCCTTCTGGCGGACAGCCTTTCCCACGGATTAAAGCTATCGAGTCCTGCGCTTCTGGAACGGCGATGTGGCTGTTGGCGCAACGCAGCGCCGGAGCGCTATATCGAGCGCTGCAAGCGGTTGAGGAGGCTTCGGGCTGGGCTTTGCGGCGGCTCCTCGGAGCTGCTGCCCTCTTCGATCCGCCTCACGCGCTCGTAGAGGTCGCGGCTGGAGCGAATCAGATCGACGGCGCTCTGGGGGAGCTTCTCGAGCACCTCCTCGTCGCTTTCCACCGCCTCACCCAGCTGCCGCTCGGGCCTCCTCGCCTGCTCGGCCGTCAGCTCCCCCGCGGCCACTGCTCTCTGCGTCATAAGCCAGGCGACGATGTGCATCAGCCTCGTCGTCACCTTCAGCGACTCGCAGGAAAAGCCGACCCGAACCAGCGGATCCAGGGCCATCCGATCGTCGCGCCCATGCTTGTCGAAATAGGCTCGGGCCTCGTCCGCAAGCACCATCGCCTCGACGTACAGCGAGTCGATCAGCTTGGGAGTCAAAGCGGCCCGGGTTGCGTCCATCCCCACATAGTGCCACAGCGGCACCCAGGCTGGAATTGCGAATCCTGGTTAATTGCGGCCCCTCCCCCCAAAAAAGCCCTCTCCCATGGGGAGAGGGTTGGGTGAGGGGGAACGATGCCGGGAGCTTTTCCGCCGAGATCGTAACCCCTCTCCCCAGCCCTCTCCCCAAGGGAGAGGGGCATGCTCACGCAATGATATCCGGGATCATCCGATCCTGGATCATCGCGATCTCGTCCCTCAGGCGAAGCTTGCGCTTCTTGAGGCGGGCGATCTGGAGCTGGTCCGGCGCCGATTGAGCGCGTAGCGCCTCGATCGAATCGTCGAGGTCGCGATGCTCCATCTTCAGCCGCTCAAGCCGCGCCGCCTGCTCCTGCTCATGGGCTTCGATCGTCATCGCCACTGACTACTCAACCGATCCGTTTGGAGCTACACATAAGGCCGCTCCGGTCGTCGCACATTTTCGGGCGATCACCGATCAGCGCGAGACAAGGGCGAAGCTTTAGGATTTGATCGCAACGTTCACAGCCCAAGCGAAGGAGATGGGAATGCAAAAGGCGCATATCTCGGCACTGGAAACCAAACATGCCGGTCTCGACGCTAAACTTTCCGAAGAGACCCACCGCCCGCTGCCGGACATGGCCACCATCGCCCGCCTGAAGAAAGAAAAGCTGAAGATCAAGGAAGCGATAGCCGGCCTCTAGCTACCGCTCCACCGGGTTACCGGGGGTGCCCGCGGCCGCCTCAGGCGCGCCGCGGGCTGACCCGTCTCTCAGTCGGCCCTCGAAACCCGCTCGTTGCGCTCGTGGCGCTCCTGGGCCTCGACCGTCATCGTCGCGATCGGCCTGGCCTCCAGCCGCGCCAGCGAAATCGGCTCGCCGGTCACTTCGCAAAAGCCGTACTCGCCCTGCTCGATCCGGCGAAGCGCCGAGTCGATCTTCGAGATGAGCTTGCGCTGGCGGTCTCGGGTTCGAAGCTCGATCGACCAGTCGGTCTCGCTCGAGGCGCGGTCGGTAAGGTCCGCCTCCCGGATCGGGCCGCTTTTCAGCGACGCCATCGTGTCCCGCGATTCCTTGATGATTGAGTCTTTCCAGTCGAGCAGCTTCTGCCTGAAGTAAGCGAGCTGCGCGGGGCTCATGAATTCTTCGTTCGCGCTCGGGCGGTAACCGACGATCGCCGCCGCGGCCTGGGTAAATTCCGGGCCGTAAATGTCCTTTAGAGCTGTAGCCATAACACCCTCCACTCCGTCGCTCGCCGGCGCCAGCCGGTTCGCTATCCTGGTGCGGGTTCCCTCTTTGCGGGGATTCCCGGCACCCTGCCCCACGCGCGCCTATAGGCGTCCACCATGAGTTCCACAAGTCACTCAAATGGCGGACGATTTTATCCACAGGGCTTTGGTTCGCAGCCGTGACATTTCTGCACCTGAACGCAAAAAGGGCCGCGCCGCAGGGGCGCGGCCCTTCGCCGCGTGTCGAACTGGTATCCGACTGTTTCTTATTGAGCCGTAATGATTTTTTCGATCTCCTCGACTGGATGGCCGGTCAGGTCCTTCGGGATTTCCCCGACCAGGCGCTTCTCGACCTCCTTATGGTAGTGCTTGCGAAGCTCGCCGAGAGTCCGCGGCGGAGCGACGATGATCAGCGATTCGAAATCGTTTCGAAGCGCCCTTTTCTTCAAGAGCTCGGCGGTGTCGGCGGCGAATCGCGCCTCCTCAAGCGAGTGGTAGTCGGTCTCCTCATAGGCGCTTCGCCCGGGTCCGCTCGACGCGAATGCGCGTCCCGCTTCGTCGGTCTTCTGGTCCCGGGTGGGGGGATTGTCCTGCACGCGCTTCCGCTCCACTTCCAACTTCAGGAACTCGTCGTCCCCCTCGTTTCGGAAGAACAGCATCTTCTCACCATCGGCGACGACGACGAAGCTTTTGTGCGGAACCTGCATCCATTCTCTCCTTGTTGGTTCTCTTTCCTAACGCCGGAATCGCGCCGATAGTTGCTCGCCCCAGACTTGCCTCGGGAGCGGGCGGAGGCCATAGCTGGCGCGGATGCGGATCCTCCTCACCAACGACGACGGCGTGAACGCGAGCGGGCTCAAGGTGCTGGAGAGCATCGCCGGCAAATTCTCGGAAGACATCTGGGTCGTCGCCCCGACCGAGGAGCAGTCCGGAGCAGGCCATTCGCTCACCCTTACCCAGCCCGTCCGTCTAAGAAAGCTCGGCGAGCGCCGCTTCTGCGTGACCGGCACTCCTACCGACTCAGTGATGATGGCGATCGCGCACATCATGAAGGATCACCGCCCCGACCTCATCCTCTCCGGAGTCAATCGCGGCGCCAACCTTGGCGAGGACGTCACCTATTCGGGCACCGTGTCCGCGGCGATGGAAGGAGCGCTGGCCGGAATACCCTCGATTGCGCTCAGCCAGAGCTATGCGCGCGAAGGCATGGGCGACACAGTTCCCTTCGCAGCGGCCGAAGCCTGGGCCGAGCAGGTCCTTCGCCCGATCGTTGAAACCCCAATGGAGCCCCGGACCCTCGTCAACATCAACTTCCCTGCCCTAAAGCCGCAGGACGTGAAGGGCGTCCGGGTGACCCAGCAGGGCCTTCGAGATTACGGCCGCCTTCGGATCGTCGAGCGAACCGATCCGCGCGGCTATCAATATTTCTGGTTCGGCCTGGGCCCCATGATCGAGACCCCGAGTCATTCGACAGACCTGGAAGCGATCGCGGACGGTTATGTGGCGGTGACTCCCCTTCATCTCGACCTCACCCACGGACCTTCGCTGGCGCGCATGGCGGATCTCTACTCCTGATGGCACGGGTGCCGAAGGACCCCTTCCACATGACCCTCCGGCGCAAGTCGGGCCTTACCGGCTGGGCGGCGGTGGGCTGGCGGGTCGCGGCGGTTCTGCTCGTGCTCCTGTTCGTGATCACCGTCCACTGGCTGGAGCGCGAGCATCTGGTCGACCAGCTGGACGGGCACACCAGCTTCATCGATGTCGTCTATTTCACGATGATCAGCATCACCACCACAGGCTATGGCGACATAGTGCCCGTCAGCGACAGCACGCGCCTGTTCGACGCGCTGGTGGTGACTCCCATCCGAATCTTTTTCGTTCTGATCTTCGTCGGCACCGCCTACACCTTCGTCATACAGAGAAGTTGGAACAACTGGATCATGGCTAGGCTTCAACGCACCCTTGGCGACCATATCGTGGTCGCCGGTTTCGGAACCAGCGGATCGGAGGCGGTCGACGAATTGATCGCGCGCGGCTCCGATCCGGGCACGATCGTCGTGATCGACGCCGACCCGGAGGCGTTGCAGCGGGCCGAAGCGCTCGGCTGCGCGGTCCTGCAGGCCGACGCCACCCGCGACCAGACCCTTGAGGCCGTCAGGATCCAGGAGGCCCGGGTACTGATCATCTCCGCCGGCCGCGACGATACTTCGATCCTGATCTGCCTCACCGCGCGGCATCTTGCTCCGGACCTCAGGATCAGCATCGCCGTCCGGGCGGAGGACAACGAGCTTCCAGCTCGCCAGGCCGGCGCGACCACCGTGATCAATCCGGTCAGCTTCGCCGGGCTGCTGCTCGCGGGTTCCGCGCACGGCCCGAATATCTCCGACTATCTCGCCGACCTCGCTTCGGCGTCGGGACGGGTCCACCTCAAGGAGCGTGAGGTGCTGCCCGAGGAATGCGGCAAATCCCTCGCCGAGATCTCCTCCGGCCTCGGGGTCAGGGTCTACCGCGACGGGCGGCCGATCGGCTTCTGGGAAGAAGGCGCGCTCTCGCTCGACCCCGGCGACAGGATCGTGGAGATCGTCCCTGCGATCGCCATGGAATCCGATTTGCCCTCGCCGATGCGCGGCGGCAGATCGTCTTCCCGAAGGGCGATGAGACCCAGCTAAGGCAGTCAGCCCGCCCCGGTCCACTTCGCGACCACGTCCGCGCACGGCTCGCTGCTCCCGGCGTCGGCCGCGCGGATCGGCTGATGGTGGACTGAGAGCACAGTCAGATAGTGGTTCTGTCCCTCGCGCGGCACCGCCACCCGGTCGCCCGGGGAAGGCATGCTCAGAAAATGGTATTCGCCCCAGTCTTCCGACTGGGCTCTGAGCGACCCCCGCTCCACCAGCAACCGCGCAGCCTGCATTGGATCCTCCTCGCCCCGCACAGTGCAGTGCCAACGGCCCGCTGGCAAGGGACGGAATAGTCAGCCTTTGAACATGCCTCCAAGCAGGCCGCGCAGGATTTTCCCGGCAACCCGGTTCGCCACCTGCCGCTGCATCGACTTGCCGATCTGCCGCGCCAGCTCTTCCGCAAGCGGCGGATTGCGGCGGCGCTCCCGCTCGGCGGCGAGCCGCTCCTTCTCCTCGGCTTTTGCCCGCTTGGCCGCTTCCTTCTCCTGGGCAGCCGCTTCGGCCGCGGCGGCGGCCTCGGCGGCGCGTGCTTCTAACATCTCTGCGGCGCTCTCGCGGTCCACGGTCTCGTCGTACTTGCCGGCCACAGGGGAGGTGGACTGGATGATCGTCCGCTCCCTTGGCGTCAGCACGCCCAGCCTGGAGCGCGGCGGCCTCACCAGAGTCCGCTCCACCGGGCTCGGAGACCCGTCCTCCTGGAGCACCGAGACCAGCGCCTCTCCCACCCGGAGCTCGGTGATCGCAGTCTCGACGTCCAGCCCCGGATTGGTGCGGAACGTCTCGGCGGCCGCCTTGATCGCCCGCTGGTCGCGCGGGGTGTAGGCGCGAAGCGCGTGCTGCACGCGGTTGCCGAGCTGGCCCGCAACCTCCTGCGGAATGTCGATCGGGTTCTGGGTCACGAAATAGACTCCCACGCCCTTGGAGCGGATCAGCCGGACCACCTGCTCGATCTTCTCGAGAAGCGCCTTGGGCGCGTCGTCGAACAGCAGATGCGCCTCGTCGAAGAAGAAGATCAGCTTGGGCTTCCGGAGGTCCCCCACTTCGGGAAGCTCCTCGAACAGCTCCGACAGCAGCCAGAGCAGGAACGTCGCGTAGAGCTTCGGGCTCGCGATCAGCTTGTCGGCGGCGAGGACGTTGACGTACCCCCTGCCCTGCTCGTCCACCTGCAGCAGGTCCGCGATCTCGAGCGCCGGCTCCCCGAAGAAGCGAGCGCCGCCCTGCGCCTCCAGCTGCAGCAACTGCCGCTGGATCGCTCCGACGCTCGGCTTGGTGACGTTTCCGTAGCGGCCCGAAAGCTCCCCCGCATTCTGGGCGCAGAACAGCAGCAGCGCCTGCAGGTCCTCAAGGTCCAGCAGAAGCAGCCCCTGCTCGTCCGCCACCCGGAAGGCGATGTTGAGCACCCCCTCCTGGGTCTCGTTGAGGTTCATCAGCCGGGCCAGCAGAAGCGGCCCCATCTCCGACACCGTGGTCCGGATCGGATGCCCCTGCTCCCCGTACAGATCCCAGAACACCACCGGATTGTCGGCATAGGAAAAGTCGGAAAGCCCGATCTCCTCCACCCGAGCCGTCACCGCCTCGTGCGCCTTGTCGGTAGGCGACCCCGCCATCGCGATCCCCGCCAGATCCCCCTTCACGTCGGCCACGAACACCGGCACCCCCTGTGCGGAAAACCCCTCCGCGAGCCCCTGCAGAGTCACCGTCTTTCCCGTGCCGGTAGCGCCCGCGATCAGCCCATGCCGGTTGGCCCGGCTCAGCAGCAGAGACTGCGACCGTCCGCC
>DASYWC010000210.1:0-4575 GCA_035936615.1 Allosphingosinicella sp. | reverse complement strand
CGCCGACCGCTTCGTTGCGCCCGACGCCCAGATCCTCAATGAAGCCTCCAGCAAGAGCAGTCCCGAGCCCGAAGCGCCCGCAATGGTCGCGGGGTTCAATCCAAGAGCCGAGAAAGGAAAGCCATGAAAGCCTCCAGCATCCTCGATACGATCGGCAATACGCCGCATATCCGGGTCAATCGCCTGTTCGGATCCGCCGAAGTGTGGGTCAAGTCGGAGCGCTCCAATCCTGGCGCCTCCGTCAAGGACCGCATCGCGCTAGCCATGGTGGAGGATGCCGAGCGCTCCGGCGCGCTGAAGCCCGGCGGAACGATCATCGAGCCGACCTCAGGCAATACCGGCATCGGCCTGGCCATGGTCGCCGCCGTCAAGGGCTACAAGCTCGTCCTGGTCATGCCCGAGAGCATGAGCCTGGAACGCCGCCGGCTGATGTCGGCCTACGGCGCCACCTTCGACTTGACGCCCAAGGAGGGCGGAATGAAGGCCGCCATCGCCCGAGCGCAGGAGCTCGCGTCCCAGACTGAGGGAGCCTGGATCCCGCAGCAGTTCGAGAACGATGCCAATATCGACGTCCACGTCCGCACGACGGTCCAGGAGATCCTGAACGACTTCCGCGACAATCCCATCGACGTGATCATCACCGGAGTCGGTACCGGCGGCCACATCACCGCCTGCGCTGAAGTGCTTAAGAAGGAATGGCCGAACCTCAAGGTGTTCGCGGTGGAGCCGACGCTTTCGCCCGTCATCTCCGGCGGGCAGCCCGGACCGCACCCGATCCAGGGCATCGGAGCCGGCTTCGTACCCAAGAACCTGCACGTGGACTCGATCGACGGCGTGATCCAGGTCGATCCGAACGACGCCAAGGAAATGGCGCGCCGCTCCGCTCGCGAGGAAGGGACCCTGGTCGGAATCAGCTCCGGGGCCTCGCTCGCGGCGATCGCGCAGAAGCTGAAGGAGCTTCCCGAAGGCACCCGAATCCTCGGCTTCAATTACGACACGGGCGAGCGCTACCTCTCGGTGCCGGACTTCCTTCCGGAGTAGCGTAAGCCCTGCAGCCGCCGTTCGTCGAAGCGGAGCGCCGGTTGGTAGAGCGGCGCTTCGCCTCGGCTGCCCGGGGGGCTACAAACGTCGCGCGGCGCAGCGGCGGTCAGCATCCAATCCCTGTTGCGTCACTGCGCCGTACTCTCCAGCCCGCTCAGGGCTGGGCCGCGATCTCGTACAGCAGGTCCGCATAGGCCAGGGTCTGCTCCTTGAGGCCGGCCACCTTCGGGTTGAGCGGCTCGATGACGAAATACTCGTCCGGAGCGTGGGCGCCCGCGCCGGTGCCGAGCCCGAACTGGGCAGCAGGGATGCTCAGCGGAGGGCCGGTGAAGACTACACCCGGCCAGGAGCCGGCGCTCCGGGGGCTCATCGAATAGGTCACCCCCGCCCGGGTCAGGACCGCCTGCTGGGCACGGATCAGCGGCGAGTTCTCGTCGGTCTCGGTCGGGCCGTAGCCGCCCGTCACGTTCACCTCGATATCGGGGAAGCCTCTCTTGACCAGATGAGCCCTGAGCTTCGCGAGGCTGTCCTCCTTGGTCATGTCGGGCACCAGCCGGAGGTCGATCTTGGCCGCGGCGCGATGCGGAAGGATCGTCTTCCCGCCCGGCCCGGTATAGCCGCCGACCAGGCCCTGGATGTTGATCGTCGGCTGCGAGGCAAGCCGCTCCAGCGACTGCTGCCAGTTCTCGTCCCTGATCCAGCGCTTGACGCTGAGAGCCCGCTTCGTCTCCTCCTCATTGCCGTTTCGGGCCGCCTCGGCGATCAGCGCCCGCTGCCGCGCGGTCAGCGGCTTCACATGCTCGAACCAGCCTTCCACCGCGGGCGTGTGTCCGTCCGGAGCCATGAGCGTGTTCAGCGCCTGGACCAGCCGCCAGGCGGGGCTGTCGACCCGGGCGAACTGGCTGGAATGGATGTCCTTGGAAGGGCCCCTTCCCCAGCTCTCGCCGCTCGACACCAGTTCCAGCTCTACCGCCCCCTTCGCACCCAGGGTGATCGTGGCGTTGCCGTTCGGCCCCTGGCCTGCGCTCGGGATGAAGATGCCGGACGTCTTCTTCAGGGTCGAAAGCACTTCCGGATCGGCGATGGCCTTGGGGAAGTTGGGCGAGGCGATCTCCTCCTCCCCTTCGGCGATCAGGGCGATGTTGACCGGCAGCTTCCGCCCCCACGCCTTGAACGCGTGCAGAGCCGCAAGGAACGCCCCTTCGGGCCCCTTCTGGTTCACAGCGCCCCGGCCCATGATAACCTTGCCCACCCCGGGCCGGTCGACGATCCGCGCTTCCAGCGGCGGTACCGACCACTCGGCAGGGTCGTACTGCTTGACGTCGTACATGAAGTAGACGCCGATCCACTTCTTCGCGCCCGCATCCAGAGTCGCGAACACGGCGGGCACCCCGCCGGTCGGCACTTTCCTGACCTTCTGGAAGCCCGCGTCGCGGGCAAGGCGCATCATATAGTCCGCGCCCTCCTCCACGTTGAGCTTCTCAGCGGCGATTGTGGGATGGCGGATCCAGTCCTGGATCCGCGCCACCGACGCGGGGTATCCGGCGTCTACGGCTTTCCTCAGCGCCTCCATCTCCCGTGCCGGCCCAGCAAGCGCGGCGGCCGGAGACAGCAATGCCGCGCCCGCGGCCGCGCCCTGGAGAATTGCCCGCCTGCTTGGGGTGAAGTTCCGATCGTCCATGAAAGCCCCTCCGTTCCTCCGGCCCAGTAAATACCGGGCCGGATCGCCCGTCCAGAGGGATTGTGGAACGCAACGCCGTCTTGCAGCGCTGTCACGCCCGTGAAGATCGCGACCTTCAACGTGAACGGAGTGAACGGCCGCCTGCCGCGCCTTCTGGAATGGCTCGAGGAATCGCAGCCGGACGTGGCCTGCCTCCAGGAGCTGAAGGCGCCGGACGAGAAGTTTCCAGCCAAGGCTCTCGAAAAGGCGGGCTACGGAGCCATCTGGCACGGACAGGCGCGGTGGAACGGGGTCGCCATTCTCGGCCGTGGCTGCGAGCCGGTGGAAACCCGCCGCGGCCTTCCGGGAGAGCCCGAGGACGACCACAGCCGCTATCTGGAGGCCGCCGTGTCCGGAGTCCTGATCGGCTGCCTCTACGCCCCCAACGGCAATCCCCAGCCAGGCCCCAAGTTCGACTACAAGCTCCGATGGCTAAAGCGCATGGCGGACCATGCCGCCAGCCTTCTCGACGCGGGACTCCCGATCGTCCTGGCCGGAGACTGGAACGTCATCCCCACCGACGAGGACGTCTACAAGCCGGAGCGGTGGAAGGACGACGCCCTGATGCAGCCGGAAGCCCGGGCCGCTTTCGAGGCCATACTCGCCCAGGGCTGGACCGACGCGATCCGCGCCATCCACCCGAAGGAGCGCATCTACACCTTCTGGGACTATTGGCGAAACGCGTTCCAGCGCGACGCCGGAATCCGTATCGACCACCTCCTGCTGAGCCCCGACGCGGCCCCTCGCCTGAAGGACGCAGGCGTGGACCGGGACGTGCGTGGACGCGAGAATGCCAGCGATCACGCCCCGACCTGGGTCAGCCTCGCCTCGGAGGGCTCGAAATCGGGCAAGTCGCGCAGCTCCGAGTAAAGCGGCTCCAGCGGCTCGCGGAGCATGTCCTCCAGAAGCTCGTCGAAGCTGTCGATCACGAAATAGCATTGCTGGAACGCATCCGACTTGTAGCGGGTTCGAAGGACCCGCCTCAGGTCGAAGTGCGGCCTCGGCGTGGCTTCGCTCTCGAGCGAGAAACGACTCTCCCCGAAGCTGGAGAGGATCCCCGCCCCGTAGATCTTGAGCTCCCCGTCCTCGCGAGCCAGCCCGAACTCCACCGTGTACCAGTAAAGCCGCGCAAGCCTGTCCAGGGCCCCGAGCGACAGCGCCCGAAGCCCCGCCTCGCCCAGTGCCTGCATGAAGTCGGCGACCGCAGGAAGCGCAAGCAGCGGCACGTGCCCGAACACGTCGTGGAACACGTCGGGCTCTTCCAGATAGTCGAGCTGCTGAGCCGACCGGATGAAGTTCCCGGCGGGGAACCGCCGCTGCCGCAGATGCTCGAAGAAGATGTCGTCCGGAACCAGCCCCGGCACCGACACCACCGTCCAGCCGGTGCGAGCGAACAGCCGCTCGTTGAGTTCGTCCAGGTCCGGAATGCCCGGCTTGGAAAGCTTCAGCACGTCGAGCCCCTGCTCGAAGGCGCGGACGGCGCGGCCGTGGAGCATCTCCTGCTGGCGCTTGAACAATATGTCCCAGACCCTGTGCTCTTCCGGAGTGAACCGCTCCCAACGTTGCGGGATGGTCCAGTCCGCCGCCGCTCCCGGAGGAGGCGCCGACGGGGAAGGCGCGGCGACAATCGCTGGTTCGTTGATCGTGTCGTTGAACATGATTGGATCTTTCGTTCGAATAAGAAAAACCCCGCCCGGAGGTCCGGACGGGGCATGGTGTAAATCGCTTGTCTTAGCCTGCGTTTACTCCGGACCCGCCCGAGCGAGGGAATAGACGCAATAATAGACGCTGCCCGCCGCGGGCGCGGGAACGAG
>DASYWC010000209.1:0-9457 GCA_035936615.1 Allosphingosinicella sp. | reverse complement strand
TTCCAGAACGGCCGGATCGACCTGGCCGAAGCGGAAGGGCTGGCTGACCTGCTGGCGGCGGAAACGGAGGCGCAGCGCCGGGCAGCGCTGACGCTTGCTGGCGGGGCGCTTAGCCGCCTGGTGGAGGAGTGGCAGCAGCGGCTCCTGGGGTTAAGTGCACAGCTGGAGGCGGTGCTCGACTTTTCCGATGAGGGCGACGTGGAGGAGCAGCTTGCAGCCGGGTGGGCCGAAGCCTTGGCGTCGCTCGCGGGGGAGATGGGCGCCGTGCTTGCCAAGCCGAAGGGGGAGCGCCTGCGCGACGGGGTGCGGGTCGTCATAGCAGGACCACCGAACGCCGGAAAGTCCACTCTTGTCAATGCCTTAGCAGGGCGTGATGCCGCAATTACATCCGCCATCGCCGGCACCACCCGCGATCTGGTGGAGGCGCCGACGGCGATCGGTGGAATGCCGTTCCTGCTGATCGACACGGCGGGGCTTCGGGAGAGCGACGACGAGATCGAGACCATTGGCATTGCGCGCGCGGAGCGGAGCCTTGCCGCCGCCGACATCGTGTTGTGGCTAGGGGAGCCCAAGGCGTGTCCGGACCGAAGGCGGGCCATCATTGTTCAGCCCAAGGCTGACTTGGCGAGGGAGGACGTAAGTGCGGACTTGGCTGTGTCAGCAGTGACAGGAGCGGGGATGAACGAGCTGGTGCGCCTGCTCGTCGAGCGCAGCAAAGCATTGCTGCCGGCGGAGGGGGAAGTCGCGCTGAATTCCAGGCATGTGGCCGCTCTGAGCGAGTGCCTGGGCAACCTCGCCGCGGCCGCTGACGCTCAGAACCCGCTGATCGCTTCCGAGGAGTTGCGACTGGCACGCGCGGCCCTTGACCGAGTGACGGGGCGCGCCGGAGTGGAGGACATGCTCGACGCGCTGTTCGGAAGCTTTTGCATCGGCAAGTGACTGCCGTTCCACGTGGAACATTTTGACAGACACTGCGGCTCCACCTAGCGGGATGGCATGAGCCGGTACGACATCATCGTTGTTGGGGGCGGACACGCGGGCTGTGAAGCGGCGGCGGCGGTCGCGCGCATGGGAGCGGCCGTGGCTCTGGTCAGCTTTGATCGAGAGGCTATCGGCGCCATGTCCTGCAACCCCGCAATCGGCGGCCTCGGCAAGGGGCATCTTGTGCGGGAGGTCGACGCTTTCGATGGGCTGATCGGCCGCGCTGCGGATCATGCTGGAATCCACTACCGCATGCTCAACGCGAGCAAGGGGGCGGCGGTGCAGGGGCCGCGGGTGCAAGCTGACCGGCGGCGTTACAAGGCGGCCATCCGTCGACTTCTGGGCGAACAGGGGCAGCTTAGGATCGTCGAGGGTGAGGCCAAGGCTCTGAAGCTGGAGGGCTGCCGAGTCACGGGGCTGGTGCTCGGCGACGACCGGGAGCTGGCCGCGGGTGCGGTGATCCTGGCAACCGGGACCTTCTTGGGCGGCAAGCTCCACTTCGGGATGAGCAGCTGTGCCGGGGGGCGGGTCGGCGAGCGTGCCGCAACGGCTTTGGCTGCGCAGCTAAAGGACCTCGGGCTTCCCCTGGCGCGGCTCAAGACCGGCACTCCGCCGCGGCTCGACGGGCGCACCATCAACTGGGCGAAGCTGGAGCGTCAGCCGTCCGACGATGGCTTCTGGACCATGTCGCCCATGAGCCGCGGGCGGTCGGCCCCGCAGCTCTTCTGCGCCGTCACCCGCACCAATGCTCGTACCCACGACATCATTCGCGCCTCGCTCGATCGCTCCCCCCTGTTCGCGGGTGAGATCAGCGGGGTCGGCCCTCGATACTGCCCCTCGATCGAGGACAAGGTGCACCGCTTCGCCGACCGTGACGGGCACCAGTTCTTCCTGGAGCCGGAGGGGCTGGACGATCATCTGGTCTATCCTAACGGGATCTCGACATCGCTCCCGGAAGACGTGCAGCTGGCGATGGTGCGCTCGATGGCGGGGCTGGAGCGGGCTGAGATCGTGCAGCCGGGTTATGCAGTGGAGTATGATTATGTCGACCCCCGAATCCTTGAGCCGACGCTTAGGGTGCGGGATGTCCAAGGCCTCTACTTGGCCGGGCAGATCAACGGCACCACCGGCTATGAGGAGGCGGCGGCGCAGGGGCTCGTCGCCGGCCTAAATGCAGCCGCGGCCGTGGCCGGCAACGCGCCGGTCCTGTTCGAGCGCACCGACTCTTACTTAGGAGTGATGATAGACGACCTAACTCTGCAAGGCGTGACCGAGCCGTACCGGATGCTCACTGCTCGCGCCGAATATCGCCTCCGCCTCCGAGCAGACAACGCTGAGATCCGACTCACGCCCAAGGCAATCGCCGCCGGCTGCGTCTCCACGGAGCGCCGTCGCCACTTCTCGCTCTTGGAGGGGCAGAGGAGCCGGATTGCGCAGCTGCTCGGGCGGCCGTTGAATGCTGCGGAACTGAACCGGCTGGGCGTAGGGGTTCGAGGCGACGGCACCACGCGCAGCCTGGCCGACTGGCTACGGTTCCCGGAACTGGACAGGGCAGCCCTGCTTCGGGTGGAGCCTCAGCTGGCCCAGTGCCCCGGGGCCGTCCTCGACGGAATGATCGAGGACTGCCGCTACGCGCCTTATGTTGCACGGCAGCAAAGTGAAATCGACAAGCTCAGCGCCGAGGACGGCTTCCACCTGCCCGCAAATCTGTCTTTCGAGTCGATTCCTGGGTTGTCGAACGAGATGGTAGAACGCCTCTCTCTGGCTCGCCCGGCTACCTTGGGCGCTGCTCGCCGGATTCGGGGGATCACCCCTGCGGCGCTGGCTGCAATCTTGGTGCATGCGCGCCGCAGGGCTGCCTAGTGGACGAGGGCGACGCGCGTGCCAAGCTGGGTGTTTCACGTGAAACGCTGGAACGCCTCGACGCCTTCGCCGCATTCCTGTTGGCTGAGAACGAGCGACAGAACCTTGTTTCACGTGGAACATTGCAGAGCGTTTGGGCACGTCACATATTGGACTCCGCGCAGCTCGTCCGCTTCCCCCCTGCACCGGACGCTAGCTGGGTGGATTTGGGTACTGGGGCCGGATTCCCCGGCCTTATCGTGGCGCTGCTGCATCCGGGGTCTGTCGCTCTAGTTGAAGAACGCAAGAAGAGGGCTGAATTCCTGTGCAAAGCCGCGGAAATCCTGGGGATCACGGGTCAGGTTGCAATCCACTGCACCCGCGTGGAAAGGTTCGAGTCGCAGCCGTTCGATGTGATCAGTGCACGCGCTTTTGCTCCGCTGGAGCGGCTATTCGAGCTTAGCCACAGGTTTTCCACAACAAAGACGCGCTGGATCCTGCCGAAAGGGCGAAATGCCGCATCCGAACTGGAAGCCGCCAAAGCTTCGTGGCACGGTGAGTTCAGGCTGGAGCAGAGCCTCACCGATCCGGATGCCAAGATCATCGTAGCGGAAGGGGTGAGGCCCGCGGGTCAGCCGAGGGGGAAGGCCGCGCGATGATCGTCATAGCCGTTGCGAACCAGAAAGGCGGGGTCGGTAAGACCACGACCGCCATCAACCTGGCGACGGCTCTCGCTGCCACCGACCAGAAGGTTCTTCTCGTGGACCTGGACCCGCAGGGCAACGCATCAACAGGAATGGGCGTGGGGCTCGACCAGCGCCTGCGTTCGAGCTATGAGCTTCTGACGGGCGCCTGCACCCTCGAGGAAGCGGTGATCTCCACTCGGGTGCCGAGGCTGGATCTGGTCGCCGCAACGGTGGATCTTTCCGGAGCCGAAATAGAATTGATCGAGTTCGAAGAGCGTGGTCACCGGCTGGATCGGGCGCTCTCCGGAGCGGCGCCTGGGCGATGGGACGTGTGCCTGATCGACTGTCCTCCGTCGCTGGGCCTGCTGACCGTCAACGCGCTGGCCGCCGCCCAGTCGATCCTCGTCCCGCTTCAGGCGGAATTCTTCGCATTGGAGGGGCTGAGCCAGCTTTTGCAGACGGTGGAGCGGGTCCGCGCACGCTTCAACCCGCAACTGTCGATCCTTGGAATCGCGCTTACCATGTACGACCGCCGCAACAACCTTTCCGCCCAGGTGGCCGAAGACGTCCGCGCCTGCCTCGGCGCAACGGTCTTCGACACCGTCATCCCCCGCAACGTGCGCCTTTCGGAGGCGCCAAGCCATGGAATTCCCGCCTTGATCTACGACCTGCGCTGCCCCGGCTCCGAAGCCTATATGGCGCTCGCCCGCGAGCTGATCGGACGGCTTCCCCAGCCGGCGGAGGCGGCATGAGCGACCAGATCCCGTTCAAGAAGCGGCCGGCCGGCCTCGGCCGCGGCCTCTCGTCTCTCCTTGGGGAGGTCGCGCGGGAAACCCCCGTTTCAGGTCAGGCTAAGGGCGGCGGGATTCAGATGCTGCCCGTTGCGAGCATGGAGCCGCATCCGGGACAGCCGCGCCGTAACTTCGATGATGAAGCTCTGGCCGAGCTTGCGGCGTCGATCCGAGCGCGCGGACTCATCCAGCCGATCGTCGTCCGCCCCCATACGGGCCGCTACCAGATAGTCGCCGGCGAGAGGCGCTGGCGGGCGGCGCAAAGGGCGCAGCTCCACGAAGTGCCGGTGATCGTCCGCGACTTCGACGACTTGGAGACGCTCGAAGTCGCTATCGTCGAGAATATCCAGCGCGAGGACCTGAACGCGATTGAGGAGGCGGAGGCCTATAAGCGCCTGATCGCCGAGTTCGGGCATACCCAGGAGGCGATCGGCAAGCTCGTTCACAAATCGCGAAGCCACGTAGCTAACTTGTTGAGATTGCTGGATCTTCCTGAGAAGGTGAGGGACATGCTCGCCTCAGGAGCGCTCAGCATGGGCCATGCCCGCGCGCTGATCGGCAGCGACGATCCGGGGGCCCTGGCCGACGAAGTGGTGAAGCGGGACCTTTCCGTGCGCGACACCGAGAAGCTGGTCCGATCGGCCAAGCCCCGCACGGTCGGCGAGGGTCCGATCGAGTATAAGGGCGCCAACGCCGACATTGAGGCTCTGGAGCGGCAGCTCGGCGACATGCTCGGTCTCAAGGTGAAGATCGCGCACGCGCCGACCGGCGGCACGGTCGCGCTCGGTTATTCCTCGCTCGACCAGCTCGACATGATCTGCCAGCGCCTCAGCGGCGAAAAGATCTAGACCCGGAGCCGCGCCGCCTGGTGGCAGATGGCGAACAGCTCCTCGTCCACCGCGAGCGGTCCCAGCGCGCCCGAAGCCTTGACCTGCCGCTCCGACTCCAGCAGCCGGCCGAGCGACTTTGCCAGGAGGTCCGAGCGCCAGCGCGAAAGCTGGAGGGCCACCGCGTCCTTCTCCTTCCAGAAGATCGCCTTGCCCTGTGACGCCATGACCGCGGAGACGCTGTTGCCCCGCTCCACCTCGGCTCGGAGCTTGGCCAGCAGGGTCATCCGCCTCAGGACGGCGCGGATCAGCGGGATCCCCTCTATGCCTTCGCTCGACAGGCGGAGGAGTTCGGAATGCAGCATTGCCGCGTTCCCGCTGCCGACCGCATCCACGAGGCGGCTGAGATCGCCCTCCTCGTTCACCGCGCCTATCGCGTCCACCGCGTCATCCTCGACCTGCCGTGGCCGGTCGGGAGCGGCGTCGAGGAACAAGGCGAATTTGGTCAGTTCCTGGGCGATGATCGCCCGGTTTCCTGCCGCGCCTTCGGCTATCCGGCGCGCCGCCTCGGGCCGAATCGTGAGGCCCTGCTCGCGCGCCATCTCCGTCACCATGCGATCGGCGTCACGGCCTTCCGGGACGTAGCTGGCGAAGGCGACGACCGAGGGGTCCGCCAGCGCCAGCTTCAGAAGCTTGGACGTAGCCTTCAGAGCTCCCGCGACGATCGCGACCGGGTTCCCTGCCGCGGGAGCCTCCATCAAGGCTTCGACCGCTGTGACCACCTCATCCCCCGCAGGCTCGACGAGGATGTACCGGGCACCGCCGAACAGCGACAGCGACGCCGCTTCGTCCGCCAGTCGGGCGGGATCCGCCCTGAGCTCGGCTCCTGTAAGCTCGACTCGCTCCGCCTCCGCTCCCGCGCCCGCAGCCAAGGCCGGTATGAAGGAGCGAGACCCGGACTCGTCCGGACCATAGAAAAGGAAGAAGCGCGCTTCCGACGGCGCCTTCAGCGCCTTTTCGAGCTGCGTCCGGTTGGCCTTCACCGCGCCCCGCCGGTGCGCGAGGCGTAAAGCGCCAGACGAGTGACGATCTGGTCCGCAAGCTCCTTGGACAGCCGCTCCAGGGCCGTCTGCTCCGCCGCTACGGTGGCATATTCCGAACTCACCACGTCGATGCCGGCGTCGGAGCCGGCGGTGGCGTCAAGAAGCACTGTCCCGAGCCGCGCGTCGACGAGGCGGTAGCGGGCGCGCAGGGTGCGCCGCTCTCGAGTGACGCTGTCGTCGCGGCGGATGCCGAAGCCGGTGATGTCGTCGTCGAGTTCGATCTCAAGGCGGTAGCGCGCCGTCCCCTCCGCCGACCCCAGGCGATCCTCCAGAGCGGTGCGAACCAGCCATCCCGCCCGGCCCTCGATCGGTGCCACCTGCACAGACTGCAGCGACTGCGCCACGGCTCCGGAGCCGCCGCCGCTGTACAAGGGACGAAGGCCGCAGCCGGAAAGGAGCAGCGCGAGGAGGAGGATCGGAACCCGGGTCATGCGACGAGGTTCACCAGGCGGTCGGGAACGACGATCACCTTGCGCGGCGTCTTCCCTTCAAGGCTTCGAGCCACCTTGTCGGACGCGAGCGCCATCTCCTCCAGAGCCTCGCGCGGCGACCCCTTGGGCGCGGTGAGGGTGTCGCGCAGCTTTCCGTTTATCTGGATCGCGATCGTGACTTCATCCTCAACCAGAAGCGCCGGATCGGCTTCAGGCCAAGTAGCGTCGGCGATCATCCCCTCCTTGCCAAGCTTTCTCCAAGCCTCCTCCGCCAGATGCGGTGCCATTGGAGCTACGAGCAGAAGCAGCGTCTGAACGGCTTCGACTCTGGTCGCCGACGCAGGCGCCTTCTCGATGGAATTGGCCAGTTCGTAGATGTTCGCCACCGCCTTGTTGAATGCCAGGCTGTCGATGTTCGAGCCGACCGCGGCAATCGTATGGTGGAGCTTTCGGGCCAGCGCCTTGTCTTCGCCTTCGCCGCCCGGTTGATCGACGGACATCCGCCACAGCCGCTGGACGAAGCGCCACGACCCTTCGATCCCAGCCTCGCTCCACGGCAGGTCCCGTTCGGGCGGGCTGTCGGACAGCATGAACCAGCGCACCGCGTCCGCCCCGTACTGGTCGAGGATCGCGTCCGGGTCGACGGTGTTCTTCTTCGACTTGGACATCTTCTCGACGCGGCCGACTTGCACCGGCTCCCCCGTCGCGGCTTCGGTGAGCTTACCGTCCGTGCGGTCCAGCTCCTCAGGCGAAAGCCAGCGGCCGTCGGCGGAGCGATAGGTCTCGTGGGTCACCATTCCCTGGGTGAACAGGCCCTTGAAGGGCTCCTCCACGTCGAGCAGCCCGATCCGCTTCAAAGCCCTGGTCCAGAAGCGGGCGTAGAGGAGGTGGAGGATGGCATGCTCCACTCCGCCGATATACTGGTCGACTGGAAGCCAGCTCTGAGCGACCTCGCGGTCGAACGGCCGGTCCGCCGGCTGACTGGCGAAGCGGATGAAGTACCAGCTCGAATCCACGAACGTGTCGAGCGTGTCGGTCTCGCGCCGAGCCTCGCCGCCGCAGCGGGGACAGGCAGTCTGTTTCCAGGTCGGATGGCGTTCGAGGGGGTTTCCCGGAACGTCGAAGCTCACATCTTCCGGCAGAACCACCGGAAGCTGGTCCTTTGGCACCGCCACCGGTCCGCAGCTTTGGCAATGGATGATTGGGATTGGAGTGCCCCAGTAGCGCTGCCGCGAGACGCCCCAGTCGCGGAGGCGCCAGACCGTCGTTCCCTCTCCCCAGCCCTCGCTTTCGGCGCGGCGGATCACCTCGGCCTTGGCGGCTTCGACCTCCATTCCGTCCAGCAAGCGGGAGTTGACGATCACGCCACCCCCGTTCTCCGCCTCCTCGCCGATCGGCTCCCCGGCCTGCTCCAGGGACGGGGCAACCACCCGCCGGATGGGCAGCCCGTATTT
Organism: Allosphingosinicella sp.; assembly: GCA_035936615.1. Lineage (GTDB taxonomy): Bacteria > Pseudomonadota > Alphaproteobacteria > Sphingomonadales > Sphingomonadaceae > Allosphingosinicella. The sequence goes on along the minus strand of DASYWC010000209.1, from coordinate 1,342 downwards.
GGTCGCGAACTCGAAGTCGCGCTGGTCGTGGCCGGGAACTCCGAAGACGGCTCCGGTGCCGTAGTCCATCAGCACGAAGTTGGCGATGTAGAGCGGCAGCTTCCACTCGGGATCGAGCGGGTGAACCGCCTTGAGGCCAGTATCGAAGCCCAGCTTCTCCGCCGTGTCCAGCTCGGCCGCGGTGGTGCCGCCGCGCTTGCACTCGGCGATGAAGGCGGCCGCTTCCTCGTTCTTCTCAGCGAGAGTCTGGGCGATTGGGTGATCCGGCGACAGGGCGGCGAAGCTCGCCCCGAAGATCGTGTCGGGCCTCGTCGTGAAGACTTCGAAGCTCTCCATTCCCGGTTCCGGATCGCCGATCTCAAAGCGGAACCGCATTCCGACGCTCTTGCCGATCCAATTCTCCTGCATCAGCCGCACCTTGTCCGGCCACTGGTCGAGCGAGCCGAGGCCGTCGAGCAGCTCCTCGGCGAAATCCGTGATCTTGAGGAACCACTGGTTGAGCTTGCGCCGCTCGACCTGCGCTCCCGAGCGCCATCCTTTGCCGTCCACCACCTGCTCATTGGCGAGGACCGTCATGTCGACCGGGTCCCAGTTCACCTCGCTCTGCTTGCGATAGACCAGCCCCGCTTCGAACAGGTCCAGGAACAGGGCCTGCTCGTGGCCGTAATATTCGGGGTCGCAGGTGGCGAATTCGCGAGTCCAGTCGAACGCCAGGCCGAGCCGTTTGAGCTGGCTGCGCATGGTAGCGATGTTGGAGCGGGTCCATTCGCCGGGATGGACCTTCTTCTCCATCGCGGCATTCTCGGCCGGCATTCCGAACGCGTCCCATCCCATCGGGTGGAGCACTTCGAAACCCTTCATCCGCCGGTAGCGGGCGAGCACGTCGCCCATCGTATAGTTGCGAACGTGGCCCACGTGAATGCGCCCCGATGGATAGGGGAACATCTCAAGGATGTAGCTCTTCGGCTTGCCGCTGTCGTTACGGGCGTGAAAGGAGTCGCGCTCCTCCCAGACCCGTTGCCAGTGCGCGTCGGCCTCGAGCGGGTTGAAGCGCGCAGCCATGATGGAAGAGAACTCCCTTTAGCCGGCGACGGCGCTTCTGCGAAGGTCGCGAGCCTTGGTGAGAATGATCTCCTCGAGCCGCTGAACGGTGGCGGCGCTGACGGCGGCCGGAACCCATACCCCGTTCTGGTTCACCTGACGCGAGGCTGCGACTCGGATCGCATCGGCCCTAAGGTCCTTGTCGAGGATTGTGGCGGTCACCTTCACCCTCTCGTTGGGCGAGGCGGGATTGGCGTACCAGTCGGTGACTATGACTCCGCCCGCCGAATCCACCTGTGCC
>DASYWC010000208.1:0-2423 GCA_035936615.1 Allosphingosinicella sp. | reverse complement strand
AAGTCGAGGGGCGCTCGTGAGGTGGGCGGGCAAAGTAACCGACCCTGCTCCAATCGCCCGCGACCAATGCCTCCTTCTTGGCGCGCGACCAGTTCTTCACCCGCCGCTCGAGTGCGAATGCTTCATCGCGAGTGGGTGCGTCCGCGCACCAGACGAGCTGCACCGGGCGCCTTCGTCTCGTCCAATCGGCTCCTAGACCTTGGCCGTGCTCGGCGAGGCGCTTGTCGAGGTCGTCTGTGTGGCCTGTGTAGTAGGAGCCGTCGCTGCAGCGCAGGATGTAGACCCAGAATTGCATCGGTTATCGTGCGGGCGCCCCTCGACTACGCTCGGGACGAGCGAGGTGGGGGCCTCGCCCCCAGCACGCCCCTCGACCCTTCGACTTCGCTCTGGGGAGCCTTCGCTCGGGACGAGCGGAGTACGCGGCGCGCATCAGGATAGCCTGGCCTTTACCAGCCCGCTCGCCTTGCTCATGTCGAGCGCGCTTGCGTGGCGTTCCTTCAGGACTGCCATCACCCGGCCCATGTCCTTGACCGAGGAGGCTCCGGTCTCGGCGACGATCGAATCGATGGCCGCCCTGATTTCCTCCTCGCTCATCTGCTGCGGGAGGAAGCCTTCGATCACCTCCACCTCGGCCTTTTCCGCATCGGCAAGCTCAGCCCGCCCGCCTTGCTCGTACATCCCGATCGATTCCCGGCGCTGCTTGACCATCTTCTGGAGCACTTCGGTGACCAGAGCGTCGCCGTCGGGCGCCTTCTCGGACGTCCGAAGCTCGATGTCGCGGTTCTTGATCGCTGACTGGATGAGGCGGATGGTGGCGGTGCGCTGCTTGTCGCCGGACTTCATGGCGGCAACCTGCGCGGCTTTGATGTCGTCGCGAATCATGTCCGTCTCTCGAGGCGTAGGAAATAAACTATGACGATAGGACGGGAGCCGGGATTTTAATAGGATTGACGCTGCCCCGCCCGGCCTATACCCGCCGAGCCTTAGCGACATCGCTGCAAAATCCTTCACGGAGTGCCCGCCAGATGGCCCACGCCAAGACTAACCATGCGCCCGAAGGAGCGACGGGCGTACTGGCTTTGGCGGACGGAACTCTGATCTGGGGGAGGGGCTTCGGAGCCGAAGGCAAGGCGGTCGGAGAGGTCTGCTTCAACACCGCGATGACCGGATACCAGGAGGTGATGACCGATCCCTCCTACGCGGCGCAGATCATCACCTTCACCTTCCCCCACATCGGCAATGTCGGAACCAATTACGAGGACGTGGAGGCGGACAATCCGCACGCTTTGGGCTGCATCGTCCGGGAGGACATCACCAACCCGAGCAACTTCCGGTCCGGCCAGCACTTCGTCCAGTGGATGAAGAACAACGGGCGCATCGGCATTTCGGGCGTGGACACGAGGGCGCTGACCCGAAGGATCAGGGAGAAGGGGGCGCCCAACGGGGTGATCGCCCATAGCGCGACCGGCGTCTTCGACGTGGAGGAGCTGGTTCGGAAGGCGCGCGAATGGCCAGGCCTTGAAGGAATGGACCTGGCGAAGCAGGTGTCGTGCCGCCAGATGCACCGCTGGAACGACGGCGGCTGGGACCGCAAGGTCGGCTACCGCAAATATGAGGAGGACGAGAGTCTGCCTCACGTGGTCGCGATCGACTACGGCTCGAAGCGCAACATCTTCCGGAACCTCGCCGATGCGGGTGCTCGTGTGACCGTGGTCCCGGCGACCGCCACCTACGAAGACGTCATGGCCCACCGGCCGGACGGCATCTTCCTCTCCAACGGGCCCGGCGACCCGGCAGCGACCGGCGAATATGCGGTCCCGGTGATCCAGCAGCTCCTGGAAACCAAGAAGCCGCTGTTCGGGATCTGCCTGGGGCACCAGCTGCTCGGGCTGGCCGTCGGGGCGAAGACCGTAAAGATGCACCAGGGCCACCGGGGCGCCAACCACCCGGTGAAGCGGCTCTCGGACGGACGTGTCGAGATCACCAGCATGAACCACGGCTTCGCGGTGGAGACGGAAACCTTGCCTCAGAACGCACGGCCGACGCACGTCTCGCTGTTCGACGGAAGCCTTGCGGGCCTCGAACTCACCGACCGGCCCGCATTCAGCGTCCAGTACCACCCGGAGGCGAGCCCCGGGCCGCAGGACAGCACCTATCTGTTCGAGAAGTTCGTCGGGCAATTGGTGTGAGGGGCGTCTCCTGTTCTCCCTTGCTCGCGGTGGCCCTGCTTCCGACCGCCTGTTCCTCCTCCCGCCCAACATCGAGCGAAGAGGTGAAGACTGTGCTCGCCGGCTGCGGGATAGAGGAGAGCGAGCTGCTCTGGATGATCGACGATAAGGGGAGCTTCCTGTTCGGGCGGCAAAGCGTCGATGCTCCCCCGCTGGGGACGGGCAAGGGCGAGTGCCTGATGAAGTGGATCGACG
>DASYWC010000207.1:0-2073 GCA_035936615.1 Allosphingosinicella sp. | reverse complement strand
CCCCGAAAGGGTTGGCCGAGCTGGAAGAGGCGCTTGCAACAGCGCGAGATGCCTACGCCGCCGCGCAGGCGGCCGGCGATGTCCAGTCGGACCGCACTGCCATGGCTCGAGCCGCGCGTGACCTGCGCTACTACATGGTGCGGCGGGCGAGTGCGGAACTCGTCGAGGCACATCCAGGGTCGGAAACGGTGGTGTTCGGCAGCACGGTCACGTTCGAGCGGGGGGACGGCAGACGTCAAACCTTCCGCATTGTCGGCGAGGATGAGGCCGACCCGGCTGGAGGCTCGGTTTCCTATGTATCACCTCTAGCAGGCTGTTGAAGAAGGGGCTCGCGAGTTCGGTTGGGAGATGATTCACTTCGTCCGGTGAGGGGGAGGCGAATCGTGCGAGGCGGGGATAATCGGACGGGTGAGCTGTTCAGCTATGTTGATCTGGAGGCGCGGGTCCGGGCGGACCATCCACTGCGGGCGATCCGGGCGATCGTGAACGAGGCGTTGTCGGCGCTGGAGCGAGATTTCGCTACGCTTTACGCGTCGATCGGCCGGCCGTCGATCGCACCGGAGAAGCTGTTGCGGGCGATGCTCTTGCAGGCGTTCTATTCGATTCGTTCGGAGCGTCAGCTGATGGAGCGGCTGGAATACGATCTCCTGTTCCGCTGGTTCGTTGGGCTCGGCGTCGACGATGCGGCTTGGGACCATTCGAGCTTCTCCAAAAACCGCGACCGGCTACTCGACGGGGACATCGCGGCGAGGTTCCTGGCCGCCGTGCTGGCGCAGCCGCGCGTGAAGAAGCTCCTGTCCACGGATCACTTCAGCGTCGACGGCACGCTCATTGAGGCGTGGGCCTCGGTGAAGAGCTTCCGGCCCAAAGTGGAGACGAGCTCCGACGAGCCTCCCTCGCGTGGCGGGCGCAATGTCGAGGTCGACTTCAAAGGCGAAAAGCGCTCGAACCAGACCCACGAGAGCACGACCGATCCCGAGGCCAGGCTCTACCGCAAGGGAGCCGGCATGGAGGCGAAGCTGTGCTTCATGGGGCATGGCCTGATGGAGAACCGCTCGGGGCTGATCGTCGATGCCAGACTCACTACTGCGGATGGTCATGCCGAGCGGATCGCCGCCCTCGCGATGCTTGAGCCACGTGCTGATCGGCCGTGCGCCGTCACGGTAGGGACCGATAAGGGTTACGATGCCGAGGACTTCGTCAACGAGCTCAGGTCGATGAACGTGCGCCCGCACGTCGCTCGGAACACCAATGGCCGCCGCTCGGCGATTGACCGACGCACGACGCGGCATGCCGGTTATGCCCAAAGCCAGCGCATCCGCAAACGCATCGAGGAGGCGTTCGGCTGGATCAAGACGGTGGCCGGGCAGCGCAAGACCAAGTTCCGCGGCCGCGACCGCGTCGGGTGGGCCTTCGCCTTCGCGGCGGCGGCGTACAACCTGGTGCGGCTGCCCAAACTCCTGGCCGCGGCGTGACGAGGCGGCTAGCCCACCTGAAGGGGCGCTGGCGGATCGTTGAGACGACGCTGTGGGATCGCGCACATCTCGACCTGGTCGGGCCGGCTTTCATTGCGCTTGACGGCAAAGGCGGAGGCGAGATGGCATTCGGGGCGCTCACCGCGGTTCTCGACTGCAGGGGCACCTCGCAAGCCGTCGACTTCACCTGGAACGGAGCCGACGAAGGCGATCAGGTCAGCGGCGGAGGATCGGCCGAACTCCAGCCCGATGGCTCTCCTCGTCGGCGAGATAGCCTATCAGGACGATGACGAGGCGAACTTCAGGGCCATACCACCCTGATCTTCAACAACCTGCTAGGGCGCAGTGTCGCGCATTCACGTTCAACTCGGATGAACGTCGCACCCATGGCCCGAACTGCTTTCTGAAGAACGGCAAGTCGCGCCCGGATGGGAACGAGGTAGCAATATCTGGCGTGTTGCTTAAATCCTCGGAGCCCGACCCAGAGCCTCTCGCCCTCGGGGTGATCGATCCCGGTTCTGGCGTCGCCAAAAACATTGATATTCCCTTCGCGGACCTTTCTAAGAAGCCGCACTCCGCCGCAACCACGGCACAACAG
>DASYWC010000206.1:0-7188 GCA_035936615.1 Allosphingosinicella sp. | reverse complement strand
GAAATCGATGACATCGCCGGTCGAGCGGGGCGAGGCGACGACCGCCACCTCGTCGGCGGGGAATTCGCGCTCTGCAAGGATGTTCAAAATCTCCCGCCCGACATTGCCCGTCGCGCCGACGACGACGATCCGATAACCCATCAAAGCTCTCCAAAGACCTGAGGCAACGCCTGCTACCGCATCGTCGCGCTGGTGGATATGGGGATGCGCGGCTCCGGGTTGAAGGTGAACGGCGCCGTTACCGCCGCTTCAGCGCGCGTTCTTCACCCGCCGGTTGAGGAAGTCCTCGATCGTCTTCCACAGATGCGTCTGGCGCCCTTCCCCGGTGATCGCGTGAGTGGCCCCGGGATAGGCCATCATCTCGAACGGCCGCTGCGCCTCCTGAAGCTTCGCGATCAGCACGGTGGAGTTCTCGAACACCACATTGTCGTCGGCCATTCCGTGAATGAGAAGCAGGGGATCGCTGATCTTCGCCGCGTCGGGCAGCGCGCTCGCTCCCTCGTAGGGTTTCGGATCGATCGACGGATTGCCGAGGTACCGCTCCGTATAATGCGTGTCGTACAATTCCCACTGGGTGACCGGAGCGCCCGCGATGCCGGCGGCGTAGGCTCCGGGAGCCGCCTGGAACAGCTTTAGAACCATGTAGCCGCCATAGGACCAGCCGTTTACGGCGACCTTGTTGGGGTCGACGAAGGGCTGCCGCTTCAGCCATTCGAGGCCCGCAAGCTGGTCTTCGACCTCGACGGAGCCCAGCGCGAGGTGGAGGGCGTCGGCAAAGGCCCTGCCCCGGCGGGGGGTTCCCCGGCCGTCCACTGAAAAGACGATCCAGCCCTTGTCGACGAGATATTGGTGAAGCGGGTTGGTCCAGCCGCGAAGCACCTGCCCTCCGGAAGGTCCGGCGTAGACCTGAACGAACACCGGATAGCGCTTTCCCGGCTGCCTCGGCGGCGACAGCATCTTGTAGGGAATGGCGGTTCCGTCCGCGGCTTTCAGGGTGCCGAACTCCGGAATGACGTGGCTGTCCAGATAGGGATAGTAGGGGTGGCTGGAATCCAGCCTGTTCTCCTCGATCCAGGCGAGCCTGCGACCGGCGGCGTCGGCAAGGTAGACCTGAGAGGGCTGGTTGGGGTTGGAGCGGAACACGAGAGCTCGGGTCGCGGCCTCGTCCATGTCCGCGTCGTTATGCCAGCCTGCTTCGGTTACGCGAACCGGGGTGCCGGGGCGGTCGAGGCTCACCCAATAGAGATGCTGCTCGTCGGGGTGATCGTAGGTGCCGGTGAAATAGACCCGGCGGGCCACCTCATCGACGCCCTCTACATTGGCGACGCCCCACTTGCCCCTGGTGAGCTGAGTCCATTTGCCGCCGCCTTTCCAGCGGTAGAGGTGGGGAAAGCCGGAGCGCTCGGACGACCAGAGGAGACTCCCGTCCTTCAGCGGCTTCAGGTTCTGGTGGAGGTTGATCCAGGTCTTGGACGTCTCGGTGAACAAGAGGTTCGACTTGCCCGTCGCGGGATCGACCCTGAGCATGTCGAGGCGCTTCTGGTCGCGGCTTTGGCGCTGCACGAGGAGGGATTTGCCGTCGGCGGCCCAGTCGACCCGGGCAAGGTAGATGTCCGGGTCCGGCCCAAGATCGACCTTCACCCTTCCGCTCCCGTCGGGCGCCATCACATAGAGATCGACCAGCGCATTGGCGCTTCCGGCGACAGGGTAGCGCTGCTCGAACAGCCGGGTCGACTCGGCGCCGATGGCTGCCCGAGTGACGGTCTTCACCTTGCTCTCATTGACACGGGCGACGGCGAGGTAGCGGTCGTCCGGCGACCACCAGTGCCCCTTGTTGCGCCTCATCTCCTCCTGGGCGACGAACTCGGCCGAGCCCCAGCTGAGGGTGCCGCCCCCGTCCTTCGTCAGTTGCTGCTCGGCTCCCGTGGCGACGTCCATGACGAACAGATTCTGGTCGCGAACGAAGGAGAGGTAGCGGCCGGTCTTCGATACCTCGGCATCGAGCTCGGTCTGCTCGGTCCTGGTCAGCCGGCGGACGCTTCCGTCTAGGCTTGCAAGATAGAGGTCGCCGTCGATCGGAACCAGGATGGCGTCCCCTCCCGGCGCCCATTCGTAGGCGGTGATGCCCTTGGTGCCGGCGATTCGAAGCCGCTCGCGGCGCATCTTTTCTTCTTCGCTGATCTCTGCGCCGCTTCCGATCTTCGCGCTGTCGACGAGCATCCTCGACTGGCCAGTGGCCGTGTCCACTGCCCAGAGGTCGTAGCGGTCGCGGTCGTCCGCACGGTTCTTGAGCAGGGTAGCTAGGCGACCGTCCGGGGACAGTTTGGGAAGCCGGGGAACCTGCCCGGACAGCGAGGGGCTCTGGAAGAGCCGCTCGATCGTGAGATCCTTGGCGGCTGCGGGGACGGCGGCGAGAACGAGCACCGCGGCAAGAATGTGTTTGTGCATGGCCTCACCCTAGCCTGTTGAGGGAGCAAAGAAAAAGCGGGGAAAGCATGCGCCCTCCCCGCTTCTGTTCTTTCGCTCGGGAAGCTCAGCCTTCGGCGGTCTCGGTCTCTGGCGTTGCGACGGGCGCTTCGACCTGCGGCTGGGAGCCCACGCGGGTGTCGCGGCGCTCGGCGATGCGTGCCGACTTGCCGGTGCGGCCGCGCAGATAATAGAGCTTCGCGCGCCTCACGACGCCTCGGCGGACGACTTCGATGGAATCGATGTTCGGGGAGTAGAGCGGGAAGACGCGCTCGACGCCCTCGCCAAAGCTGATCTTGCGAACGGTGAAGCTGCTTCCGAGGCCGCGGTTTGCGCGGGCGATGCAGACGCCCTCGTAATTCTGAACCCGGGTGCGCTCGCCCTCGACGACTCGGACGCCGACACGCAGAGTGTCGCCCGGGCGGAACTCGGGAATGGATTTGGTCTGGTTGAACTGCTCGATGGCCTCGGCCTCGAGCGTCTGGATGAGGTTCATTGCGTCTAACCTTCGTTTTCGCGCCGCGCGCCAGAGGGCGGCTGCCTGGGTGCGTCCCCATGACGCTCCATCAGGTCCGGCCGCCTTGACCGTGTGTCTGCCTCCGCCATGGCCTTACGCCAGGCGGCGATCTTCGCATGATCCCCCGACCGCAGCACTTCAGGGATCGTGCGCCCTTCCCAAATTTGAGGTCGGGTATAATGAGGGTATTCGAGAAGGCCGCTTTCGAAGCTTTCCTCCTCACCGCTCGTCGCCGCGCCCATTACTCCGGGAAGCAGCCGAATGCAAGCATCCAGCAGCACGATTGCCGCCGTCTCCCCGCCGGATAGCACATAGTCTCCGACCGAGACCGGGAGGATCGGCCGGGCCTCGAACAGCCGCTCGTCAATGCCTTCGAAACGGCCGCACAGGATCGAGACGCCGGGACCCGCGGCGAAGTCCCGAACCAGGCTCTGCGTCAGCGGCACCCCCCGCGGAGTCATGGCGAGCATGGGAGCGCTCGGCTGCCGCTCCAGGACATGATCGACGGCACTGGCGAGCACATCGGCCCGCATCACCATCCCCGCCCCTCCCCCAGCCGGCGTGTCGTCGACCGACTTGTGCTTGTCGGTCGCAAAGTCGCGAATTTGAACCGCCTCGACGGACCAGATTCCCTCGGACAAGGCGCGCCCGGCAAGGCTGTGGCCGAGCGGGCCGGGAAACATCTCCGGATAAAGGGTGAGGACGGTGGCGCTCCAGCTCATCGCCTCCCTTTCCTCATTATGCCGGAATAGCACAAGCGGGCTGGAACTTAGCGCAAGGACCCGCGCTGAGCCGCCCATGAGCGACATGGACTATGACTGCCTGGTGATCGGCGGCGGGCCGGCGGGTCTCACAGCCGCAATCTACCTGACCCGCTTCCACCTCAGCCTCAAGGTGGTGGATGCGGGCAAGAGCCGGGCAAACTGGATACCCTGCACCCACAATCATGCCGGATTCCCCGGCGGCATATCGGGAAAGGACCTGCTCGCCAGGATGCGGGAGCAGGCCCGGATGTACGGCGCCGCCATCGAGACTGCGCGGGTGACGAGACTCGAGCAGATCGAGGGCGGCTTTCAGGCGGAATGGGGCAGCGGCGCTGTCAGGGCGCGGTCGGTCCTGCTCGCCACCGGGATCACCAACCGGAGGCCGCCCATGGACGAGGACCTGCACGACGAGGCCCTTTCCAAAGGACTGATCCGCTATTGCCCGGTCTGCGACGGATACGAGGTCACCGACAAGAAGGTAGGAGTGATCGGCAGCGGATCCCACGGCGTAGCGGAGGCGGTGTTCATCCGCGGCTTCACCGAGGACATCACCCTGATCGCTCCAGACAAGGCGCACGACCTCAGCGCCGAGGACAAGGCAAAGATGGAGGAGTTCGGGATCCACTGCGTCAACGGCCCCTGCCAGGCCGTGGCGGCCGAGGGGGAATGCATCACTCTCGAGACCCCCGACGGCCACTACACGTTCGACAGCGTCTATCCCGCGCTCGGCTCCGACACCCACACGGAGCTTGCCGAACAGGTCGGGGCGGTGATCTCCTCGACGACCGAATGCGTGGTCGTGGACGACCATCAGCGCACTTCGGTGCCGGGGCTGTATGCTGCGGGCGACGTGGTGATCGGGCTCGACCAGATCAGCCACGCGATGGGCGAAGGCGGAGTCGCGGCGACCACGATCCGAAACGACCTGGCCAAGCAGAAGCGGATCGTCCGGGAAGCGCTTCAGAAGAACGTAGGCTAGGCGAGAAATACCGGGTCGACCAGGACCCGGCCGTCCGCCAGGTCCGCAATGCCTTCACGGAACGGCACCATGGCTCGCTTTCCGTCCGGCTTCTCGATTTCCAGGATATCGCCGGCACCGAAATTTTCGACCGCCACGACTGTGCCGAGCGGCTCGCCGGCCTCGCTTTCGCAGGGAAGCCCAAGCAAGTCGGCGTGGTAGTATTCGCCCTCCTCGAGCGGCGGGAGAGCGGAACGTGGGACCGTGACGAGGCTGCCGCGCAGAGCTTCGGCGGCGGTCCGGTCGCCGATCTCCGCGAAACGGGCGATGGCCCCGTTGCCGCCCGCTTTTACATTCCTCAGTTTGAGTTGGCGCTCGCCCACCTGGACGGCGTCATAGCGCTTGAGGCTTTCGACGCTCTCCGCGAACAGCTTCAACCGCACCTCGCCGCCGATGCCGTGAGCACCGATAATGGCGGCGAGGGTGACTTGTTGCTCGGGCACCTTATTCAGCAAGTAGCCCTCCCCCTTGATGGGGGAGGGTTGGGTGGGGGTGAAGTCTCCGGAGAGGCACTGCGCTTCATTGACATCACCCCTCCCCAACCCCTCCCCATCAAGGGGAGGGGCTTATTAGCTACGTTACTCGGCCTTCTCAGCGCCCTCGTCAGGCGCGGCCTCGTCCGAGCCTTCGGCGGGCTCGTCGGTGGATTCCCCGTGGTTGGGAGCCTCCTCGGCGGGCGTTGCGTCGCCTTCGCCGCCCTCGGAAGCGGGAGCCTCTTCGGCGGGAGCCGCGGCTTCCTCGGCAACCGGCGCTTCCTCAGCGGGAGCTGCTTCCTCGGCGGGAGCGGCTTCCTCGGCAGCCGGAGCTTCCTCTGCAGGGGCGGCTTCTTCGACCGCAGGAGCCTCTTCGACCGGCGCGGCGGCTGCTTCGGCGGCTTCCGCTTCCTTGGCGGCCCGCTCCTCGGCGCGCTCGGTGGCCTTTTCGCCCGGCTTGCCCTTGTTGGGGTTGTTGCGGGCCGGCCGCTCCATCAGGCCGTCGGCGTCAAGGAAGCGAAGGACACGGTCCGAAGGCTGGGCGCCGACCGACAGCCAATGCCTGGCGCGCTCGGCGTCGAGCTTCACCCGCTCTTCGCTGTCCTTGGGAAGCAGCGGATTGTAGCTTCCGATCCGCTCGATAAACTTGCCGTCGCGCGAATTGCGCGAGTCCGTCACCACGATCTTGTAATAGGGCCGCTTCTTCGCTCCGCCACGGGAAAGCCTGATCGCAACTGCCATTCTGTTTTCCTTTCTAGAACCTTACACTTATTTCTTCATAAACTTGTCGAAGCCTGGAGGCAGGTTGAACGGGGCGCTTCCGCCGCCAGGCCCGGGAAGACCCGGCATCCCGGCTGGAGGAGCAGCGCCCCCCGCAGCACCGCCGCCCATTCCGCCGAGCAGACCGCCCAGGCCCCCTCCCCCGCCGCCGCCGAGCAGCGCACCTAGCTTGCCGAAGCCGCCCATCTTGCGGATCTTCTTCATTGCGCTCGCCATCTCCTGATGCATCTTCAGGAGCTTGTTGACCTCCTGCACCGTGGTTCCGGAGCCTTTGGCCACGCGGATCTTGCGCTTGGCGTTGAGGAGTTCCGGCTTGGCGCGCTCCTTGGCCGTCATCGACCCGATCATCGCGTCGAGGCGAAGCAGCATCCGGTCGTCGGCGGAGTTCACCGCGCCGGCCATCTTCTTCATCCCGGGAAGCATTCCGGCGAGGGCCCCGAGCCCGCCCATGCGCTGCATCTGGACCAGCTGCCCGCGAAGGTCGTTCAAATCGAACTGCCCCTTTGCCATCTTCTTGGCGAGGGCTTCGGCCTCCTCCACCTGGATGGTCTCTCCGGCGCGTTCCACCAGGCTGACGACGTCGCCCATTCCAAGGATTCGCCCGGCAACGCGCTCCGGATGGAAGGCCTCGAGCTTGTCGATCCCTTCGCCCACGCCGGCGAACTTGATCGGCTTTCCGGTCACGGCCCGCATCGAAAGCGCAGCGCCGCCGCGGGCATCGCCGTCCATCCGGGTAAGGACCACTCCGGTGAGGTCGACCTCGCCCGCGAAGCTCTTGGCGACGTTGACGGCGTCCTGGCCGGTCAGAGCGTCGACGACGAGGAGTATCTCCTGCGGCCTCGACACCTCCGCCACGGCTTTCATCTCGTCCATCAGCGCCTGATCGACGTGGAGGCGGCCCGCGGTGTCGAGCAGGAGCACGTCGAAGCCCTGCAGCCTGGCCGATTGCAGGGCTCGCCGGGCGATCTCCACCGGCCTCTGGCCGGCAACGATCGGAAGCGTCGCGACCTCGGCCTGGGTGCCGAGGACCGCGAGCTGCTCCTGGGCAGCCGGACGGTTGACGTCCAGCGACGCCATCAGGACCTTCTTGCGATCTTTGCCGCTGAGGCGCTTGGCCAGCTTCGCGGTAGTGGTCGTCTTGCCCGAGCCTTGGAGCCCGACCATCATCAC
>DASYWC010000205.1:0-3379 GCA_035936615.1 Allosphingosinicella sp. | reverse complement strand
CAGGAACCACGCTCGTACACCGGGCACTATCTCGCTCCGCTACTCAAGGGGCCGCGCGTTGAGGTGGTGGCTGCACCGGCGAAAAAGAGGCGGGGTTCTATCTCGACGCGAGAGCGCGAGGCGGCGGAATAGGTTTGCCGTTGACCCGACGGCATGCCAGGCTGACATGTCGGGAGACTGGCTGAGGCCCACTGTGGAGAGGATTGGTGCCAACCAACTTTGAACGAGCAAAAATGGTGCTCGACGATCTGGTGCCGCGTGTTGAGCGTCTCCTGGGGAAATCACCCGACGAGCGGATCGCTAAGCGTTGCGGCGAACTCCGGCGCGCGTACCGGGGCAGGCTTTTGGACGAAAGCCGCGAGCCAGTCGATTACAGCAAACCGACATCTCAGATAGCGTATGTCTATCGTACCCTTCCTGCTCACGCAGATTGGGTGTTCGAGGCGCTGAAGACGGTGCCTCTATCGGTGCAGCAGCTCCTCCGCCGGGGTAGCCTCAAGGTCGCATGTATTGGAGGTGGGCCCGGCACTGACATGCTCGGTGGTGTTAAATACGCGGAGACCTTCGGGTACCCGAAAGGGGGGATCAATTTTACGGTGCTCGATCGGGAGGCCGGATGGAATACTCCCCGAAAATCCCTGGCCAGCACTTTTCCGCCGGACGTGGTGCAAGTCTATCAAAGTCTGGACCTGGTAGAAGCGGACAACTGGACGTAGGACTGGGGCTTCGCTCAATCCGACATGTTTACCTTCAGTTTTTCGCTCTCCGAGGTCTGGAGCTACAACGCATCTGGCGCTGTGACAGGCTTCCTAAACGAACTCATCAAGAAGGCCCGTTCAGGCGCCCTATTCGTCTACGTCGACAATGGGGGTAGTGATTTCACCGCGATTGTAGAACGGGAACTCGGCTCAAATCGTCGCCTCAAACTCGTCGGCTGTCGCGATAATTCAAGCATGCGGATGAACTACGACGAACGCCGGGACGTGGTGGAGGACGAGTACAGCCAACGCTTCGGTGGTGAGCGCGTGAAGATGGGTGGTGATGTGTCCATTAGGGTTTGGCAGAAGAAATGATGCAAGATCTATTCGCTTCTGATGTGCGGTTCACCCCGGTGCCGATACCCGATGCTGATGTGTGCTTCCTCACACACTTGCCACTGGACATGTCGGACGAAGAGGTTTTTCTGAAGTTGAGAAACGAAACTATCTGGCAGCACGAAGAAGTGGTAGTTTGGGGGAAGAAGCACCTGCAGCCTCGATTGACCGCGTGGTATGGAGACCCTGGTCAGAAATATGCCTATTCCGGCACAGAGATGAACCCTCTGCCGTGGACTAATTTGCTTCTCTATCTAAAGCGGAGAGTCGAGGAATTATCGGGCGCCGAGTTTAACAGCGTGTTGCTAAATTTGTACCGCGACCATCGCGACCGGATGGGCTTTCATAGTGATAACGAGAGAGAACTCGGCGCGGAGCCCGTGATTGCCTCCCTGAGCTTTGGCGAGACTAGAACGCTGCTGTTCAAGCACAAGCGTAGAAAAGACCTGCCGCTAAAACCAGTGACGCTCACTTCGGGAAGCCTCCTTTTGATGAAGGGCAGGACTCAGCAGAACTGGAATCATGGCATAAACAGCGAGAGCGCGCCCTGCGGAGCGAGGATAAACCTGACATTCCGCCGAATTTTCGCCAAAACCAAGAATGACGCCCCAAAACGGCGGGAACGCTCTTGGCCCGAGCCCAGCATCCGTGATTCCACACCCAAGAAGCCGCCTCCTCGCCTGATTTGATCGCTAAGCCTGATTCTTGGGACACAACTCTTAATTGGGCTGCCTACCCCCGCACCACCTCTCGAAAGAACGCATCCGCCTTCGCCCGCGCCTCGGGGCTCGCCCTCACCGGCCCCGTCTCGAACAGCTCCCGAGCCGCCGCGAACTCCTGCGCGATCAAGGTGGCGATCGGCTCCGGCAGCGGCCCGGTGCCGATCTCGCGCGTCTCCGCCTTTCGAGCCATCAGGTCCGCCGTGACCGCGGCGGTCGCTCCGGGAGCGGCCGGGCGCTGCATGTTCTCCCCAATGCGCCGCCCTGCGCCGGCGTTCAGTTCGATCCGGACCTAGCCCTGTCCGCAACGGATCAGTCTCGCGGCGACAGCAGCGGCTCCGATGCATATCCTGGTTGGGCAGGGCCCGCAGGGGCAGAATGGGAGAAACAAGATGGCCGACAGGAGTTTTTCTGAGCTTTCCGAGCAAGAGCAGCTCGCTATCATTCAGATCATGGACCGGCCGGCTTCAACCTCACCCCCGAGGAGATAGAGCAAGCCCGAGAAGGCGGAGAAATTGAGCAAGACCTGACATTCACCGTCCGCCCCGAAGACTTCGCACCGGAAGCTTGGGATCCGGAGAACCCCGCATTCTCCGCGCTGAAGTGGCGGATAGGCAACCCGCTCTGCAAGATCGCCTGCAAGGCCGCACTCGCGGCCGCAGTGACGGCGTGCGGGAGCCTCCCGGGGCCGGCGGCAGCGATTTGTATTGCGGCAGCCAATGAAGGATATCGAAAGTGCAAGAAGCGCTGCTGAGCGCTTGCCACTGCATCCAAGTGCCACCCGGATGCGGATAGCCCTTTCCTACATCTAACCATATAGGTTATGCCGAGTCGCATGAGCGACTCTCCCACGCATGAGGCCTCCGGCCCCTCCGGCTCCGGAGCCTCCCCCTCCGCCCCGGGCAGCGCCGACAGCGCCGTGCCTTCCTTTCTTCCCGTTCCGGTTCGTGCCCGCCACGACGGCTGGACGCCGGAGCGGCAGCGCGGGTTTATCGAGGTGCTGGCCGATACCTTGTGCCCGGTGGCTGCTGCGCGCGCGGTCGGCATGACCGCGCAGGGCGCCTATGCGCTGCGGCGAAGGGCCGACGCGGGGGGTTTCGCCGCGGCCTGGTCCGCCGCCATGCGGAGCGCGATCAGGCACCGGCTGGCAACCCTCGCCATCGACAAGGCGGTGAACGGCACCATCGTCCGCCGCTACTATCATGGCGAGCTGGTCTCGGAGGAGCGGGTTCATTCCGAGAAGCTGCTGCTGTGGCTGCTCGAGAAGGGCGAGCGGCTGCTGGCCTCGGATCCCGAGGCGGAGGAGGCGGACAAGGCGCTTGCCGACTGGGACGGCTGGATGGAGCGGCTCGGCACCGGCGAGATGGACGGCGGCTTCCGGATCTGGCGTAACAACAAGGGAAAGCTCGTCACCAACTTCCCGCCCCCTGCGGGCTTCGCCAGCTACTGGAAAGGCGATCCCGGAGAGCCCGATTACGAGCGAAGCCTCACGCCGGATGAGCTGGAGGCCCACGAGGCGCGGGTGGCGCAACGGCTGGAGGACGGCGACTCCGCCCGCGAACGCTA
>DASYWC010000204.1:0-12419 GCA_035936615.1 Allosphingosinicella sp. | reverse complement strand
ATCGAGAGCTGTCCCTTCTCGGCACCCGCTTGGCCACCCGAGACAGGGGCATCGACGCAGAGGATGCCTCGCTCGTCCCCGGCCTGAGCCACGCCCCTCGCCATTTTTGCGGAGATGGTGGTGTGGTCGATGAACAGCGTGCCCTTCGCCATGGTGCGGAAGGCTCCGTCGGGGCCGGTGGTGACCGCCTCCACGTCGGAGTCCGCGCCGACGCAGGAAATGACCGCCTCCACATCGGCTGCGGCAGCGGCCGGAGTGTCCGCGAACCTACCCCCGTGCTTCGCCACCCAGTCGCGCGCCTTGTCGGCATTGCGGTTCTGCACGGTAAGCTCGTGGCCTGCTTCGGCGAGGTGCCTTGCCATGGGAGCGCCCATCACGCCCAGGCCGATAAATGCGATCCGTGCCATCGCCGCCGCGCATAAGGCTTGTTTGCCTGACGCGCCAGATGGCATAGCCGGGCCGTCCATGGCCGAACCCTCCGTCACACTTGCAGACATCCGGGCAGCCGCCGAGCGCATCGAGGGAGCGGTGGTGCGCACTCCGACGACCCTTAGTCGGACCTTGTCGGAACTCACCGGCTCAACCGTCTACGTGAAGTTCGAGAACCTCCAGTTCACCGCCGCTTACAAAGAGCGGGGCGCGCTGAACAAACTGCTTCTGATGGGCGAGGAGAAGAGGTCGCACGGAGTGATCGCGGCTTCGGCGGGCAACCACGCGCAGGCGCTCGCCTACCATGCGCGAAGGCTCGGAATCCCCGCGACAATCGTCATGCCGCACCCGACTCCCACGATCAAAGTCATGCAGACCGAGGGGCATGGAGCGACCGTCATCCTCCAGGGCGAGATGTTCGACGACGCCTACAGCCATGCCTTGCAGGTGGCCGAGGAGCGGGACCTGACCTTCGTTCACCCGTTCGACGACCCCGAGATCATGGCTGGGCAGGGGACGGTGGCGCTGGAGCTGCTGGAAGACGCGCCTGAGATCGAGACCCTTATCATTCCGATCGGCGGCGGCGGCCTCATTTCGGGGATGGCGACCGCTGCGAAGGCGCTCAAGCCGGGGATCGAAGTGATTGGGGCCCAGGCGGAGCTTTATCCGTCCATGTACTGCAAGATCACGGCCAACCAGCTGCCCTCGGCAGGCGACACGATCGCGGAAGGAATCGCGGTCAAGGCTCCCGGCACGGGTACCGCGGAGGTGATTGGGCGGCTGGTCGACGAGATCCTGCTCGTGCCCGAGCGGGACATCGAATCCGCCGTCAGCCTCCTTCTGCAGATCGAGAAGACTGTAGCGGAAGGCGCCGGCGCCGTGGGGCTTGCAACGCTTCTGACCCACCCCCAGCGCTTCAAGGGCCGCACGGTGGGGATCGTCGTCACCGGCGGGAATATCGACACGCGGCTGCTTGCCACCGTCCTTCTGCGCGACCTGGCCCGCTCGGGCCGAATGGCGCGGCTTCGGATTGAGCTCCAGGACCGCCCCGGCGCGCTGTCCTCGGTGGTGAAGCTGTTCGACCAGCACGGGGTCAACATCGTCGAGATCTACCACCAGCGCATCTTCACCGCGCTTCCAGCCAAGGACGCTTTCATCGACGTCGAGTGCGAAGCTCGGGACCGGGAGCATCTCGATGCTCTGGTGGCAGAGCTGAAGCAAGCTGGCTTCAACCTGCATCCCGTCGAGATCCGCTAGGCCCGTCCCAGCCTGGAACGGTTCGGCGCCCTGGCCTCGGTTCGTCGAGTCCGGCCCTTCCCATTGCGGCACCAACTGCCCTAAGCTTCGTTTCAGGCAGACGGCTTAGCCTTTTGGAGTTCCGGTGAGCGCACCCTTCCGCTTTCCCCGCTTTTTCGTGACCACGCCCGCACCTTGCCCCTATTTGCCCGGCAAGACGGAGCGGAAGGTGTTTACCGAGCTGAGCGGCACCCACGCCGCCGAGTTGAACGACGCGCTCGGCCGAATCGGCTTCCGCCGAAGCCAGGGCGTCGCCTACCGGCCCAGCTGCATCGATTGCTCCGCCTGCATCTCGGTGCGGGTCGTCACCGGCGAATTCCAGCCCAGCGCCACCCAGCGAAGGATGATCCGCCGGCATTCGGACCTGGAAGTCACCGCCTGCAAGCCCTGGACCACGGAGGAGCAATACGACCTTCTGCGCCGCTACTTGCGGGCTCGTCACCCGACCGGGGGAATGGTCGACATGGACGAAAGCGACTTCGCCGACATGGTCGAGCAGAGCCCGGTGAAGACCTTCCTGATCGAGTACCGGGAGCCCTCCGTCGACGGCCGCCGAGGCAGGCTGGTCGGAGCCTGCCTTACCGACCAGCAGGCGGACGGGCTGTCGATGATCTACAGCTTCTTCGAGCCCGATTCCGAACAGCGCAGGGGTCTGGGCACCTACATCATCCTGGATCATATCCTCCGGGCCGGCCGGGCCGGGCTCCCTTACGTCTATCTCGGCTACTGGGTCGATAGCTCGCCTCGGATGGCCTACAAGGCGCGCTTCCGGCCGCTGGAGCGCCTCGGCCCCAACGGCTGGCGCCGATTCGAGCCGGACCAGCGCGAGCTCCCGCTGTCCCGCTGAGCCGACTGCTCGCCATACCGGCCTAAACCTGCTAGAACCGTTACGATCCCGCGCATTCGCGCTGTTCCTGTGACGGAGAGACCAACAATGCAGGCTGGCCCATCCACCAGTTCAGTTATCGAGCGCGCCTACGAGCTTGCGCGGTCAGGGCGGTGCCTGAACGTCGCGGAGGTCAGCTCCCGCTTGAAGCAGGAGCGGTACGAATCGGTGGAGGCCCATTTGGCCGGCCCGTCGATCAGGAGGGAGCTTCGCCGAATCTGCTCGGAAGCCGCCAGAAGCGCTCGGCCGCAGCCCTGCGAGCCTGAGCCTTCGTAAAGCACTCATGAAAAAGCCGGCGCAGGTGACCCGCGCCGGCTTGTGAAATTGTTTGATTTTTTCAGGCGACTGCGGCTTGCTGCACCTCTTCCGGGTCGCGGAGCGCGTATCCGCGGCCCCAGACGGTCTCGATATAATTGTCCCCGCCGCAGGCCGTCGAGAGCTTCTTCCGCAATTTGCAGATGAAGACGTCGATGATCTTCAGCTCCGGCTCGTCCATCCCGCCGTAGAGGTGGTTGAGGAACATCTCCTTGGTGAGCGTCGTGCCTTTGCGGAGCGAGAGTAGCTCCAGCATCGAATATTCCTTGCCGGTGAGGTGCACCCGGGCGCCGTCGACCTCTACCGTCTTGGCATCGAGGTTAACTGCCAGCTTGCCGGTGCGGATCACCGATTGGGAATGGCCCTTGGAGCGGCGCACGACCGCGTGGATCCGGGCGACCAGCTCGTCGCGGTGGAATGGCTTGGTAACATAATCGTCGGCTCCGAAACCGAGCGCTCGGACCTTCGAGTCCATTTCTCCGATGCCCGAGAGGATCAGGACGGGGGTCTCCACCTTGGAGGCGCGCAGCTTCTTCAGAACGTCGTAGCCGTGCATATCCGGTAGATTCAAATCGAGGCAGATGATGTCGTAATCGTAGAGCTTGCCGAGGTCCAAGCCCTCTTCGCCCAGGTCGGTCGTGTAGACGTTGAAGCCCTCGGCGTTCAGCATCAGCTCGATGCTCTTGGCGGTCGTCGGCTCGTCTTCGATCAGCAGTACACGCATGGAAGTCTACCCCCTTCTCTGCGGCTCGCCGACCCGGTGGGCTGGCACAGCCGGTAACCTTCGTTAACGGCCCGATAAATGAAGTTAAAAGGTTAATTCGGCGTTAAGGCGCTGAACCCGCTGCTAAAGTAGCTTCGTTGCGCCTCAGCCACAGTCGTGGCACTGCGGAGCCATGTGGGAAAAGTACGTCCTCTTCATCGACGGCGAGGCGATCGTGATCGACAAGCCTGCCGGGCTAGCCGTGCACCCGGGGTCCAGCACGCCCGAGAGCCTTGAGGATTATCTCCAGCATTTCCGCTTCGGCTTTCAGCGCGAGCCGCTGCCCGTGCACCGGCTCGACCGCGACACCAGCGGCTGCCTTCTACTGGCCCGCAACCCGAAGGCGCACAAGCGCTTCCAGCGCGCTTTCGAAGAGAAGCGGGTGGCCAAGACCTATGTCGCCGTGCTGGACGGAGTGCCCGACTCGGAGCAGGGGCGGATCGACATCCCGCTCGGCAAGACCTCCACCGCCAAAGACGGCTGGCACATCGTTCCCGATCCCAAGGGCAAGCCGGCCGTCACCCACTGGCGAAAGGCGGCGGTGAAGGACGGGCGGGCGGTGATCGTCTTCACGCCCGAAACCGGCCGGACCCACCAGCTCCGGGTCCATGCCACCGAAGGGCTCGGGATCCCCATCGCCGGGGACCCGGTCTATGGCGCGGGCAGGGGGCCGATGCTTCTGCACGCGCTCTCGCTGCGTCTGGAGCGGGAGGGCAAGAACCCCATTGAGGCGACGGCGCCGCTTCCGCCCACCTTCGTCAGTGCGGGCTTCGGCGATGTCCAGCTCTGAAGGCTACGCGGTTCCCGAGGAGGCGCTTGAGGAGAAGTTCCTCGCCTCCACGGGTCCCGGCGGGCAGAACGTCAACAAGGTCGCGACCGCTTGCCAGCTTCGCTGCGACGTCTTCAAGCTCGGCCTCGCGCCTCCCGTCTACGAGCGGCTGAAGTCGCTTGCCGGAAGCCGCATGACGAGCGGCGGCGAGATCATCATCACCGCGCGCAGCTACCGCACCCAGGAGGCGAACCGCGAGGACGCGCGGGCAAGGCTGGCGGAGCTGATCGCCAAGGCCCATCTGCGCCCGGTCAAGCGGATCAAGACCAAGGCGAGCCGGGCGGCCAAGGCGAGACGCGTGGACGCAAAGAAGCAGCGTGGAAGCATCAAGCAGGCGCGAGGCAAGCCAAGCGTGGACTGAGCAGACGTTCGGCCGTGGGTGTGAGGCTGGACTCCGGCGACGAGCGGAGGCATCATTTCGCTTCCACAACTTGGGAGCTGAAAACATGCCGCAGTTCGTGATCGAGAGAGACATGCCCGGTGTCGGTGGGCTTGGCGCAGATGAGCTGAAGGGCGCTTCGCAGCAATCCTGTTCGGTCCTGCGAGACCTGGGGCCGGAGGTTCAGTGGGTGAACAGCTACGTCACCGACGACAAGATCTATTGCGTCTACCGGGCGCCGAGCGAGGAGCTGATCCGCCAGCACGCGGACACCGCAGGTTTCCCTGCCAACAAGATTTCGCAGGTCAGGGCGACGATCGACCCGACCACGGCCGAGTAGCTCTCCTCCTCTGGACGACGGAGACACAAAGCTGCCGGACAGCTCGACGGAACCTGGGAGCGTACCCCCGCGCTTCATCATCAGAACCCGAAGAGCTGGAGAATCAAGAATGTCAGAGGTTAGCCGTCGCGTCGTCATCGGCGGAATGAGCGCTGCCGCTGCTGGAGCGTTCGTAGCCCCGCACGGGGCGGGAGCAGCCGCACCGGCCGGCAAAGGAACGAAACTTACCGCGCAGCAGGCGCTTGCCCTTCTGAAGGAGGGCAACCAGCGGTTTATCGCCGACCGCCCGACCTCGGCCCCGATGAGCAGACAACGGCGGCTGGAGATCGCCAAGGGGCAGCAGCCGTTCGCGGTGCTGGTCAGCTGCTCCGACTCCCGGGTTGGTCCCGAGCAGCTTTTCGGGCGCGGGCTGGGAGAACTCTTCATCGTCAGGAACGCGGGCAACACCGTCGCCTCCACCCAGGCAATGGGCAGCGTGGAATATGCCGTCGCGGAGCTTGGAGTCCCGCTGATCGTGGTGCTTGGGCACGAGAGATGCGGCGCAGTGGCCGCAGCTGCCTCGGTCGTTGAGCAGAACAGCCTCTACCCCGGAAGCATCGGGCGAATGGTGGAGCCGATCGTCCCTGCCGTTCTGGCTGCACGGGGCAGGCCGGGAGACCTCGTCGACAATTCGGTAAGGGAAAACGTCCGAAGGGTGGTCCGCGACCTGCGCACCTCCGTCGAGCCCATGCTGCTCGATCCGCAGAAGACCGGCCGGTTGAAAGTCGTGGGCGCCTATTACGACCTCGATACGGGCGTAGTCGATTTCTTCGACGAGTCCTGACGGACATGTACGAATTCCGGATCGGGGCGGCGGACAAGGCGGAGCTGTATCGGCAGCTGGGCGAGGCCGCCGATGCGCTTACGGCTGGCGAGCCGGATGCGATCGCCAACATGGCGAATATCTCCGCTCTGTTGTGGGAAGGGCTGCCGGACCTCAACTGGGCGGGCTTTTACCGGAACCTTGGCGGCGAGCTGGTGCTTGGGCCGTTCCAGGGCCGTGCCGCCTGCATCCGGATCCCGTTCGGCAAGGGCGTGTGCGGAACCGCGGCCGCGACTCTGGAGCCGCAATGCATCGAGGATGTCCACGCCTTTCCGGGCCACATCGCCTGCGACAGCGCCTCCGCTTCCGAACTGGTGGTGCCGGTGGTTCACGATGGCCGGCTGATCGCAGTCCTCGACCTCGACAGCCCCTCGCTCGCCCGCTTCGACTCGGAGGACGTGACAGGCTGCGTCGCTCTCGTGGAGCGGATCGCGCAGCGTTTAGCTTAAGCGATCCAGCGCTTCCTCGCTGAGGTGGCCGGGAACGATCATCAATGGGCAGGGGAGCGAGCCGGCATTGTCGGTGAAGTGCTCGATCAGGGGCCCCGGCCCTCCTTCCGCGGCCGCTCCAAGAACGAAGGCAGCGATATCGTCCCGCTCCTTCAGCAACTCGGTGACGGCCTTGACGGGATCGCCCTGCCTGACGGTGATCGAGGGCCGAACGCCTGCCTCCTCGACGATTGCGCCCGAGGCCTGGAGCACTGCGGCTTCGGCGCGAAGGCGCGCTTCTTCCTCGATCGCGGCCTGCACTCCGCCCCACTGGACGAATTCCTGCTGCGGGATCAGCGCCAATATCTCCACGGTGCCGCCGGTGCGCGCGGCCCGTCGGGCCGCGAAGCGAAGCGCCGCGCGAGCCTCCTGAGTCTCGTCGATCACGATCAGATATGCCCGCATGCTCGGCTCCCCCCTCCTGTAAAGGTGCTTCAGAACGGGCAGGTCCGCAAGCACAAGTCCTTCGGCGGGCTCGGAACAGGCGGTTCCCCGAGCGGGAACCCTTGACCCGCCCCCGTCATTTGCTGTTTGGACGCGCAGCACCGCTACTTCTCCGGACAGGGAAATCCCATGCCGATCGAACTCAAGATGCCCGCCTTGTCGCCAACGATGGAGGAAGGGACGCTTGCCAAGTGGCTGGTGAAGGAAGGCGACAGCGTCGCGGCCGGCGATCTCCTGGCGGAAATCGAGACCGACAAGGCGACCATGGAATTCGAGGCCGTGGACGAAGGCACGATCTCGAAGATCCTCGTCGCCGAAGGCACCGATGAGGTGAAGGTGGGAACGGTCATCGCGCTCATCGCCGGCGAGGGCGAGGATTCGGGAGCCGCCGCCTCGGCTCCTGCCGCAGCGAAGGAACCGGTGGCTAAGGATGGGGGAGAGACCGGAGCCGGGCAGCCGGCCGACGACTCCGCTCCGGCCCCGCAGCCGGAGGTGAAGGGCTATGGAGCGAGTCCCAAGCAGGATGCGCCGCTCGCCCAAGCCTCGCCGCAGCCGAAGAGCGATACTGGCGACCGGGTGAAGGCGAGCCCGCTGGCGCGCCGCCTCGCGGAGCAGAAAGGCATCGATCTTTCCACCCTCACCGGCTCAGGCCCGGGAGGCCGCATCATCAAGGCGGACATCGACTCCGCCGGCGGAGCAGCGAAGCCCTCGGCTGCGCCTGCCGCTGCGGCGCCCGCCGCGCCTCCCGCGCCCGCAGCCGCTCCGGTCAGCACCGACATCCCTCACGAGGCGATCAAGCTTTCGAACATGCGCAAGACGATCGCTCGCCGCCTCACCGAATCCAAGCAGCAGATCCCGCACATCTACCTGACGGTCGACGTCCAGCTCGACTCGCTCCTGAAGCTTCGAGGCGAGCTCAACAAGGGCCTTGAAGCGCGCGGAGTGAAGCTCTCGGTCAACGACCTTCTGATCAAGGCGCTCGCCGCTTCCCTGATCGAGGTGCCGGAGTGCAACGTCAGCCTCGCGGGCGACCAGCTCCTGAAGTTCACCCGGGCCGACATCGCGGTCGCGGTCTCGATCCCCAACGGGCTGATCACCCCCATCATCGCCGGAGCGGACGCAAAGCCGGTTTCGCTAATCGCGACGGAGATGAAGGAGCTCGCCGGCCGCGCCAAGGAAGGCAAGCTCCAGCCCCATGAATATCAGGGGGGGACGGCGTCTCTCTCGAACATGGGAATGTATGGGACCAAGCAGTTCGACGCCGTCATCAACCCTCCGCAGGCGATGATCATGGCGATCGGGGCGGGCGAGAAGCGGCCCTATGTCGTCAACGACGCGCTCTCCGTCGCGACCGTCATGAGCGCGACCGGAAGCTTCGACCACCGGGCGATCGACGGGGCGGACGCTGCAAGGCTGATGCAGGCGTTCAAGCGGCTCGTGGAGAACCCGCTGGGGATGCTGGCCTGACATGGACCTTGTAAAGGCGGCATTGCTCGGAGCGGTCGCCGCAGTGGCGATGCCGATGGTGTTCGGCGGCCCCTCGGGCTTCTGGATGCAGTCGTCCACCGCCTGGGGCACGGTCGCTCCGCTGTCCGGCTCGCCGGGGCTCCTCTTTTCGATACCCGTGTTCGCGGGCGTGACTCTGTTTTCCTGGCTCTTCTTCGGCTGGTCCAACCGGTGAAGCGCCAACCGGGAGTAGCAAGTGGCTGACACATTCGATCTCATCGTTCTGGGCTCCGGGCCGGGCGGTTATGTCGCGGCGATCCGGGCGAGCCAGCTCGGCCTCAAATGCGCGATCGTGGAGCGCGAGAAGCTCGGCGGAATCTGCCTCAACTGGGGCTGCATCCCGACCAAGGCCCTCCTGCGCACGTCCGAGATCAATCATTACCTGACCCACGCCAGCTCCTACGGGCTAAGTGCCGAGAAGGTAGGCTTCGACCTCGCCGCCATCGTCGAGCGAAGCCGCAAGGTCGCCGGACAGCTCAACATGGGCGTCAAAGGGCTCATGAAGAAGAACAAGATCGCGGTGTTCGAAGGCGAAGGGAAGCTCGCCGGCAAGGGGAAGCTGAGCGTCACAAGTGGCGGCAAGACGACGGAGCTTCAGGCCAAGCACATCCTGATCGCAACCGGCGCCCGAGCCCGCGACCTGCCGTTCGCGAAGGCGGACGGGGACAGGATCTGGACCTACCGCCACGCAATGGTGCCCAAGGTGATGCCGACCAAGTTGCTGGTGATCGGATCGGGTGCGATCGGAGTCGAGTTCGCGAGCTTCTATTCAGACATGGGGGCCGAGGTGACCATCGTCGAGATGCTGGACCGGATCCTTCCGGTCGAGGACGAGGAAGTCTCGGCCTTCATGCACAAGGCGCTGACCAAGCAGGGGATGAAGATCCATGTGAGCTCCGGAGTGGAGAAGCTGGAGCCCGGCGCCAACGGCGTGAAGGCGACCCTCAAGGGCGGCGCAGTGGAGGAGTTCTCCCACGCCATCGTCGCCATCGGCATCGTCCCCAACACCGAGAATATCGGGCTTGAGGCGCTGGGCGTGAAGACCGAGCGCGGCCACATCCTGGTCGACGGATACGGCCGAACCAACGTGGAGGGCGTCTACGCGATCGGCGACGTCACCGGCCCGCCGTGGCTCGCTCACAAGGCCAGCCACGAAGGCGTGGTCTGCGTGGAGGCCATAGCCGGCAAGAAGCCGCACCCGTTCGAGACCTGGAACATCCCCGGCTGCACCTACTCCCGGCCTCAGGTCGCTTCGGTCGGTTTGACTGAAGCGAAGGCGAAGGAGGAGGGCCGCAAGGTCAAGGTCGGCAAGTTCCCCTTCATCGGCAACGGCAAGGCCATCGCTCTCGGCGAGGCGGAGGGCTTCATCAAGACCGTTTTCGACGAGGGGACGGGCGAGCTGCTCGGGGCGCACATGGTCGGAGCGGAGGTCACCGAGCTGATCCAGGGCTACGTCATCGCCCGCCAGCTGGAGACCACCGAGGAAGACCTGATGCACACCATCTTCCCGCATCCCACGCTAAGCGAGATGATGCACGAGAGCGTCCTCGATGCGTATGGGCGGGCGGTGCATTATTAGGGTTCGGCTTCATCGGGGATAAAGCTCGTGGAGGTTGCGAGGGAGAATACAAAGTTGGCGCCGTCCTCGACGCGACGTCGTAGCTCTGGAATTTTGCTTGGGTAACATTCAAGGGGACCGCGCCCTCTCGAAGGATGGCATCGATCGGTTGGGCTTCAAGGGCGTGGCTGAGCGTTTGGCCGAAGCCTTGTCGCTCGGGGTTGCGACCGCAGGCCTGGTCATTGGAGTTTTAGGCCGTTGGGGGTCGGGAAAAACTAGCCTTCTCAACTTGACTCAAGCGGCGATAGAAGCTCGCGATCTGCCCAACCAGCCCCACGTGGTGGAATTCAGGCCGTGGCTCGTGGGAGACCGGGATTCGCTTCTGCGCGCACTCTTTGCTGAAATTGCCAGCGGGATTGATCGAATTGAACATGATGGGGGCGATGCGACGGGTGTCTCAGTAAGAGCCGCTCGTAAAGCAGGCGACGCGGTGCGGGAATTTGCGTCCAACCTTGGCGGAGTCGGTAAGGTCACAAAGACGGCGGGCCTCGTTGTTCCCTGGCTAGGAACCATCGGCGCATTCGTTAGCGATGTAGCCGACGCTGCATCGAAGAAGAACGTTCCTTCCCTGTCGACTCTGAAGGACACGGTTTCAAGACGTCTGAAGCGGCTGCCTCGGCCTCTGGTGGTGCTCATTGACGACGTGGATCGGCTCGAGCCCCGGGAAGTTGTCGAGGTCCTACGGCTGGTGCGGTCAGTCGCAGATTTCCCGAACATTACGTACGTGCTCGGCTATGATGTCGACAAGGTGGCGCACGCCGTCGAGGTGGCAGCAAATGTCGACGACGGTCACGCGTATGTTGAAAAGATCGTCCAAATCACAGTTCCAGTGCCGATCCCTGAGGCGTTTGATTTGCGCCGCTGGTTCGAGAGCGAGCTAAGTGCGCTGCATACCGTCACGGGTCGACCGGAAGCACGGCGCATTGCGGAGATTATCGACAGGGAAGGAGGTCGGTATCTCGTTTCGCCTCGGGCGGTGATCCGTACATTGGACTCCATTCGATTTTGTTGGTCAGCAGTCAAAGGACAGGTCGACTTCAGTGACTTTGTTTGGCTCCAGTTCGTAAAGGTCGGAAATCCAGCACTATACGATTGGATCGCTATCTACCTGACCGAGATGGCGGCTCGCTCCTCTGGGCGAGTGTCTATCTCCGAGGACGCCATTATCGCGGCTCGTGCGAAACTCGACGAGGTACTCGAGCGGGAAGGGCAGACGTTCAATACGCTAAGTGACCGCCTGTCTGAATTCCTACCGGGTATCGATGAGGATTTCCTAAGCGAGGGAGAGCAGACAAAAATATACGGGAGAGTAGCGGAGGAAGCGGTCCAGCGAGCCGTGAACCAGCGACGCTTGGCCAGCCCGATCACTATCGGCTCTATCTCTCGTTCAGTGCGCCGACAAACACTCCAGTTCACGCGGACTACGTTGCTCTCCAGGCTGCGCTTGGAGACACTCCGCAGAGCGCTGCGCAGCTTCTTTCCTGTTGGAAAGACGAGCGCCTTACCAGCGGCGTCTCCAAAGCCGAAGTGATGCTCGACCGCCTCTCGAATGAAGATGTTGAACTTGATGCAGCTAGAGCCCGAAACCTCCTGTTGGCATTGTCGCACGTGATGGACGACCTTGCCGGCGGTGCGATGGCGGATTTCGGAGGACCTGACATTTGGCGCAGAGGAAAACGAGCCATCCCACGGCTGCTGAGACTTCTGGGAGACCAGCGCATCCAGGTGATCAGAGAAATGTTTGCTGAAGGTAGCGCAATGGGTTGGTTATCGTCCATCTTCCGCGACGAAATCTTTGCGCATGGTCGCTATGGGGACAGGCCGAGTTCAAAGCGGCTATTCACTGCCGAAGAGCTCGACCTTGTGGGAGAAGCACTCGTCGCGCGATATCGAGGGTTGACCTTTGCAGATTTCGCCGCTCTGCCGCAACCGCTCAGCACGTTGTTTGCTTGGCAACAAGGAGGCGACCCCGAGGGTCCCCGAGTCCTGCTCTCTAAAGCGATGGAGACTGACGACGGCCTCTTGTTCGTACTAGAAAATATCAGTGGGATCTCCCAGGTGGCCACTCCCTCCTACAGCCGGGAGGTCGCCACTTTGAGCCGTAGCAACATTGCGGCTTTGGTGGACTACGAGGCGGCTCGCTCAAGGATCGAGACGTTGGCCGCAGATACTTCGTTGGACGGGGATCGCCGATGCCGGGCCAGCAAGATACTGGAGAGCTTCAAGAATGGCGATCGCTTCTAATTTTCAGGCCGAGCGGGGAC
>DASYWC010000203.1:0-3532 GCA_035936615.1 Allosphingosinicella sp. | reverse complement strand
ATGCTGCTCACTATCATGGCTGCGGTCGAGGGAGAGGAGCGCACTAACCGCCAGGAGATAAAGCTCTACGGCGAAGGCCACGAGGACGACGAGGCTGCGCACGGGCTGAATCGGCTGCTCAAGTGGGTGATGAACCAGTGCGGTGGCGAGTTCGCCCTCTCCGATCAATTTCGCTCGGGCGCTGCCGTCGGCGAGGGATGGGTCACCGTTGACGTTGACTACTTCGACGACCCGGACGGGCTCATTAAGCTGGTATTTGTCGACGACGACGAAATGTTCGACGACCCGTTGGCGAAGGACCCAACGTCAGCCGACAGCCGCTACGTCCATCGCGTGAAGATGATGGCCGACGACGAGATCGAGGCTCGCTGGCCCGGCGCGAAGGAAAAGCTCCACACGCGCGCCTTCGCTGCAGAGGCCGGGCCCGAGACGGACGGCTCCGGATCGAGGGATATCTACCTCACCGCGAACGATCCCAAGAGCCCCAAGGTCTACGACGCGCAGAAGAAGCTCTGGGCGGTGCTTGAAACCTGGTGGACGCAGATTGAGCCGGGCTGGGTGGTGGTCGACGAAGCAACCGGGCTCCTGGTCGAAAAGACGAACGAGGAGCTCGAGGCCATGAAGATGGCCCGGGCGGAGGAGCAACGCGGATTCCTGCGGAAGCTGGTAGACGGCTCCGCAGCCGCCGAGTTCAACATGGCGTCGCTGGCGGCCGAAGGCGCGGGCCTGCCGCCACCGCCGAAGCCAGAAATGCCGAAGCCCCTCCAGGCGAAGCAGCGCCCGATCAAGCGCGTCTACCAGGCGTTCACGAGCTACGAGTGCCTGCTCGAGAAAATGGCTTCGCCGCTCAAGGAGCTGAAGCGCCCGCCCTACGTCGCGTTCCGCGCGCTGCACGACAAGGTCAAAGGAGAGTGGTTCGGGCTACTCCGGCCGCTCATGGACCCGCAGCGTCAGCACAACGTCGAGCAGTCGGCGATCGTGCAGCTCATGCAGCTCATGCCCAAGGCCTCCTGGATGGGGCCGAAGGGCGTCTTCCACAACAAGCAGGAGTGGGAGCAAAAGGTCGCTAAGCCCGGGCAGATGCTCGAGTATAACGCGAGCCGGGGCAAGCCGGAGCAGATCCGGACGCCGGACATTCCTCGCCACCTGATTGATATGGCGCTCTCGCGGCCCCAAGCCATGCGGGAAATTTGCGGCGTCAACGTCGAAATGACCGGACAGCGCCAAGGGCAGGATGCCGGCGTCGTCATGGAGATGCGCAGTAAGGCGGCAAAGACGGTGCTCGCGCCGATCTTCGACAACAACCGCCGCTCTAAAAAGGAGCTCGGCAAGGTCCTTCTGTCCTTCATCCAGACCTACGTCTCCCGCGGCCGCCGCATCCGCGTGCTCGGCGAGGAAGGCACGCAGTACGTCGAAATGACGGAGCAAATGCAGCTGGGCCGGTACGACCTGGTCGTTGAGGAGACGAACGCGACCCTCAACGACCGCATCGGCACGTTGAACATCATGCAGACGACGCTGCCGTCGCTCCTCAAGGAGGGCGTGCCGATCCCGGCGGAGTTCGTCGACCTGCTGCCGATGGCCCCACACATTCGCGACGCCATGAAGCGGATGGTGGCCTGGCACAATCTCAGCAACGGCCTGGAGCCGCCTGTCGGGTGGCAGCCCGGCATGCCGGATCCTCGCACCCTCCCTCCCCCGGGCGAGCCAGTCGCCCCACTTTAGAAGGAAACGACCATGGCAGGCACCAAAGGGTCTGGCGCACCAGCCTACGACGAGGATCAACTCTCCGCAGAGGAGGAGGCTGCCCTGAAGGCGCTGGAGACGGACAACACGCCGCCGCCCCCCGATTCCTCCGACGAGGCTCCGGCGCCTGACGATCCCGCGGCCGCGTCTCCGCCGGCGCCCGCACCCGCAGCCGACCCTGGAGCTGATCCTGCGGCGCCGCCAGCAGCTGACCCGGCGGGACCTGTCGCGGGCACGAGCGAGAACCCCGAATTCCAGTCATGGTTGGAAAAGCACAAGGACAAGACCCCGGAGCAGCTGGCGGAGCTCGCCTTCAATGCGAACAAGCGCGCGAACCGTGAAGGCTTCCGCGCGCGGCAATCGGGAGAGACTGCGGCCCAAGCCGCGGCTCGTCTCGAGGAGCGAAGACAGGACATCGAGCGCCGCAGGACGGAGTTCGAGGGCAAGCTGAAGGACGATCCGGACGCGGCGACTCTCGCGCTGCATAACGAGCGCTTGGACCAGGAGCTCGCTGACGCCGAGGCTGAGGCGCACAGCGCGAGGATCGACGACGCCATCGGCTTTGCGGCGACCTACATTCCCGACTTCCAGCAAACGGCTCCGGAGATTTTCGCCTTCGGCGCAGAGGTTGGCTACACGCCGGAGGAGCTGCGCAGTGTTAGCGACGGTCGCGACCTGGTGGTGCTCAATCTGGCGCGCGTGGCCGGCAACCTCCTTAAAGCCGGCATCATCGACGTACGGGGTAATTTCCTCCAGGCGCCGCAGCCGATCGCGGACAACCCCACGGATCCGCGCCTGACCGGTCCGGAGCCTCCCCGTACGCATGGCGGACCGGCACGCGCCAATGGCGGCGGAACCTCAGTCGAGGCGCAGCTGGCCGCCTACCTCAACATGACCGACGAGCAGTTCGAGGCGCTCACGCCCGAGCAGCTCAAGGACATGGAGAATTTGCAGCGCCAGGCGATGGCTGGATAATCAACGGTTTCGGCTGGGATGGCAGAGGCCGAGCCCAGCCGGGAAAGGGAGTGCAATGGCGAAGCCGAGCTCGAAGAAAAGGAACGCGCGGAAACCAGCTGCAAAGCCAGCCCCGGAGGCCCCTGCGGCCAATGAGGCCATGTTCGACGGCGAGCCCGCTGAACAGGCAGACCAGCCGGAGGAAGCCGTCCAGGAAACCTCCTCCACCGAGGCCACCGCGGCTGTGGAGCACGAGGAAGTCCAGGAGGGTCCGGCACAGCCGGAAGCGGACCTGCCGGCGGCACCGGACACTGAGGAGGATGGCGAGCAGCTGTTCAGCGACGTGTTCGGCGATGGCTCCATGGTTGTGCAGGAGGAGGTCTACCAAGCACCTCCCCCGGCGACCGAGCCTCCGCCAGCTGCATCATCTGTCGGCCCAGAGCGGGTCCGGCTGGGGACCGCCGAAGGCGAGCTCCACCGCGTCTCGATCGAGGTTGTGCAGGCTATCCTGGGCGAGGAAGCCCTTGAACGGGTCGGCCACCTGCTAGGCAGCGCGTCGGTCCATGACCTGCAGAAGCGGATGCGAGCTACCGATGGCCGTTGCACTCCCATGATTTTCACGAACAACGGGCCGGAAAAGGCGCCGACGCTGTTCTCCGGACTCGAAAGTTTCGCTGCTGCAAAGAACATTGGCCTTGCAGAGGTTTCCGTGATAACAATCGAACCGACGGACGTGGGGGCGGTCCAAGGCTGGCTTAGCCAGCAGATCCAAACCACAACCGACGACGACGACCTGATCCACCGGGTGCACACGCACTACGACGACTAGGTC
>DASYWC010000202.1:0-17997 GCA_035936615.1 Allosphingosinicella sp. | reverse complement strand
TCGGCGCTGACCGTCCATCGCGGCACCGCCAACCGCTCGGACGTGGCGCGGCCGGTGCTGGTGGTGGGAGTGGATGCCCCCGACGCCACCAACGCCAACCACCACGACCTGCAGGTCACCAAAGCCTATGCCGAGACCCTTCCGCCACGAGTTCTCAACCACCTCACCTACCGGATGGTGGACGAGCTCGAGACGGTCGAGCAGCACCACGTCATCGAAGGGCTTCTGAAGCCCGCCTATTGAACCTTTGAAGGAGCATATCATGCGATCAGCGTTCGTCGCCGCTCTCCTGCTTGCAGCCGCCTCCCCTATCCTCGCCCAGGCTCCGGTCGAGCGGCGGCAGATCGGATCGGCTACGCTTGAGAATGTCCCTGCCATCCCTGCGGAGGTGAAGTCGGCCGTTCAGCGCTACCAGAATTACCGGGAAGCGACGTTCCAGGACTGGCTGCCCGACGGCTCCATGCTGATCACCACCCGCTTCGGAACCACCAACCAGCTGCACAGAGTCGCGGCTCCGGGCGCGGCGCGAACCCAGGTCACGTTCTTCGACGAGCCGGTGGGCGGAGCCTGGGCGGTTCCGGGCAGCGACCGCTTCGTCATCACCCGGGACACGGGCGGTGACGAGTGGTTCCAGCTTTACTCCATGGGGCTGACGGGCGAACCCGCGGCGCTGACCGAGCCCGGAACCCGCAACCAATCGGTGGTGTTCAGCAAGGACGGTCGGCTCGCCGCCTGGTCGAGAGCGGTCAAGGGGTCGGGCGACTACGCGATCATGGTTGCCGACCCGGCCGCGCCCGCTTCGAGGCGGCTCGCCTATCAGGGCACCGGGGCGAGCGGCCCGGTCGACGTGTCGCCCGACAAGCAGACGCTCCTCCTGGCGCGCAACT
Source organism: Allosphingosinicella sp. (assembly GCA_035936615.1). Classification (GTDB taxonomy): domain Bacteria; phylum Pseudomonadota; class Alphaproteobacteria; order Sphingomonadales; family Sphingomonadaceae; genus Allosphingosinicella. The sequence continues at coordinate 17,110 of DASYWC010000202.1, read as the reverse complement.
TCTCGAACCGCGAGACCCGCCTGTCGCTTCTGGACCTGGCGACCGGCCGGACCACCGAGCTTCCCTTCACCAAGCAGGCCGCCCGCTACGAAAGCGCCCGCTTCACTCCCGACGGCAACGGGATCATCACGATCACCGATCACGGCAGCGACGTTCGGCGGCTGGTCGAGATCGACCTTCGGACAGGCAAGCGCACGATGCTGTCTCCGGACCTGCGCTGGGACGTCGAAGCGTATGACCTGACGGACGACGGGCGGGTGCTTGCCTATTCGATCAACGAGGACGGCTATTCCCGAGTCGTCCTCACCGACCGGGTCACTCGGCGGGCGCTTCCCCAGCCGAACCTTCCTCGCGGGGTTCTGACGGGCCTCGATTTCTCGCCCGACGGCTCGAAGCTTGCGGTGAGCCTTTCGACGGCCAGGTCCGCCGGCGACGTCTGGAGCTGGGACGTGGCAGGGGGACAGCTTTCGCGCTGGACCTTCTCGGAGCTTGGAGGCCTCGACCCCGCCCGGCTGGCTGAGCCGCGCCTCGTCCGCTTCACCTCGTTCGACGGGCTTTCGGTCCCCGCTTTCGTCTACCGTCCGGCGCATGTGCCCGCGGGCGCCCGGACTCCCGTGGTGATCGACATTCATGGCGGGCCGGAGGCTCAGACCCGGCCGGGCTGGAACCCCGGCGCCCAGTACATGGCCAACACCCTCGGAGCCACGGTCATCCTGCCCAACGTGCGCGGAAGCGACGGCTACGGCACCAAATATCTGAACCTCGACAACGGCCCCAAGCGCGAGGACAGCGTCCGCGATATCGGCGCTCTGCTTGACTGGATCGCGAAGCAGCCGGACCTCGATAAGGACAAGGTCGCGGTCTACGGCCAGAGCTATGGGGGCTATATGTCGCTCGCTGCCATGACCCACTACGCCGACCGGCTGGTCGGCGGGGTGGAGCGTTACGGGATCAGCGACTTCATCACCTTCCTCAACAACACCGAAGCCTATCGCCGCGACAACCGGCGGGCCGAATATGGCGACGAGCGCGACCCCGCGATGCGTGCGGTGTTCCAGCGCATCAACCCGCTCGCCAACGTGCGCAAAATCACCAAGCCGATGCTGGTGATGCAGGGGGCGAACGATCCGCGGGTGCCGAAGTCGGAGTCCGAACAGGTGGTCGCCGGCATTCGCCAGAACGGGGTGGACGCCTGGTACGTGGTCTTCGCGGACGAGGGCCATGGCTTCCTCAAGAAGCACAACAACGACCTTCGCCGCGAGGTCGAGACGGTGTTCCTGAGGCGGTTGTTCGAAGGCGCAAGGTAAGGCCGGATCAGTCCCAGCCGTACCATTCGTCGAGGCGCATCAACTGGTCGTAATCGCCGTAGGGCGCATGCTCCGGGTGAAGCTTGGCGGTGAAAGGCTCCTCTCCCGTCAGCCATTTCTCGGCCGCGGCGATGAAGTTTCGCTCGGCCATCATCGTGAAGTCGGCCGGGTCGATCCCGTTCCTGCCGCCCACCGGGCTGGAAACATGGCCGAGCCGGCCCTTGTCCTTTGCGAGCGACCAATATTCGAACGCCGCAGGAACCCCCTCGATGTCAGCGAATCCCCCCCGCTCCGCGATAAGCCCGAGAAGGCCGAGCTGCATCGAATAGCCTTCCGCCACCGCCTTGCCGCTTGGGGCCTTTCCGGTCTTGTAGTCGACGATGGCGAGCGATCCGTCGGCGAGGCGGTCGATCCGGTCCGCCACTCCGTAGAGGGAGACCTCGCCGAGCTTCACCTCGCCCTTCGCTTCCGCGGCGAGCGGGAGCCGGCCCGCTTCCTTGCCGCTGGCGACTTCCTCAGCGATCCAGTCGATCGCCTCCAGAAGCCGAGGCTCCCACAGCGCCCGCATCAGCGGGTGGGCAGTGCTTTCCGCCAACAAGCGTTCGGCACGCGCCCGAAGGCGGGACGGATCGCAATCGTCCTCCTTCATCCACGCTTCGAGAATGGCGTGGACCGCGCTTCCGCGCCAGGCGGGGCTCGGGTCGGCGTCCACGGCGTCCAGCGCGGACACCGCCAGCATCTTGCGCGCGTAGAAGGCGAACGGATCGGCCTTCAGGCGATCGACGTCCGTCACGGCGATCCTCTTCGGCCGACCCATCGCGGGAGGGACGGGTGCCGGCTGCCTGGTGGGCGAATGACGCTCGGGCTTGTCGAGCGCCTGGGCCCAGCGTCGATGGTGCGGCGCTCGGGTCAGCCCCCCGGTCATCGCCTCAAGCCTCAGCCAGAAGCGCGACGCGACTGCAGGCGAGCGAGCGTCGCGCCGGGCGCGGGTGATGAGGACGTTCCTTGCGCCAAGGGCGCTTGCGAAGTCGTGGGCTGAAAGCCCGATCCGGCGCTCCAGGCTGGGCAGGCCTAGTTCCGCCCGGATCCGCGGGGCAAGCCAGGGGTCGGGCGTCGGAAGCGCGGGCCAGGTGCCCTCGTTGAGACCGCCCAGGATCATCACGTCGGCATGCTGGAGCCGCGCCTCGAGCAGGCCCCAGATGAAGATTCGGGGGTGCTGACCGAAGGCAGGCCGAACCGCCGCCCCCTCCATCAATTGCTCGAGCAGCGGAGGCAGGTTCGCCGGGTGGAGTCTGCTGGGACCGGAGCCCGCATGTTCCTCAAGCGACTCGAACAGCTCCGCCGCAGCCCGCCCGGCCGGCCCGGCCCAGACCTGGTTGCCGCTCAGGATCGAGGCACAGTCACGAAGCGCCGCAAGAAGCTTCGCCAGCGACGACGCCTCCCCGAAAGCGCGCTCCAGCGGCTGGAGAAGCGGAAGCACGTCCCTCCACCATAGGGCCGCGGACGCGCGCTGGCGGGCGTCGCGCCCGCTCACGTCCGAAAGATGCTCGCCAATCCCCTGCAGCCCCACGCGCGGGCGCGGGCCGCGCAGCGCCAGATCGAGGCTTCGGGCCCCCTCCAGCCACTCGATCCGCCCGTCGCCCTTCATCACCAGCGGGTGCTTCAGCAAGGCGAGCAGCGGGACAGGAGCGAACTTCTCGGCCGCTGCAGCGGCGAGGGCGAGGAGCAGCACTCCGGGGGGAGTTTCGCCCAATGGCCGCCCGGCGCTGTCGTCCGCCTCGATGCCCCAGCGCTTCAAATGTGCCGAGACCCGGCGGGCCAGATTCCGGTCCGGTGTCACCAGCGCAGCAGTTTGGCCTGCCACTTGCAGCGCTTCGCGAAGAGCGAGCGCGATCGCCTGAGCCTCCTCGGCCGGATCGGCAACTTCGAGTCCCCTGACTCCGGTCAGCCGCCGCTGGGCGGGGGGGAGCGTCTGCCAGCTGTGGGTGAAGGCCGCCGGCTTCATTGCATTCGCGACAGCCCGGCTCCGCACCGCAGGCGCGTCCCTGCCCCCGCCCCAGCGCCAGCGACGAACTTCGCCTCTGCCGACGCTCATCCGGTCGAGCAGGAGCTTCAGGTGGAATTGCGGGTGAGTCTCGATCGAACGCCTTCTTCGGCCGGTGGCGGGATCCGGCTCGTGCGGCCCGAGCGCCTCCCATTCCTCCTCGTCCATCTCCAGGTCGAGCGCGGGAAGGACGACCATTCCGTTCTCGAGCCGCGCCACCACACGAAGCAGGCCTGCCACCGCGGGCGCCGAGGTGGTGATGCCCGAAGCGACGACGAAACCGGGAGGACGCGAGGAGCGCCACCTTTTGGCGAGCGCGCGGAGGAGGCGGTTGCGACGCTCGGCGAGGTCGATCTTCCCGAGCCCCTCGAGCACCCTCGGCCACTCGGTCAGGATAAGCTGGAGCCGGGCGAGCGACTTTTGCCAGTGGAGCGACAGGTCCGGCAGGTCCGCGGCGAAGTTCGCCAGCCGCGAAGGAGGGACCTGCTCGATCAGCAGCTGGTCGAGAGTCCGGGCGAGATCCCGCGCAAGACGCAGGGCCTCGGCGGAGTCCACCTCTCCGGGCAAGTAGTCCTGTACCAGCCGCGAGAGGAGCATCAGGCGCTGGACGGGCTCGATCGCGGGCGGGATGTCCTCCCCCTCCCCCATCGGCTCCAGAGCGCCGCCGATCCGCTCGTCGAGCTCCGGGTCTCCGACCGGGACCAGGCGGGGCAAAAGCAGACCGCCATCCGACCTCCTCACGAAGGCGTCGGTGAGGGCGCGGCCTGCGCGGTTGTTGGGGACGAGGACGATTCCCTGAGCAAGGCCTGTCTTCTCGCGCCCGTAGAGCGCGATCAGGCCTGCGGCGAGTGCATCGGCGAACGCCCGGTGAGGCAGGATTGTGAAGACCTTCGGGGCTGTCCCCTCAGGCATAGCTCAGCAGTGCCTCGGTCTTCTTGACGTTCTGGAGCGTTCCGACATCGAACCAGAGCCCATGGTGAACCGCGCCGAAGCACCGCCCCGCCTCAAGCGCCCGATCCCACAGGATGTTCGTTGAAAAGGGCCCTTGGGGGATTTCGCCTTTGAACAGCCGCTTCGACACCATCTGGATGCCGGTATAGACGAACGGGGCCACGACTCCGCGGGTTCGCCGCCGGAGCAGTCCGGTGGCGCTCAGGTGGAAATCGCCCTGCCCTGCATAGCCGGTAGCCCGCGCCAGAGGCACCAGGAGGAGCAAGGCGTCCATCCGTTCGTCGTCCCAGTTCGACGCGAGCAGTCGAAGCGAGTCGATCGGGCCATCGATCCAGATATTGTCGGAATTGACCACCAGAAACGGATCGGCGTCGATCAGCGGCAGAGCCTTGACCAGCCCGCCCCCGGTCTCGAGCAGCATCTCCCGCTCGTCCGAGACGATGGTTTCGATGCCCTTTACCCGGTTCTTGAGGTGAGCCTCGAGCGCGTCCGGCAGATAATGGACGTTAACCACCGCCCGCTTCACCCCGGCGGCCTTGAGATGCTCGAGGCTGTGGTCGAGGAGGGTCTGTCCTGCGACCTCGATCAGCGGCTTGGGGCGCGTAGCGGTGAGCGGACGCATGCGCTTGCCCAGCCCTGCTGCCATCACCATCGCGACTTCGGGCACGGGGCAGCCGGGATCGGGCCGCAGCGCCATTGCGGTCTTGTGGCGGCTCATGCGGCGACGCCCTGAGTCCATGCGGCGGCGCGCTTCTCCTTCGGCACGTTTGTGTCGAACCACTCGCGTAGCGGGCGAAGGGCCGGGTGGGCGAGATTGCGCTCTAGGTAGCCCCAGACGCGCGGCTGGAGCGGCAGGTAATGGGACTTGCCGTCCCGCTTCCAGAGCCTGGTGAAGATGCCCAGGATCTTGGTGTTCCGCTGGGCTCCGAGCACTTCGTAATGGGCGCGGAAGCGTTCGGCGTCCTCGACGCCCGCCGCGCTTACGTAGCGTTCCAGCATCGCCTCTTCGAGCACCGGGGACACGTCCCGCCGGGCGTCCTGGAGGAGCGACACCAGATCGTAGGCTGGGTGACCGGCAAGAGCGTCCTGGAAGTCGAGCAGGCCGAGCTCGCGCCGGCCGGGGAGCACCATCAGATTGTCGGCGTGGTAGTCGCGAAGCACCAGGACCGGCCTTCGCTCCACTTCGGCGAGAACGTCTTCCCAGGCTTCGCGCCAGGCGGCGTAATAGCCGCCTTCGTCGACTTCCAGAGAAAGCGCCGGAGCATACCATTCGGGCAGAAGCGCCACTTCCCGGGTCATCGCCTCCTCGTCGTAAGGCGGGATGTCCGCCGGTGCCGGCTCCGCCGCCAGCTGCGCCAGGGTATCGACAGCGCTTTCGTAGATTTCGCGCTCCCGCGAAGGCTCCCGAGCCAACACAGGCCCCACCCGCTCGTCTCCAAAATCCTCCAGGAGGAGGAGCCCGGTTTCCCGATTTATGGCGAGCGGGCGCGGAGGCAGGAACCCGCGGTCGAGAAGGTGCCCTGCGATGCTGAGGAAAGGCCCGATGTCCTCGTGCTCGGGCGGAGCGTCCATCAGGACCGCAGTCTCCCCCTCCTTATGCACCCGGAAGTAGCGGCGGAACGAGGCGTCCCCGGCGAGCGGGCGGATTTCCGCGCCCTCCCAGCCGCTTGAAGCGAGGAAATCGGGCGCCGAACTCGGCGGAATCATCGGGGTGGCCATCTGCCCTCCCAAGCCGCAGGCACGGTGGCTGTCAAGGAGCGCAGCCCCTCTCCTGCGATCGACAGGTGCAGGCGCAGGGTCTCGGGCCAAAGCGCGGACCCGAGTCTCTCCGGCCACTCTATGACGAGCGCCGCGTGGCCGAGTGCTTCGTCCAGCGCCAGCTCCTCCAGTTCGGCCTCGTGCTCGATCCGGTAGAGGTCGACATGCCAGAGGGGCAGGCGGACGTCCGGCTCCTCGTAAACCTGGACGATCGGGAAGGTCGGGCTTGCGACATCGCCCTCGAATCCGAGCCCCTGGATGATGCCGCGGCTGAAGGTGGTCTTTCCTGCGCCAAGATCACCGAATAGCGCCACGACGTCGCCTGCTTCAAGGGAGGGGGCAAGAGCGCGCCCCATCGCCTCGCTGGCTTCCGGACCCTGGATCAGCATCACGCCTTCCGGGGCAGAGTGATGGTGACCGTCGTGCCGGCTCCCGGCTCCGACTGGAGCTGGATGGAGCCGCCATGCGCCTCGATGAACTGCTTGGCGAGCGGAAGGCCGAGGCCGAGCGCCGAATCGTCGCCGCTGCCGCGGGCGACGGTGCGGTGAAAGCGGTCGAACACCCGGCTCTGTTCGGCCGGGTCGATTCCCCGGCCGTTGTCGGAGATGGTGATCGTGGCGGCTTCCGCATCGCCAACGGCGTGGATCAGGACCCGCCCGCCCGCGTCGGTGTAGGAAATCGCGTTCTTGAGCACGTTTTCTATGGCCTGGCGCAGGCGGCGCCGATCGGCGATGACGGAGCCGACGGACTCATCGACATCGGCGGCCAGCTCGATGCCTCTCTTCTGCGCCAAACTCGCATGATCGTCCGCAGCGCCGAGGCACAGCGTTCGAAGATCCACCTCGTCCTCTGCAAGGAGCAAGCCGCCGACATCGCTCTGGGTAAGGTCCAGAACGTTGTCGATCAGAACGCTCAGCCGAGCGGCCGCGTCCGTGATGGCCCCTACATATTCCGTTGCCATGGGCGGAAGCTCACCTGCATAGCCCCCCTCCAGCATCTCCGCGAAACCGCCGATCGAGGTAAGCGGCGTCCGAAGTTCGTAGCTGATGTTCGACACGAAGGCGGTCTTCAGGCGGTCGGCGTCCTCCAGCGCCTCGTTCCGGTCGCGAAGCGCCGACTCGATCATCCGGCTGTCGGTGATGTCGAGCATTGTGAAGAGCGCGTTTCCGTCCGGAAGCGGCACTGCGGCGAATTCGAAGTGGCGGCCGTCGACCAGCGAAACCTGCCCGTTGCGCTGTTTCCGCTCGACGGTCGCGCTTCGGACGAGTTCGCGTACCAGAGCGGCGTGACTGGGCCGCTTGAGCTTGTTCGCGATGTGGGGGACCAGAGCGTCGATCCGGGGATGTGCCCGAAGCTGCTCCTCGTCGAACTGCCACAGATCCTTAAACCTGTTGTTCCACAGGTTCAGCCGCCCGTCCGAGGCGAATACCCCTATCGCCTCGAACAGATTGTCGAAGGTCGCCGCCCGGACCCGGAGCAAAGTGTCGCGCGCGCTCGCGAGCTGGAGCTGCTCCGTCCGGTCCTCGAAGATGAGGAGCAGCCCCCCGTCGGGAAGCGGTTGAGCAACCACCCGAAGGTGCTTGCCGCCCGGCAGCAGCCAATCCTCTTCGTCCGCGGCAATGCCCAGGGTGAACCACCCGCGCCGTTCCTCCTTCCACTCAGGAAAGTCGCGGACCTCGGGCAGGTTGCCGCTTTCGCGCATGCTGTCGATCACCCGGTCGAACTCCGGCTGATCCGCCAGGAAGTCCGAAGACAGGGAAAAGAGGCGGGCGAACGGCTGATTGACGAAGATCAGGCTCCGGTCCCGGCCGAACTGAGCGACTCCCGCCGAAAGCCGGTCGAGCATGTCGCGCTGGGCGCGCACGAACCGGGCAAGATCGGCCCGCGCCTGTTCGCGGTCCTCGACGTCTATCGCGTAGCCGGCGACCCCCTCCCCAAGCGGCACTTCCACGACCTGCATGGTCCGGCGTTCGCCGGCGATGGTGGCTGGAACGGTTCGGGAGACGGGCTCCCCCTTCTGGAGGACCGATGAGGCCTGGCTGAGCGCGTTACGCCCGTCGGCCTCGTCGACCAGCTCCATGCCGGACCGGATCACCGCAAGGGCGCTGTCGGCTTCGACCGCCCGGACATAGGCGCTGTTGACCAGAGCAAGCCGAAGGTCGGGGCCCCGGTGCCACATGGGGAAGGGCGCCGCCTCCATCAGGCCGGTCAGGGCATCGAGCCCTGCGCCCAAGCGCTGAACTTCGCCGCCCAGCTCCGCCATCCGCTCTTCGGCCTCGGTCGCATCGCTGAACCAGAGGAGGACGCTGCCTTCCGGATATTGAGGAGGGGCAGGTCCGCCGGATACCTTCAGGATCCGGTTGGACGCCGTCGTGGTGAGCGAGTGCTGGAAGCTCTCGCCAGTCGATGCGGCCCTGGCGATCTTCTCGTCCAGAGCGCTTCTTTGCTCAGGGTGGAGCTCGCCTGAAGACCCGAGAAGCTCCTTGAGGCGCGATGACGGGCGCAACGCCCCGTCGGGGCCCACCAGAAGCGGGATCGAGGGCGAAGCATCGAGCAGGGCTCCCAGAGTGGAAGCCTGCCCCTGCACGTTGTTGGCCGCACGCGAGCGGCGGATCGCGCCGGCCGTCGCCGCCGCTGCGACGACGAGCCAGAGGCCTGCCACCAACCCGGCCAGCGCGAGCGCCGTGGAGGAAATCTCGATCACCGGCTGAGCGGATCCGAAGCGGGCGAAGGGCAGCGCATGGGCACGACTCTAAGCGCGAACGAAGCCGCTCGCAAAGGCCGCGACTGAGAAAAGAGCGCCTCGCTTAGTAGCGGTAATGCTCCGGCTTGAAGGGGCCTTCCACGGGCACGCCGATATAGCCCGCCTGCTTCTCGGTGAGCTTGGTGAGCTTCACTCCAAGCTTGTCGAGGTGCAGCGCGGCGACCTTCTCATCGAGATGCTTGGGAAGGACGTAGACGTCGTTCTTGTACTTGTCCCCGCCCTGCCAGATCTCGATCTGGGCGAGCACCTGGTTGGTAAAGGAGGAGGACATCACGAAGCTCGGGTGACCGGTGGCGTTGCCGAGATTCACGAGGCGGCCCTTGGAGAGGACGATGATCTTCTTGCCGTCCGGGAACTCGACCTCGTCGACCTGCGGCTTGATCTCGGTCCACTTCATGTTCTGAAGTCCGCCGATCTGGATCTCGCTGTCGAAGTGGCCGATGTTGCACACGATCGCCATGTTCTTCATCGCCCGCATATGATCGACGGTGATGACGTCGGCGTTGCCCGTGGCCGTCACGAAGATGTCGGCTCGGGTGACCGCCTCCTCCATCGTGATGACCTCGAAGCCTTCCATGGCGGCCTGAAGGGCGCAGATGGGGTCGACCTCGGTGACAAGGACCCGGGCGCCGCCGTTGCGGAGCGACTGGGCCGAGCCTTTGCCGACATCGCCGAAGCCGGCGACGCAGGCGACCTTGCCGGCGAGCATCACGTCGGTTGCTCGGCGGATCGCGTCGACCAGGGATTCCTTGCAGCCGTAGAGGTTATCGAACTTGGACTTGGTGACGCTGTCGTTGACGTTGATCGCCGGGAAGGGAAGCTTGCCCGCCTTGGCAAGCTCGTAAAGGCGATGAACTCCGGTGGTGGTCTCTTCCGACACGCCCTTGATCGCTTCGACCGTCTTGGTGAGGAAGCCGGGGGACTGCTCGATCCGGCGGCGGACGACGCGCTGGAAGACTTCTTCTTCCTCATTCTCGGGAGCAGGAAACTCCTCGCCGGCCTCGATGCGAGCGCCCCACAGGGCGAACATGGTGGCATCGCCGCCATCGTCGAGGATCATGTTGGCGGTTTCGGTGTAGGTCCCGCCCGGCCCCCAGGCGAAGATGCGGTCGATATAGTCCCAATATTCCTCGAGCGTCTCGCCCTTGATTGCGAAGACGGGAACGCCGGACGCGGCGATCGCGGCGGCGGCGTGGTCCTGGGTCGAGAAGATGTTGCACGATGCCCAGCGGACTTCCGCTCCGAGCGCGGTCAGGGTCTCGATCAGAACCGCGGTCTGGATCGTCATGTGGAGCGAGCCCGTGACCCGCGCGCCCTTCAAGGGCTGCGAAGCGCCATATTCCGAGCGGAGCGCCATCAGGCCCGGCATCTCGGTCTCGGCGATCTCGATCTCCTTGCGGCCGAAGTCGGCGAGGTTGATGTCGGCGATGACATAGTCGTTGAATGCGGTCTCGGCCTGTGTCGCCACGAGGAGCTCCTTCGAAGGTGGGATTGGTGGATTTCAGCTGGTTAGCGTACGGCGGTGCTTAGCCTCTGCGGCCGGCAATTACAAATATAAAGATATCTTTATATGTGCGTTTCAGGCGGTCCCGAAATCGGCTGTCAGAAGCCGAGTATCGATGCCGGCGCTGCTGAAGGCGGCTGCCCAGCGGGAGTCGATGTCGCACTCGTAGAGCAGCTCGTCGCTGCCCGGAGTCGCGAACCAGCCATTGCCGCACATCTCCTCCTCGAGCTGCCCGGCGCCCCATCCGGCATAGCCCAGGGCCGCGATCCAGCGCCTTGGGCCGCGCCCCTCCGCAATTGCCCGAAGAATATCGAGCGTGGCGGTAAGGCCCCAGCGGCCGGCGACGGAGATGCTCTCCTGCCCGCCCCAGTCCAGCGAATGAAGGATGAACCCGCGCTGCGGCTCCACCGGCCCGCCAAGATGGATCGGGACGTCCGGCGCCTCTCCCGGTTCGATGTCGAGTTGGCTCAGAAGCTCGTGAAAGCCGATCCGCGGCACGATACGGCCAAGGCCGATTCCGAGCGCCCCCTCCTCATCGTGGCTGCACATGGCGATGACGGCTTTCTCGAAACGCGGGTCGCCGATGCCCGGCATCGCCAGGAGCAGCTGACCGCTCAGGTATTTGGGCTCTTCCATGGCTTCTCAATAGGGCGCTGAAACCAAACGGCAACGTCCAACCACTATCCGGCGCGCCGAAGCCTTGCTAGAGCGCGGCCAACCCAAACCAAGCTTCAGAAAGGATCGACCCATGGCCATCAGCGTCGGCGACCGCATTCCGAAAACCACGCTTGTCAAGGCGACTGCCGACGGGCCGCAGCCGGTCGACAGCGAGGAGTTCTTCAAGGGGCGCACGGTCGCGCTCTTCTCGGTTCCCGGCGCCTTTACGCCCACCTGCTCCGCCCGCCACCTTCCGGGCTTCGTCGAGAAGGCCGACGAGTTCAAGGCCAAGGGCGTGGATGAGATCGCCTGCACCGCCGTCAACGACGCCTTCGTGATGGGCGCCTGGAGCGAAAGCGGAGAAGCGGGCGACAAGGTGACGATGCTAGCCGACGGAAACGGAGAGTTCGCGCAGGCGGTGGGCCTCACCATGGACGGATCCAAGTTCGGAATGGGCACCCGCGGCCAGCGCTACTCGATGCTGGTTCGCGACGGGGTCGTCGAGCAGCTCAACGTCGAGGAGCCCGGCGCCTATAGCGTCTCCAGCGCAGACTACATGCTGGAGCGGCTGTAGTTCAGGGCGGGAAGGCGCTCCGCCCTCCCGCTGTCTCTCCTCGCCGAAGGCGCTGAAACTCTTCTCCGCGCGAGGCATTATCCCGATCTTGAATGCAGCCGGATCAGGAGAGCAGAATGGGCGCAGGCGACAGGCCCAATAATCCGGGCAGCAACAAAGACGATTCCAAGGAAGAGGCTGGCTTCAGGCCCTTGACCGCCGCTGCGGTTTTAGGCGGAGCGGTCGCGGCAACCGCAGGCGCCTATCTCGGCACCAGGGCTCTGGCGCGCAAAAACCGGGAAAAGGACGGGCGCCCCATAAATTCCGTCATGGCGGCTGCGATCACCGCGACCGCGCTTGCCCCTGACAAGGAGGCCGCCGTTCCTGCAGAGACGGGCGCTCCTGGAGAGCCCAAGGCTTAACGCTTCGCCTCCAAAGGCCCAAGCACCTGCCTTGCGAAACGGTCCACCTGAGTGGCGAAGACCAGCAGGTTCACTGCAAGATTGCCCCGGATGTAACCGTAATCGGCGGTCAGGTAGTGCTGCATCCCGGGCTGGCCGTCGGCAGTCACGAACGCCTTCCCGAACGAGTAGCGCTGATTGAAGCGCTGGATGGCCGATGCCGTCCTGGCGGGAGTCGAATTGGCGATCCTGGTCCAGTTGGACTGCATGCTGAGCGACTTGCAGGCAGGGACCGCGCCCGCGCAGCCGCCGAGCGACAGCACCGCCTTGCGGTTGTTGGCGAACGTCACAAGGAGGGTCGGCTTGGCGGCGGTCCCGGAGCGCTGATAGCGTGCGCCGATCGCGGTGAGGACGCTCTCGACCGAATCGGAGGTAAAGGCCGGAAACACCTCGTTGTTCTCGGGGGCCTTGGCGTTCCAGGGGGGCGCCGCGCCCCCGGCGCTGCTCCCGATCAAGGCGAATGCCGCCGCGGCGGCAATGGCCGGTTTCATGTCGCTGTTCCCCGAATAGCGAAGGTGGGACGCGGCAATGACTGCCCCGCCCCACCTTTACAAGCCATTTACCGCCGAAATCAGGAGGTGCGGCCGCCCTGCCAGCCGCACTGGCGGCCCTTGTTCTGCTCCTTGAGCCAAGTCTGAAGCGGACGGAAATATTCGAGCATCGGCTCGCCCGACATCTTCCTGCTGCCGGTGAAGGCTTCCAGAGCATCCGGCCAGGGCTTCGACGCGCCCATTTCCAGCATCGCGTTCAGCTTCCGGCCCACTTCCTTGTTGCCGTAGAAGGAGCAGCGGTGGAGCGGGCCCTTCCAGCCGGCCTGGTCGCAGGCGGCCTTGTAGAACTGGAACTGGAGGATGCGCGCGAGGAAGTAGCGCGTGTAGGGCGTGTTGCCGGGGATGTGGTACTTGGCGCCGGGATCGAACTGGGCCTCGGTCCGCTGAACCGGCGGAGTGATCCCCTGGTACTGCAGACGAAGGTCGTTCCAGCCCTTGTTGTAATCGGCCGGGGAGATCGTTCCGTTGAACACGCCCCAGCGCCACTTGTCGACCAGCAGCCCGAACGGGAGGAACGCCACCTTGTCCATCGCCTGGCGAAGGAGAAGCCCCACGTCCTTGTCCGCCGAAGGCACCTTCGATTTGTCGAGAAGGCCGGTCTGGACCAGATATTCCGGAGTGACGGAAAGCGCGATCATGTCGCCGATCGCCTCGTGGAAGCCGTCATTCGCGCTGTTTAGGTACAGGAACGGCTGCTTGTTGTAGGCGCGCTGGTAATAGTTGTGGCCGAGCTCATGGTGCACGGTGACGAAGTCGTCGCCATTGACCTTGGTGCACATCTTGATCCGCAGGTCGTCGACGTTGTCGATGTTCCAGGCCGACGCATGGCAGACCACTTCGCGGTCGGCCGGCTTGGTGATCATCGAGCGCTCCCAGAAGGTGGCGGGGAGCGGCGCGAAGCCGAGCGAGCTGAAGAAATTCTCGCCGGTCTTCACGATCTTCGTCGCGTCGTAGTTATTGGCGACGAGGAGGTCCGTCAGGTCATAGCCGATGTCGCCCGCTCCGGGAGGAGCGACGATGTCGTAGATGTTACCCCATTCCTGAGCCCACATGTTGCCGAGGAGGTCGGCCCGGATGGGGCCGTTCTTGGGCTGGATCTGGTCGCCATATTCCTTGTTGAGCTCGGCGCGGGTGTAGCAGTGAAGCTCGTCGTAGAGCGGCTTCACGTCCGCCCACAGCTTGTCCGTCAAAGCGGCGAACTCGTCCGCGGGCATGTCGTAGCCGGAGCGCCACATCGCTCCGACATCCTTGTAGCCCAGCTCCTTGGCACCCTCGTTGGCGATCTGCACCAGGCGCTGATAGTCCTTGCGCATGGGAGCGCCGACGTTGGTGTGCCAGCTCGTCCACATCTCCTTCAGCTCGGCCGGGTTGCGGTTGGTGCCCATCGCCGCTTCGATGTCGCTGCCGCTGATCGGCTTGCCGTTGAGCGTCCCCTTGCCCTTGCCGTAAGCGGAGTTGAGGCGGGTGGAGATTTCGTTCAGCTCGGCTGCGGCGCCCGGCCTGGTCGGAGCGGGAAGCACGATTCCTCCGCGAAGGAAGTCGAGCTTGCGCTTGGTGTCGTAGCTGAGGCCTTTGACGTTGGCATATTTGGCGGCCTCATTGGCGAGGCGAACGGACATCTCCGTTCCGATCGTGCCGAAATGCGCGGCAAGCGCGTCAGTGTCTTCGGTGATGTAGGTGCTGTTGACCCATTGGGCCTGGGAGTTGCGGATTGAGAAATCGGCCAGCTCCTTCTCGGCCCTGGCGACGAACGCATTGGCTTGCGCCACCGTCGGGGTGGGGCCCGCCTTTGCGGCAGGCGGAGCCTCGGTGGCAGGCCTCCGAAGCGGGGTCCCCTGGTTGGAGCTTTGAGCGACGGCGACTCCGCCGACAGTCAGAAGCGTTGCGATGGCGAGCGCGGAAACTGTGGCCTTCATGAAAGCATCCTCGGGTTAGCGTTTGAACTTACTTATGATTTTGCGCGCCTGAACGGCAGATGGTCAAGTCTCCAGAAAATCGGCGATCGCTTTGCCCAACTCGGGTTTGGTGACAGAGCTCATGTGAGTCCCCGGCACCTCGGCGAAGACGGCGCCGGGGATCGCCGCCGCGAGCGCCTCGGCCGAGCCGTTGTCCCGATCCTCGCTGCCGCAAACGACCAGGGCCGGGGCATCGATCTCGGAAAGCCGCGCCGGATCGAAGTCCGCGGGGCTGGCAAGCAGCAGGCGCGCGGCTTCGGGATCGATCTTCATCGTCTTCATGAACTGGATCGCAAGCCAGTGCGGATCGCCATGGCTTACCTCGTCCCGCCGGTCGATCGCGACGGTGAAGAAATCTCTCCGGCGATCCCAGTCCGACAGCCCCTCCAGCCCCATTCCGGCCAAGACCGCCTTTCGCGGGCGCACCCCCCCGATCATCATCGCAGCGGCGGTTCGAGCGCCGAGCGAAAAGCCGCCCAGATCGAACTCCTCCAGCCCCAGATGGCCGATCAGCGTCCGGGCGTCGCGGACGAGCACGTCCGGCGGGTAGCTTTCCGGGGCGTGAGGCGCCGCGCTCTCGCCGTGCGCCCGGAGGTCCGGCATGATAACCCGGAACCGGCGCCCCGCAATCTCCGCCGCATGGCCGAACTTCACCCAGTTGGTCTGCGCATTGGAGAAGAGGCCGTGGAGCAGGACGACCGGCCTCCCCTCCCCCAGCTCGTGCCAGGCAAGCTCGGCGCCGTCGGAAGCCGTGAATTTGTGAACAACTGTTTCGGTCATCTACCCGTCATTGCGAGGAGCGAAGCGACGAAGCAATCCACTTCCGACTCTATCGGTGCACTGGATTGCTGCGCTGCGCTCGCAATGACGGTCAAGTGGGGAGCTTGCCAACCGTCTTCACCCAGCGGTCGACGAGAGGCTGATACTCCTCCGTCCTCGTCTCGGGCAGGCCCTCCGTATTGATCCAGGCGCGATGCATGCTTTCCGACGCGAAATGGTGCCTCGGCACGAAACCGGACGGATCGTCGAGAGCCGACGATCAGGTCGATCTTCTCGCTGTCCGGGTAGTCGAAGGTCAGCGAGGTTCCGCAGGCGGAGCAGAAGCCGCGGCGGGCGATGGGCGAGGATGCGTAGTAATCGGGCTCCCGCTCCCAGCGCACGTCCGCCTTCCTGACGGTCTTCATCGCGAACGAGACGTTCCCGCTGGCCCGCTGGCACATCCGGCAGTGGCATAGATAAGCTTCATTGTCCTCAACGGCGGCCGTGTAGCGGACCCTTCCGCACATGCAGCCGCCGCCAGCTTGTCTAGCCATAGGGCTCCACCTCATGAGGAACGGTAGAAAGAGCAGCCTCGAGCGCGGCCAAGGCACGGCGGGGGAAACCTAACCGCCCGCCCCAGAGCTTGTGATAACCTTCTTCACCGCGTTCTTCGCGAACCCGTAAGGCCGCCTCAAGAAACAGGCGCGCAAGCTCGTCCCTGGAACCCACGTGCACCACAACGTCCGCTTGAACAGACGCTCGCCACTTGAAGCTAGGCTGCACGAAGTGGTGAAGGTCTCGAACGACGCTAAGCCGCGCACCGAAATGCCAGTCATTGTGCTCGATCCAAGCGGTCTCAGCCACGAGAACAGACAGACCAGGCTCATGATCGAAGATTGCGGCTCCGATCCCTTTTTCCGTAGCTATGTCTATGCCCATCCGAAGAAGGTCATCAAGGGCATCGCTGCAGTAAGAAATCGGCGACACTAGCGCACGCTGGTCGCTCGAAAGTATTTCCAGGTCGGCCCACCCAGCGCCATCCAATTTGAATTGGATGCTTGTCTGCGCCACGGGTTCAGGCCGCCTTTTTTAGATGCTTGCGGCCGAGAAGCTCCGCGATCTGAACCGCGTTCAAGGCAGCGCCTTTGCGCAGGTTGTCCGAGACGCACCACAAGGAGAGGCCGTTCTCGACGGTCGGATCCTCGCGCACCCGGCTGACATAGGTGGCGTATTCGCCGACGCACTCGACGGGCGTGACGTAGCCGCCGTCCTCGCGCTTATCGACCAGCATGAGGCCCGGCGACTCGCGAAGGATGCTCTGCGCCTTGGCGGCGCTGATCTCCTTCTCGAACTCGATGTTGATCGATTCCGAATGGCCGACGAAGACCGGCACCCGAACGCAGGTTGCAGTCACCTTGATCTTCGGGTCGAGGATCTTCTTGGTCTCAACGACCATCTTCCACTCCTCCTTGGTCGATCCGTCGTCGAGGAACTCGTCGATGTGGGGAATGACGTTGAAGGCGATCTGCTTGGTGAACTTCGACGGCTCGCTGGAATCGCCGACGAAGATGTTTCGGCTCTGCTCGAACAGCTCGTCCATTCCGAGCTTTCCGGCGCCGGAGACCGACTGGTAGGTGGAGACCACCACACGCTTGATCGTGGCGAAATCGTGGAGCGGCTTCAGGGCCACCACCATCTGCGCGGTCGAGCAGTTGGGGTTGGCGATGATGTTCTTCTTCCGGTAGCCGTCGATCGCATGGGCGTTCACCTCCGGCACGATCAGCGGAACGTCCGGGTCCATCCGGTAGAGGGAGCTGTTGTCGATCACCGTGCAGCCCGCAGCCGC
>DASYWC010000201.1:0-8232 GCA_035936615.1 Allosphingosinicella sp. | reverse complement strand
CCGGTGCTGCAGGACGTGCCCGGAGCCACGATCATCGCCGACGTGAAGGCGAGCCAGGCGCTGTACGACAGGATCGCGGAGCTCGGCGGCGAGCCGCTGATGTGGAAGACGGGTCACAGCCTCATCAAGTCGAAGATGAAGGAGACGGGAGCGCCTCTCGCGGGCGAGATGAGCGGGCATATTTTCTTCGCCAATGACTATTACGGGTTCGACGACGGAATCTATGCGGGGGTTCGACTGATCCGGGCGGTCAGCCGCCTCGGCGGTTCCCTGACCGCCTTGCGCGATGCCATGCCGAACATGATCAACACGCCCGAGATGAGGTTCCAGGTGGACGAACCGCGCAAGTTCCCGGTCGTCGAGGAAGTGCTGGATCGCCTCGCCGCCAGCGGAGCGAACGTGAACGACACCGACGGAGCGCGCGTCAACACCGAAGACGGCTGGTGGCTGCTTCGAGCGTCGAACACCCAGGACGTCCTTGTCGCCCGAGCCGAAGCCAAGAGCGAGGAAGGCCTCGCGCGCCTCATGGACCAGATCGACGAGCAGCTCGCCTTGTCAGGGCTCGAGCGCGGGCCGCAGGCGGGGCACTGACCGCCTACTCCCTCTCCCATAGGGAGAGGGTTGGGGTGAGGGGTTAGGATGTCTGCGGGTACTCCCGAATACCGTACCACCTCACCCAACCCTCTCCTCATAGGAGAGGGCTTTGAGGTAGGAGAGGGGTTGGGGCTCAATCGTCCTCGTCTTCGTAGCCGACCAGGTTCAGCTCGCGCGCCTTGATCTGGTGGGTCATGCACCAGTGCATCAAGGCTTCCTCGCGGCCGTGGGTGATCCAGACTTCGCGCGGGGCGACTTCCTGGATGGTCTGGGTGAGTTCGTCCCAGTCGGCGTGGTCCGAGACGATCAGCGGAAGCTCCACATTGCGCTGGCGAGCGCGCTGACGGACGCGCATCCAGCCCGACGCCATGGCGGTGATGGGATCGGGAAGACGGCGCGACCAGCGGTCGTTGAGCGCTCCGGGCGGGCACAATATGATCTTGCCCTTCAATTCCTCCTTGGAAGCGCCGGTGGCCGCGCGGATGTGCCCGAGTTCTACGCCATGCTCCTCATACAGCTCGCACAGCCGCTGAAGCGCGCCGTGGATGTAGATGGGGTCGTGATGCCCCCTGCAGCGTAGCTCCATGATCACCCGCTGCGCCTTGCCGAGCGCGTAGGCTCCGACGAGGACGCAGCGGTCGGGGTTTTCGTGAAGGCGCAGAAGCAGGCGGTCGATCTCGCTGACCGTCTCGGGATGGCGGAAAACGGGCAGCCCGAACGTCGCCTCGGTGATAAAGATGTCGCAGGGCACCGGCTCGAACGGCAGGCAGGTGGGGTCCAGGCGGCGCTTGTAGTCACCGGAGACCACGACGCGCTCGCCTTCATGCTCCAGCACGATCTGGGCCGATCCGAGCACGTGGCCAGCGGGCACGAAGCTGATCTCGACCTCGCCGAGCCGGATCGTCTCTCCGTAGGCGATCGGCGTCCCTGTCTGTGGACCGTAACGGCACTCCATGATCGCAAGCGTCTCCGGAGTCGCCCAGACCCTGCCGTGACCGCCGCGAGCGTGATCCGCATGGCCGTGGGTGACGAGCGCCTTTGCCTTTGGCTCGCTCGGATCGACCCACGCGTCCGCCGGCTTTACGTAGATGCCTTCCGGAAAAGGCTCGATCCAGGAACCGAGACGGGCCATCGGGAGCTATATCGGCGAGGAGCCGTTACGGTTCCAAACTCGGAAAGGAGCGACAAGATGGATCTCGGCGGAGCCAGTTGGGGGATAATGACGGTCGTCGGGACCCTGCTCTTGTTGGTCGTGGTCGCTTGGGCGGCGCTCAAGAACCGGACCAGCCGCCGCACCCGCGAGGAGAGCGAGCGGGCGACCAGGGACCTCTACCGCGAAGAAGACATCGCGCACCGCAACGACAATGACATGGGCACCTAAGACGGTCCGCCGCCGGTGAGCGCCGGCGAGCTTCCGTCCGTCATCGCCGGGTGGTTCAACGAAAAGGGCTGGGCTCCGCGCCGGCACCAGCTCGAGATGCTGGCCGCCGCACGCGCGGGACGCAACGCGCTGCTGGTGGCGCCTACCGGTGCGGGCAAGACTTTGGCCGGGTTCCTCGCTACCCTCGCCGAGCTGATCGAGCGGCCGACGGCCGGCCTGCACACGCTCTACGTTTCACCGTTGAAGGCGCTGGCGGTGGACGTGCAGCGCAACCTCCTCAACCCTGTCGCCGAGATGGGCCTCGACATCCGCGTGGAGACCCGCACCGGCGACACGCCCGCGGACCGCAAGGCCCGGCAGCGGGTGCGGCCGCCGCAGATCCTTCTGACCACCCCTGAATCATTGAGCCTGCTGCTCAGCCACGAGGACAGCACGCTACTCTTCGCGAATCTCAGCACGATAGTCGTCGACGAAGTTCACGCCTTCGCCACCGGCAAGCGCGGCGACCTCCTGTCGCTGGCAATGGCTCGGCTCCAGCGGCTCGCCCCCGATATGCGGCGGGTGGCGCTGTCCGCGACGGTTTCGGATCCCGAAGCCTATGAGGGCTGGCTCGCTCCGCACGGCGATGTGGAGACGGTGGACCTGGTGGTCGGAGACCCCGGAGCGCCCGCCGAAATCAGCATCATGCTTCCGGAAGAGGACCGGATTCCTTGGTCTGGGCATTCCGGACGCTGGGCCGCCGAGCACGTCATGCGGGAGATCGAGCGGCACAAGACGACCCTCGTCTTCTGCAACACGCGGAGCCTTGCCGAACTGATCTTCCAGGACCTGTGGGACGTCAACGAGAGCAAGCTGCCGATCGGGATCCACCACGGCTCGCTCGCAATCGAGGCTCGGCGCAAGGTGGAAGCGGCGATGGCGGACGGACGGCTACGCGGGCTTGTCTGCACCGCAAGCCTCGATCTCGGAGTGGACTGGGGCAATGTGGATCTCGTCATCCAGATGGGGGCGCCCAAAGGCTCGTCGCGCCTGCTGCAGCGGATCGGCCGGGCCAACCACCGGCTCGACGAGCCGAGCGAAGCGATCCTGGTCCCGGGCAATCGGTTCGAATATCTGGAGGCTCGGGCAGCACTCGACGCGATCGACGGAGGCGAGCTGGACCCGGAGATCTTCCGCCCCGGAGCGCTCGACGTCCTCGCCCAGCATGTCATGGCGGTCGCCTGCGCGGAGCCGTTCCAGGAGCAGGACATGCTGGAGGAGGTGCGCTCGGCCGCGCCCTATTCGGCGCTCAGCGAGGACCTCTTCCGCCAGGTCCTCTCCTTCATCGAGAGCGGCGGCTATGCACTGAAGGCCTATGCCAGGTTCAAGCGCCTCACCCGCGATCCGGACGGAACCTGGCGGGTGTCGCACCCGCGCTTCATCCAGCAGCACCGGATGAATGCCGGGATCATCGTCGACGTGCCGCTCTACGACGTCCGCTTTCGCGGGGGACGAAGGCTCGGCACCGTGGAGGACAATTTCGCGGCGACGCTTTCGCCCGGCGACACCTTCTACTTCGCGGGGCTGGTTCTGGAGGTCGAGAAGATCGACGGGATGGACCTGATCGTTCGCGCAAGCAGCAAGTCGGCGAGGATACCAACCTATCTCGGCGCGCGCATGGCGATGAGCACCAACCTGGCCGACCGCGTGCGCCACTTCCTCCACGACCGCGAGCAATGGCCCCGCTTCCCGGACGACGTGCGCGAATGGCTGGAGGTGCAGGATCACCGCTCGGTGCTGCCGCGCCCGGAGCAGCTGCTGGTCGAGACATTCCCCCACGAGCACCGCCACTATATGGTGGCCTACAGCTTCGAAGGCTGGAACGCGCACCAGTCGCTCGGAATGCTGGTCACCCGGCGGATGGAGAGCGCCGGCCTGAGGCCGCTCGGCTTCGTGTCGAACGACTATGCGCTCGCCTGCTACGGCCTAGACCCGATAGAGGACCCCGCCGCGCTCTTCTCCGCCGACATCCTCGAGAACGAGTTCGTGGAGTGGGTGCAGGAATCGAGCCTGCTCCGGCGGGCGTTCCGGGAGGTGGCGGTGATCGGCGGCCTCGTGGAGCGCCACCATCCGGGGAAGCGCAAGTCCGGCAAGCAGGTCAGCTTCTCGACCGACCTGATCTACGACGTGCTTCGCCGCTACGAGCCCGAGCATCTCCTGCTCCAGGCCGCCTGGCACGACGCGCGACAGCGAATGACCGACGTTGGCCGCCTGGCGCGCCTGCTCGACCGGGCCGCAGGCACGATGCTCCACGTCCAGCTTGACCGGGTGTCCCCAATGGCGGTGCCGGTGCTCGTCATCGTCGGGCGTGAGCGCACGGCCACCGGCACGGTCGACGACAGCCTCCTCATCGAAGCGGAGTCCCTGGCGCAGGAAGCCATGCGGATCGACTAGCTTTCAGCGGGCGAAGCGGCCCCTGCCGGCCTCCATGTGGCGCTTCAGCCTGGCCCGCGCTTCCTCGACATGGTTGTCGCTCGGCCAGTCCTGACTGAACGGAAGCGGAGCCGGGATGGGTTCACGAACCACCCAGCGGAACACGGCGGCGTTGAGCAGCGCCGCGACGATCGCCACGCCCATGCTCGCGATCCCGTCCAAGCCGGCGAGCGCGAGATGCAGCGCGGTGATCGGAGCCCAGTTCATCGCCGCAGCGGTCAGCGCGAAGTGAAGGAGGTAGAGAGGAAGCACCAGCACGGCCCAGGCCTTGACGATGGTGAGGGTCTTCCCGCGGGTTTCCACCAGCGCTTTCTTGAGAGTCACCTCCCTGCGGTCGATGGCCAGGCCGACGAGCCAGGGCTGAAGCCGCAAATAGGCGGCGGAGCAAAAGGCCAGCAGGACGAGGACCAGAAGCGCCTTTCCAACGGCTGCCCCGGCTGCAGGCAGGGAAGCGAGGAGCGGCATCGCGGCGGTCACCACCAGCAGAACCAGCCCGACTGCAAGAACGGTAAGCGCTGCGAGCCCCGCTCCGAAGCGCAGGGTCGACAGGTTAACCCCCCAAACCGGCTGGTCTTGCGTCAGCGACGCCCGGTAGGCGGCGGCGAGCGCTGCAATGACCACTGCGGCTCGGATCAGCATGATCGGCCAGATATCCTCCACGATGCCGGGCCTGAGGCTGTGGAGGTAGGACAGGAAGTTGGTGGCGGTGAGGACCGTCAGCAGAAGGGCTCCAATCGCCCAATATTCGCGGCGGCTCGCCCGGAAGGTTGCCAGGACCTGGGCCGTGACTTCGCGGATCGACAGGCTTTCGGCCTTGCGCGAGAATTCAGGCGGAGGCCCAAGCGGCACGAGCGCCCGCGCGGGCATGCCCGCGCGGCGATAGGCCTCGCCCGCTCCCTCGACGACGAAGGCGCGAGAGCATTCCTCCGGGGTTCCGAGGCTCCTCAGCGCCTCGTTCACTCGTGCTCCCCCCTGCTCCGCGCATCCGGCGAGGTGCCCGCGCAACTCAAGGAGGATGGTTTCCCGCTCGTCGGAGCCCAGCGGCCAGAGCGCCCGTTCGAGGTCACGCAGATATTGTTCGGCTTGGGCTGGCAATCGGTGTTCCATCATGAGCCTCCTCCATCGCCCTTGAGACGAAGGCGCTGAACTCGTTCCAGAGCTTCTTCATCTCGGCTATCATCGCTTCGCCCTCGTCCGAGAGCCGGTAATATTTACGCGGTACCTTGGCGTCGTCGGCCATTGCCCAGCGCGCGAGGATCTTTCCCTCCCGCTCCAGCCGGGTGAGCAGCGGGTACAATGTCCCGTCCGAGAGCACTCCGCCGCTGCCCCCGGCCTGCTCCAGTATCTCCAGGCCATAGCGCTCCTGCCTTTGCAGCAGGCTCAGCACGACGAGTTCCGCCGCGCCTTTCCTGAGCTGAGTTTGCCAAGACGCTATGTCCATGGTGCCATGTAATCCTAGCATACCTTGCAATGCAAGATGCTTTTGCGGTCCTTGCATCCTGGCCCACCCGCTATCATTGTGACGCTCCCGCAAAAGGAGACGTTTGGTGCGCCTCAGGTTCCTGTTTTGGCTTCCGCTTCTGTTCGCCGGCGCCTCCTCGGCTCACGACAAGGTCAGCTCCGCCGACCGGCTGGCTCATGAAGAGATGCTGGTGCTCGACACCCATCTCGACACTCCGGCTCATTTCGAGCGGCCCGGCTGGAACTTCGACGAGTGGCACGAATATGAGTGGGACCAGACCCAGACGGACATCGCCCGGATGCAGGCGGGCGGCCTCGATGGCGGCTTCTTCGTCATCTACACGCCTCAGGGGGAGGTGACACCGCCAGGCTATGCGGCGGCTCGCGATCACGCGCTCGGGCGGGCAGCCGCAATCCAGCGGGTCGTGAACCAGAACCGGGACAAGCTTGAATTCGCCACCACCGCTGCCGATGCGGAGCGCATCCACAAGAGCGGCAAGCGCATCGTCTACCAGTCGATCGAGAACAGCTATCCGCTTGGCGAGGATCTCAGCATGCTGGCGAGCTTCTACAAGATGGGGGTCCGGATGGCGGGGCCGGTCCACTCCAGGAACAACCAGTTCGCCGACAGCACCACCGACAAGCCGCGCTGGAACGGGCTCAGCCCGCTTGGGCGGCAGTGGGTGGCGGAGATGAACCGGCTCGGCATGGTGGTCGACGCCAGCCATTCCTCCGACGCCGCCTTCGACCAGATGCTGGCGCTGTCGAAGACCCCGATCATCCTTTCGCACTCCGGACCCAAGGCGATCCACGACCACCCCCGCAACCTCGATGACGAGAGGATGCGGCGCCTCGCCCGGGCCGGCGGAGTGATGCAGATGAACAGCCTGTTCCTGGCCCATGAGAACCGCTCCGAAGAGCGCACGGCGATCCGCGCTCGGCAGGCGAAGTGGCTCGACCTCACTCCCGAGGAACGGCGGCAGCTGGTTGCGGACAAGACCGCGCTGGACGCGCGGCAGCCGTTCACCGCGGCCGACTTCGAAACCTTCATGAAGAGCATGCTTCACGCGATCAGGGTGATGGGCGTGGACCATGTCGGGCTCGGCGCCGACTGGGACGGCGGCGGCGGGGTTCCGGGAATGGAGGACGTCTCGCAGCTCCCCAAGATCACGGCGCGCCTTCGCAAGGAGGGCTATAGCGACAGGGACATAGAGAAGATCTGGAGCGGGAATGTGCTCCGGTTGCTTCGGCAGGCGGAACAGCACGCTTCGAAAGCACGCAGCAGCTGAAATGGCAGTGAAGCCGGCAAGCGACCTCATGGGGGCGGAGACGCTTCGCCAGATGTTCGAGAGAGCGCCGGGCTTCATGGCGATCTCGAGCGGCCCTGAGCACGTCCTGCAACTGGTGAACCTTGCCTACCGTCAGCTTGTCGGAGACCGCGAGCTCATTGGAAAGCCGGTGCGCGAGGCGTTCCCGGATCTGGAAGGGCAGAGCTTTTTCGATCTCCTCGACCACGTCTACAGGAGCGGGCAGGCGGTGACAGGCCGGGAGAAGGCGCTGACTCTCCGGCGGCGCCAGGGGGAACCTGCGGAGAAGAGGTATCTGGATTTCGTGTTCCAGCCGATCACCGGCGAGGACGGCAAGGTCACCGGCCTTTTCGTCCAGGGCAACGACGTCACCGAGCATCATCTGGCGGCGCTCTCGCTTCGGGAGAGCGAGCAGCGGTTCCGACTGATCGCGGACTCGGCTCCGGTGCCGATGTGGGTGACCCAGCTCGACCGCAAGCGCAACTTCGTCAACCGCGCCTACGTGGACTTCCTCGGCGTCTCCTACGAGCAGGCTTTGGGCTTCGACTGGCGTCAGATCATTCACCCGGACGACATGGACAGGATCGTGGCTGAATCCGTCGCTGGCGAGGCCAGTCTCAAGCCGTTCATGCTGGAGGGCCGCTACCGCCGCAAGGACGGGGAATGGCGCTGGCTTCAGTCCGTCTCCCAACCCCGCTGGGGGCCGGCCGGAGAGCATGTCGGCTTCATCGGGGTTGCTCACGACGTGACGGAGGCGAAGGAGGCGGAAGCCAAGCTGCGCGAACTGAACGAGTTGCTGGAGGGGCGGGTCCACGAGCGAACCGAGGAGCTCAGCACCGCGCTCGACCAGCTTCAGGCCGAGGTCGGGGAGCGAATGCGGGCGGAGGCGGCGCTGCGGCAGGCGCAGAAGATGGAGGCCGTGGGCCAGCTCACAGGCGGGATCGCGCACGACTTCAACAACCTGCTCACTCCGATCTTGGGCGGACTGGAGATCATCGCCTCGCGGGTGGAGGATTC
>DASYWC010000200.1:0-6864 GCA_035936615.1 Allosphingosinicella sp. | reverse complement strand
CTGCGAGAGTGGCTTCGGCAAGACCGTAGCTTGGAAGGAAGCTCTTCGCACTGAACCCTGCGGGTCCGAAGGCATCGACGAAGGCCTGCATGACGTCCGGCCGGATCATGTCGGCGCCGTTCCCCGCTACCCGCCAGCGCGACAGGTCAAAGCGGTCGGCGACATGCATCTGGCTGGAAACGCGCCGAGCGCAGATATCGTAGCCGAAGGTCGGCGAATAGCTCATGGAGGTGCCGGGATTGCGGCTGATGAGGTCGAGCCAGGCGAGCGGGCGGCGAGCGAAATCCTCCGTCTTCAGATAGTCCGTGGACATCTGGTTCGCGACCGGGGACAGCAGGCAGCCGACCAGCCCCATGTCGTGGTACCAAGGCAGCCAGGAGACGCAGCGGTCGGTGTCGATCA
Source organism: Allosphingosinicella sp. (assembly GCA_035936615.1). Classification (GTDB taxonomy): domain Bacteria; phylum Pseudomonadota; class Alphaproteobacteria; order Sphingomonadales; family Sphingomonadaceae; genus Allosphingosinicella. The sequence continues at coordinate 6,462 of DASYWC010000200.1, read as the reverse complement.
CCTCCATGCCGTGGCTGTGCGCCGCAAGGTTGTTGAGCAGCGCCCGGTGGGTGACTGCGACACCGTGGGGGAAGCGGGTCGATCCGCTCGAATATTGCAGATAGGCGATATCGTCCGGCTGGGCCTGGGGAAGCGGAGCCTCAGGGGCCGGCAGATCGGCGAAGCTCTCCCACTCCAGGCCTCCGCACCCGACGGAGTCGGCCGCTGCCTTCGCCATCGATGCTAGCTCCGCCGGGTAGAAGAGCAGCTTCGGATCGGCGCTTTTCAGCTGCACGCTGAGCTGGTCGATGTAGCTTTCGCGCCCGCCGAAGGAGGTGGGGAGCGGAAGCGGTACCGGCCATGCGCCGGCATAGACGATTCCGAAGAACAGGGCGGCGAATTCCGGCCCGGTCTCAGCCACCAGGGCGACCCGGTCTTTGGGTTGGATGCCGCGGGCGATCAGTCGGTGAGCCGCCCGATGCGCGTCCTCCCGCAGTTCGCGGAAGGTATAGGCGCGGGTGAGGGTGCCGCGCGGATCGTGGAAATTGAGACCGCGCACGCCCTGGGCGGCATAGTCAAGCGCCTCGCCCACGGTCGCGAAGTCGGAAAAGCGCCGCGGAAGCTTGTCGAGGGTGGGGGTGGGGGCGAGTGCGCCGCCAGCGGCCTTGCCGCCTCCTGCCTGCGCCTCCAAGCCTTGCTGCTTCACTTACTTTCATCCTCAAGTCGGGCTGACCCGCCACGAAGGCGCTGTCGAGCTAGCCTGCCGTATAGCCAGGCACGTTCCTATTCAGTCCTCACTATGGCACAATGATGGCGCGTGAAAGCTGAACGAAACAGGAAGCCGGCCCCGCCGCTGGACCCGGAGCGGCTCGAGCGGCTCGCCCTCTTCTATGCAGGGCGCTACGCGACGACGCGGGCGAAGCTGGCCGCCTACCTGCAGCGCAAGGTGAAGGAGCGCGGCTGGGAGGGGGAAGGGCGGCCAGAGATCGAGCGGCTGGTCGAGCGGTTCAGCGCGCTCGGTTACGTGAACGACAAGGCCTTTGCTACTTCCAAGGCCGCTTCGCTCCAGCGGCGAGGTTATGGGGAGCGACGGCTCGATCAGGCGCTCTACGTGGCGGGGATCGAGGCGGAGGATGCGAGCGAGGCGAAGGAGCAGGCGCGGAGGGGGGCCTGGGAGTCGGCGATCCGCTTTGCCGAGCGCAAAAGGCTGGGCCCCTTCGCCAACATAGAGACCGACGGGGCAGGGCGGCAGAAGGCTCTTGCGGCCATGCTTCGGGCCGGCCACCCGCTGGAGATCGCCCGAACACTGGTCGCGGCCCCGCCCGGAGCGGTCCCAAAACCGGACGAGACGTAAAAATCCTTCAGTAACAGTTCACAATACCGTACCAGCCGTGATAGTCAGCTTCCGCGTTAACTATGGGTGCGCATGGTAATGAGTTCGCGTGGGGAGATGCTCGCAGACCGGAACTCGGCTCCTTCGGAGCCCGAGGGGGAAGGTCCTGCTCGCTCCGGCGACGAAGCGCTCATCAGGGTGACCGGGCGCATGAAGTGGTTCGACGCCACTCGCGGGTTCGGCTTTCTCGTCAGCGACCAGCTGGACTCCGACGTGCTCGTCCACTTCAGCGTCTTGAGGGAACACGACCGGCGAAGCCTGCCCGAAGGGGCGGTGGTGGAATGCCTGGTGGTGGAAAAAGACCGGGGGCTGCAGGCCTGCAAGGTCCTGTCGATCGACCTCACCGAAGCGGTTGTGCAGGATCACCGCCCGACCGCGTCCGCCGGGCGCGTCGATCCTTCCGACCTCATCGACGATGCAGGCGATTTCGAGCCGGTCCGGGTGAAATGGTTCAACCGCCTCAAAGGCTACGGCTTCCTGGTCCGGGAGGACGACGATTTCCAGGACATCTTCGTCCACATGGAGACGGTGAGGCGAGGGGGGCTGATGGACCTGGAGCCGGATCAGCCGCTGAGCGCGCGCATCGCCGAAGGCCGGAAAGGCCCGCTCGCGGTCAAAATCGAGCCCAGGTGATGTCGAACAGCTGGATTGCCGCAGCCGCGGCCTGCGTTCTGCTGCTGGGCTGCCGTGCCGAGACTCAGCCGTCCGCCCAATCGGCCGGCGCTCAGCAAAGCCCCTCCGGCCTTGAAGTGGTGCCGCTGCGAATCCGAAGCGGCGAGACGATCCACAAGTTCAACGTGGAAGTAGCACGAACCGAGGAAGAACAGAGGCATGGCCTGATGTTCCGCGAGAGCCTCGCTCCCAATGCAGGGATGATCTTTCCCTTCCCGGAGCCGCGGCCGGCGAGCTTCTGGATGAAGAACACCCTGATCCCGCTCGACATGATCTTCATTCGAGAAGACGGCTCCATCGCCCGGATCGCAGTCAACACCGTGCCCCAGTCGCTGGAGCCGGTGGCGGTGGAAGAGCCTGTCGCGGCAGTGCTTGAGATCGCCGGCGGCCGCTCGCTGGAGCTGGGAATCAACGAGGGCGACCAGGTGAGCTGGCCGGGCGGCCCCTCCTTCTAGCCGGTGCCGCGCGGCGGAGGCTTGCGCCGCACCGCGCTTCGGCGCTAGGCGGCAGGAATGGGCTTTTTCAAGAACATGTTCACCTGGTGGGAGGGCGCGAGCCTTGGAACCACGATCGCGGTGTGGCGCCACGGCGACAAGGTCGGCACCGATTCGCTGGGCAACGTCTATTACCGCTCCAAGAAGGGCGACAAGCGCTGGGTGGTCTATAACGGCTCCAACGACGCAAGCCGCATTCCGCCCGAATGGTATAGCTGGATGCACCATCAGATCGACGGCCTGCCCGACGAGGCCCTGCCCCCGGCTCAGAAGTTCCAGAAACCGCCCAAGCCGAACCTAACCGGCACTCCCGAGGCCTATCGTCCCTCGGGCGCATTGGAGAAGGGCGGCCAGCGCCAAGCCGCGAGCGGCGATTACCAGGCCTGGACCCCGAACTAAGAGATGCGGCTGCTTTCCCTCACGCTGCTGAGCGGCCTTGTCGCCGTGGCCGGCTGCGACCAGCGCCCCGAAGTCAAGCCCAAGGTCAAGCAGCAGGCGGAGGCGGAACCCGAGACCGTCGATATTCCGCAGACGGTCGAGAATGTTGCGGCCGGTACAACCCCGATGCCGGAGCGTGTCGCGGTCGTGGGCCTTCTCAACAAGCGCAACGGCATAGCGCGCGACCTGACGATGCGTCCGGGCCAGGCAATTCGGGTCAACGACGTGATCGTTCGCTTGCGGGCCTGCGAAACTACGCCGCCGTGGGAGACCCAGAAGCTCACGGGTGCGTTCGTCCAGGTGGACGTCCGCAATCCGCAGGACCAGTTCCAGCGGGTCTTTTCAGGATGGCTGTACAAGGAGAGCCCGTCGCTCAACGTGGTCGAGCACCCGGTCTACGACGTCTGGCCCAAGAGCTGCGCGATGACGCATCCGGAGGCAGGGGAGTCCACGGTTCGTGCGGGATCCGAGGCCAGCAACCGGTCCAGCGCTCCGAACTCGGCGAAGGGGCCACGGCCCCCCGGCGAAGCGCCCAAGGCCAAGGCCAACAATCCCAGATAATCCTTCTGGTCGATCTCGACCGCCCCTAGGCTGCGCAAATGCTCGGTCATGAACTGGCAGTCCAAGAGACGGTAGCCGCCGACCCTTAGCCGCGCCACAAGCCACGCCAGCGCCACCTTCGATGCGTCCCTCGCCCGCGAGAACATGCTTTCGCCGAAGAAGGCGGCGCCGAGCCTTACCCCGTATAGTCCCCCGACCAGATCGCCCTCCTGCCAACACTCGATGGAGTGGGCGTGGCCCAGTTCGTGAAGGCGGATGTAGCCCCGCTCGATCTCGGCGTTGATCCAGGTCTCTTCGCGGGATGCGCATTCCTGGACCACCTGCGCGAAGGCCAAATCCCGAGTGACCTTGAAGGCGCCGCTGCGCAGCGTCTTGCGAAGCGAACGGGAGAGGTGGAAACGGTCGAGCGGGATGACGGCGCGCTCGCGCGGTTCTACCCAGTACACGTCCGGTGCATCGCGGCTGTCCGCCATCGGGAACACGCCGACCGAATAGGCGCGAAGCAAAAGCTCGGGATCCAGGACGGCCATGGCGCCCGATTGAAGCGGCGGCCATGGGCGGTCAACGGCATTTTCCGATCGCGAGCATCTGAGAGCGACCCGTTGCGGACGCAGGGCTGATCGGAAGCGCAGGCGGTACAGCAAGGTTTAGAAGCGTCATCAGCGATGCTGGGACGTGCGGATAGAGTAGGACAACGATAATCGTCCCTGCGAACGTCTGCTTTCGACCCATTGCGGACATTTGCTTAAGACCTCTGAAAACCACCCATTGCGGTTATTCCTGGGTCCGATAGTATCGCCACTCCTACTCAGTCTACGCGGGGGCTCAGATCAAACTCTCTCACTTCGCAGCGGTTCTCGCGGTGCTCGCCATTTCTCCCGCTCTCGCAGGAGCGCAGCCCAGAGATGAGCAGAAGAGTCCCCCTTCCGTCGCGGAGCAGGATAAGGTCCCTCCGCTAGGATCGAGGATCCCCCGCTGGCATGCCGTCCCGCTCGCGACTGATCGTGAAGCGGCGCGAGGCTCCATGCTTTTGCTTCCTGCACCCTGGCGCGAGCACCTGGTCAATCCGCGGCACTGTTAAGAACTTTGCCGGAGTCAAATGAGCAGACGCGGGCGGTTCAGGCTCTCATCGGAAAGGAGTCTTCTTGTCTTCAGGCACGAAGAATGACGATGAAGGCCTACATCTTTAGAGGTGCTCTAGCGGAGGGGCTGCTGAAGAGGGACAGAGTGCTCGATGAGCCCGTTGTCACGGCTGCTGAGCCGGAGGAGTTTAGCACCTTTGCGCAGCGGCTCACGGCCGCGGATACGGACGGTTTGGACGATGAGGATAAAGCGCTGCTCGTCGGGCGCTGGGTAGCTCATTGCCTCGCTCAAGAGCATCCGGAGGCAACCCGGTCGATCTTGGCGACACGACCGCTGTCCCGGGAAGAGGAACGAGCCTTGAGGGGAAGCGATCCAACACTCTCAGCGTGCTTGCTGCATGGACAGGTGCTGAAGGTGGATCGCCTCTCGTTTCGAGCCCTCCTTGCAGAGGCCTACTATCATCGGACGGCGGCGGCTCTGAAGCAGTAGCCCGCCTCTGGTTAGCCTCTTCTGCGGCGGACTCCCCAATGTCCGTTTGCGACCATTGCGGACGTTCCACGCCCGCGCAATCGGAGGTGCAGCAAGGGCCCCAGTGTTCAACCGGAGCCCTTGCCGTTTCGTCACCAACCTAGAAACGGAAGCCTATTCCCAGCATCACCTGGTGGCGGTCCAGGTCGACGTCAGTCTCGAAGTCTTCGCCATCCAGGTCGTCGAGGTCGAAGTCGTCGCTGAAGTCGAGGTTGCTGTAGTTCGAGTAGCGATACTCGATCTTGCCATAGGCGTTGCGGCCGAACAGCTGCTCGATTCCCAGACCGAGCCGGTAGCCGTCGACGTTGCTGTCGAACTCGAACCGATCGCCATCGCCCTCGAAGCGGCCTTCGATGCTGGTGTTGGTGTAGCCAGCCTTGCCGTAGACGAGCGTCCTCGGAGTGACTCGGAAGCCGATGCGTCCGCCGACATAGATGTCACGCCCGGTTTCGATGCGCGAAGAGAAGGGAGCATCTATGGTCTCGTCGATCTCCTGCTTGCCCGTCGACTCGGTGAACTCGCCCTCGACCCCCAGAACGAAACCGCCAAGGTCGAAGTCGTAGCCGAGGCCTACTCCGAACGCGACACCGTCGATCGACTCATCGCCTTCGTCCTCCGAAGTATCGACGCCGTCGTCGTCCTGGTTGCCGGACTTGAGCTTGTCGTAGCCGACGAGGCCTTCGATCCGGAAGCCGGTAAAGGGCCCCGGATCCTGCGCCAAAGCTGGCGTGGTTGCGCCGGCCGACACGACCAGCGCGGCCAGCAACTTCGATACTGAAGACATTCCCCATGTGAGTTTCATCTTTCGTCCCCTTCTTGTGGAGCTTCTTGTCTTTCAGGTCCCGCAGGACGCCGCATCACCCGAACAGGTGAGGCGGCTTTTTCGATGTGGCGTAGACCAGGAGGGCTGCTGACGCCGAGGCTCGGTTCGCCTCCGTGATCAGCTCGGGATCGGCAGGCAATGATTGGACATGCTCCATCTATATGGAGCGGGGGAGAACGTGGAATGTGGCGGATTACACTGATCGCCAGCCTGGCTTTGCTTGCGGCTTGCGAGGCGCGGCCAACCAAACCAGCTCCTCCGGACAAGGTCGAGGCTGCTGTAGAACGCGCAGAGCGCGAGTTGGAAGCCGCCGAAGGGCGGAAGCGAGAGGACTAGAGCGGGTATGCGGCGGGCCCCTCGCCAGCGCGTCCAAGTCATCCCGGGACAGCTCAGTCCAATGTCCGCTTTCCCCCATTCCGGACATTCGCGCTGGCGTACTTCCGATCGTCGGACGAATAGCCGCTCGGTAGATACCTCGAGCCTCCCAAGAT
>DASYWC010000199.1:0-3720 GCA_035936615.1 Allosphingosinicella sp. | reverse complement strand
CCTCGGCGGGCTCCCTGATCTGGAAGAAGCGGCCCGTCCGCCCGGAAGCGGCTGCGGAACCGAGATCATAGGCAAGCTCACCGGCGGCAGTTTCGCCGACACGTCGGTTCCGCGCCTCGCGCCTCTTGGCGTCCGGCAGGTGCTGATCAACGGCCTTCAGGACAAGATCATCCCGACTGTTTATGCGGAGGGTTACGCCCGGCCCATGCGCGCCGCGGGCGACAAGGTGGAGGTTCGGCTGATCGATCGAACTGGCCATGTCGAACTGATCGCTCCGGAAAGCGCGGCCTGGGCTGCCACGGTCGAGGAGATCAAGAAGGCGCTCCGCCGCCGATGACGCTCAGCCTGTCAGATGCTCAGGCGCTCGACGCGGCCGATCCGCTGGCACAACTCCGCGACCGCTTCGCCCTTCCCCGGGGGATCATCTACCTGGACGGCAACTCGCTCGGCGCGCTCCCGAAGCAGAGCATCGGGCGCACTTCGGACGTGGTGCTGCAGCAATGGGGTAACTCGCTGATCCGAAGCTGGAACGACCACGGCTGGATTGAAGCGCCGCAACGGATCGGGGCCAAGATCGCCCGGCTGATCGGAGCCAAGCCCAACGAAGTGATCGTCACCGACTCCGTCACGGTCAACCTGTTCAAGCTGATCGTCGCCGCCGCCCCACTCTCGCCGGACCGCCCGGTTCTGCTGTCCGAAGCGGGCAACTTCCACACCGACCTCCACGTCGCCAGCGGGGCCGCCGAGCTGCTTGGAATGCGCCTGGACGTGCGGGCGCGCGATGCAATCGCGGGTGCGCTGGGGCCGGACACCAATCTCCTTCTCCTGACGCATGTCCATTACAAGGCCGGCTTCCGCTTCGACATGGCGGAAATAACGGCTCTTGCGAAGCAGGCGGGCGCCATCACCCTCTGGGACCTCAGCCATAGCGCCGGCGCGGTGCCTCTTCACCTCAACCGCCACGGAGCGGAGCTGGCGGTCGGCTGCGGCTACAAATACCTGAATGGCGGTCCCGGAGCTCCGGCCTTTCTCTACGTAGCGGAGCATCTCCAGGAGCAGCTCGGCTCCCCCTTGCGCGGCTGGATGGGCCACGCAGAGCCGTTCAGCTTCACCGACGACTATGTGCCTGCCCCGGGGATCGCCCGCTTCCTCGCCGGCACCCCTCCGATCCTCAGCCTCGCCGCCCTCGAGACGGGGGTGGAGAGCTTCGAGGGCGCGGACATGGACTCGCTCTGGGCCAAGTCAGTCGCCTTGTTCGACCTCTTCGCGCAGCTGGTGGAGGAACGCTGCGCAGGCTTCGGCCTCGAATGCATCTCGCCGCGCGAGCCCGAGCGGCGCGGGAGCCACATCTCCTTCCGCCACCCTCACGCGTTCGAGATCTGCCAGGCGCTGATCGCCGCCGGGGTGATCGGCGACTTCCGCTCGCCCGATGTCGTCCGCTTCGGCCTCACCCCCCTCTACCTTGGCTATGAGGACATCTGGCAGGCGGTGGAGCGCCTCCACCGCATCCTCCGAAGCGAAAGCTGGCGCGACCCCCACTTCGCCGTTCGCGGCAAGGTGACTTGAACATTCGCTTTTTTTCGCTTGTGTATTAGAGCACCACGACACTAGGTTGTGAGAGTGCGGGCCGCTGCCCGGACTCAACATCGCGGGGGGATATCTCGTGAAGAAATTTTTTCTGCTCGGCGCCGCTATCGCGCTGCCCTTTGCCGCCGTGCCCGTTCTTGCCCAGGTCAACGCTCCGCTGATCCCGCGCGAGAAGCTGTTCGGCAACCCCTCCCAGACGGCCGGCCGGCTCTCACCGGACGGGAAATGGCTTTCCTGGATCGCCCCGCGCGACGGAGTGCTCAACATCTGGGTCGCGCCCGCTTCCAATCCGAAGTCCGCGCGCGCCCTCACCAACGAGCGCCAGCGCCCGATCCGCCAGTATTTCTGGGCTCCGGACAGCAAGAGCATCCTGTTCATCAACGACAAGGGCGGGGACGAGAACTTCCTGCTCTACGGAGTGGATGTCGTCTCCGGAGCGCAGCGCACTCTGACTCCGTTCGAGAAGACGCGAGTCCAGATCGTCGGCAACTCACCGCTCGTGAAGGACCGCATCCTGGTCGGAATCAACAACCGAGATCCCAAGTGGCACGACGTCCACAGCCTCGATCTCGCCACAGGCAAGCTGACTCCGGTGATGATGAACACGGGCGGCTATGCCGGCTTCATTCCCGACCGCAACCTCGTCATCCGGATCGCGACCAAGCCCCGGCCGGACGGCGGAAGCGAGTTCTATCGAGTGGTGAACGGCAAGGTGGACGACAAGCCGTTCGAAGTGGTGTCGCTCGAGGACGCCCAGACGACATCGCCCGCGGGCTTCACCAGCGACGGCAAGACCCTCTACTGGATCGACTCGCGCGGCCGCGACACGGCGGCGCTGTTCGCCCAGGACCTTGCCACTGGCCGCAAGACACTCATTGCGCAGAGCGCCAAGGCGGACATCGGCGGCGCGATGGGCAACCCGATGACTGGGCGCGTCGAGGCCTATGCGGTCAACTACCTCAAGAACGAGTGGACGGCGCTGGATCCCAGGGTGAAGTCGGACCTCGCCTTCCTCGAGAGCAGGCTCAAGGGCGAGATTTCGGTCACCTCCCGCACGAACGCGGATGACAAGTGGATCGTGTCGGTCGATCCGGTCACCGCGCCTTCCGCGGCTTATCTCTACAACCGCAAGGCGAAGAAGCTCACCAAGCTTTATGTGACCCGTCCGGAACTCGAAGGCATGCCGCTTGCAGCCATGCACCCGATCGAGATCAAGTCACGCGACGGCCTCACCATGGTCTCCTACCTGACCCTCCCTCCGGGCAGCGACGCGAATGGCGACGGCCGGCCGGAAAAGCCGGTGCCGATGGTCCTTCTGGTTCATGGAGGCCCCTGGTCGCGGGACGCCTACGGCTATAACGGCGCCCACCAATGGCTCGCCAACCGCGGCTATGCGGTGCTTTCCACCAACTTCCGCGCCTCCACCGGCTTCGGCAAGAAGTTCCTCTCTGCCGGGAACCTCATGTGGGGCACCAAGATGCACGACGACCTCCTCGACGCGGTCGATTGGGCGGTGCAGCGCGGAGTGACCACCCCCGACAAGGTCGCGATCATGGGCGCTTCCTACGGCGGCTATGCGACTCTCGCCGGCCTCGCGTTCACGCCCGACAGGTTCGCCTGCGGAGTCGACATCGTCGGCCCGTCGAACCTTGAGACCCTGCTGAAGACGATCCCACCCTATTGGGAGGCGGGCAAGGCGCAGATGTATGCTCGAATGGGCAACCCGACCACTCCCGAAGGCCTCGCCCTGCTGAAGGAGCGCTCGCCGCTCTACAAGGCGCACCAGATCAGGCGGCCGCTCCTGATCGGCCAGGGCGCCAACGATCCTCGGGTGAACGTCGCGGAATCGGAGCAGATCGTGGACGCCCTCAAGTCCAAGGGCATTCCGGTGACCTACGTGGTCTTCCCCGACGAAGGCCACGGCTTCGCCCGCCCGGTCAACAACATCGCCTTCAACGCAGTCGCCGAGAACTTCCTCGCCAAGTGCCTCGGCGGCCGGGCCGAGCCGATCGGCGACGCGTTGAAGGGATCGACTGCGCAGGTGCCCCACGGAGCCGAGTTCGCGCCCGGCCTCAAGGAAGCGCTCTCCGTCAAATAGCGTGAACGGCGCGGCGGCGGCTGATTGCCCCGCCG
>DASYWC010000198.1:0-11495 GCA_035936615.1 Allosphingosinicella sp. | reverse complement strand
AGGATGCCGTCGCAGACCGGCGCTAAGCGCGAGGTACCGGCTCTCTTCTGTGCTCCAGTCGAGCTAGGATGAGAGCCGGTCACTTCCAGGTCGACTTGGTCGCGGAGGGTGAAGCCACCCGACTCGCGGTGACCGCGGAGGGCAAGACCCGCCACTACCGCCTCCCCGCGGGAGAGCAGAAGCACTACAGGGAGTTCTACAAGAGGCTCGCCGACGACTTCGGCACCCGCGCGCCGCACAGCGATGGAAGACTCCCGGCCGCCTCGGCGGCCAAGTGGCGGCCGCTGATCAGCGAAAATCTCAGCCCGGATACCCTCTACGGCTACGCCGATCCCGCGGTGCTTCGAACGGAAGACGACTATGTGCTCGTGGCAACGTCGAACGATGCTCCGGACGCCTTTCCGATCCTTCGCTCCCGCGATCTCGAGAAGTGGGAGCATCAGGGGTTCGTCTTTCCCAACGGCGAAGCCCCCGGCTGGGCTGCGGTGGGCAGGAACGTCGCCGACTTTTGGGCGCCGGAAATAGCGCCCGTCGGCGAGGAATATTGGCTGGTCTACACTGCCCGGGAGAAGTCCGGGGCGCTTGCGATCGGGCTCGCCAGGAGCGGAAGCCCGTCGGGGCCGTGGAAGGATCTGGGACGGCCGCTGCTGAGCGGCGGAGTGATCGACTCCCACATCTTCGTCGACCAGGCAGGCGACCCTTACCTGTTCTGGAAGCAGGACCTCAATGGGGTTTGGCCCGGGCTCCTCGCGGGCGTGCTTCGGTCGCGGCCCGAGCTGATCGACCGGATCTTCGCTTCGGAGGAGGATCGCCGAACCGCGGCCTTCGCAGCCGCGGTCGAGCCCTGGGCGACCGCGCGCCGGCCGATGGAGAGGTTCTTCCTGATGCAGCCCCTCATAGACGCGGTGCTGGGGTCGTGGGGCAAGGTTCGCCGGGTGCTCGCCGACTGCGAAGATGCAGCGGCGATAGTCGAGGCAATGCGCACCCCGATCCGAGCGCAGCGGCTTGCCTCCGACGGAGCGTCCTTGCTTGGAGAGCCGACAATTGTGCTCTGCAACGATCTCGACTGGGAAGGGCACCTGATCGAAGGACCGTGGGTAACCCGCCAGAACAGCCGCTACTGGCTGTTCTACGCGGGCAACGACTTCTGCACCCCCGCCTACGGGATCGGGGTCGGCGTGGCCGACCACCCGCTCGGGCCCTACGTCAAGCAGCCCGAGCCGCTGCTAAGATCGACCCGCGACTGGTCCGCTCCCGGTCACCCGTCCGTTGCTCCGGGGCTCGACGGCACTCCCCAGCTCTTCTTCCACGCCTATTTTCCAGGCCGCGAAGGCTATAACGAGTTTCGAGCGCTGCTTACCGCGCGCCTTCGCTTCAGCGATGCAGGAGTGGAGCTTTCCTAGCGGCCGCCGCTTGGAATCTCACGGAGCGCCTCCAACAGGCGGTCCACCTCTTCGGCGGTGCTGTAGTGACAAAGGCCCACCCGCACCAAGCCGCCGGACTCGGCGAGGCCGAGGCGCTCCACCACCCTCGGCGCATAGAAGTCTCCGGACCAGGCGAAGATGTTCCGGGCGGCGAGATGCTCCGCGACGGACTGCGGCGAATGTCCAGCGAGCGTGAACGAGAAGGTCGGAACCCTCCCCTCCATGGTGGGCGGACCCCACAAGGTGGGCCCTTCGATCCCGGCGAAGCCGGCAAGAAGCCGGTCGCCGAGCTGCCGCTCGTAACGAAGGCATGCCTGCATCGCAGCGCGCAGCCGCGACGGACGGTCGTTCGGCAGCCCAGGCGTGGTGAGCGATGCAAGCCATTCGAGATATTCGATCGTTCCAAGCACGCCCGCCTGCCCTTCGAAGGAGGCGGTTCCGGTTTCGAAGCGCACCGCCGGCGGCTGCGAAGCCGAGGGAAGCAGCTTGTAGACCTGAAGATCGTTCAGGAGCGCCTTGCGGCCCCAGAGGACGCCCTGATGAGGGCCGAAGAACTTGTAGGGCGAACAGACGAGGAAGTCGCAGCCCAGCTCGGTGACATCGACCGGCACATGCGGCACCGACTGAACGGCATCCACAAAGATAAGAGCATCGGAGCGGGAGCGGATCACGTCGGCAGCCGCGGCAACGTCGGTGAGCGTGCCGAGCGAATTGCTCGCTCCGCCAAGCGCTACCAGCCGGGTCTTCGCCCCCAGCAGATCCGGCAGAGCGTCGAGGTCGAGCATTCCGGTCGCGGGATCGAAATCGAGCCAGCGGACGGTGATCCCGCGGTCGCGGGCTACCAGGAGCCAGGGCGTGACATTCGCGTCATGGTCGAGGCGGGTCACGACCAGCTCGTCGCCCGCCTCCCAGCCTTGCGCCAGGGCGCGGGAAACCGCGAAAGTCAGCGACGTCATATTGGGGCCGAAGGCGATCTCCCCCGGATCGGCGCCGAGGAGATCCGCTACGGCCGAATGGGCATCCAGGCTCATCTGATCCGTGGAAGCCGACGTCGCGAACCTTCCGCCGGAATTGGCGGTGCCGCCTTCCAGATGCTCGACCATCCGCGCGATGGCCGGTGCGCAAACCTGTGTGCCGCCCGGAGCGTCGAAATAGACTCTGGGGCCGCCGCGGTAGGAGACCCCGAGCGCCGGGAATTTCTCGCGCACCTGGTCGATCGGGAACTCCATCATTTCTGGCTCACGTCGGTAGAGCCTTGCATGGCCGGCGGAGCGCTCACCCTCCAGATCAGGTTGCCCACGTCGTCAGCCACCAGCAGGGCTCCGTCCTTCGCGATCTCCACTCCGACAGGCCGGCCGAGAGCCTTTCCGTCCGGACTGAGGAAGCCGGTAAGAACTTTGAGGGGCATTCCGGAAGGACGGCCGCCACTGAAGGGCACGAACACGACCTCGTAGCCGCTCGGCGGCTTTCGGTTCCACGATCCGTGCTCTCCGATGAAAGCGCCCGAGGAAAAGGCGGGGCCCAGTTTCGCCCCTTCCGCAAAGGTGAGGCCAAGCGCCGCCACGTGAGCCCCGAGGGCGTAGTCGGGCTTGATCGCCTTCGCCACGAGGTCGGGCCTCTGCGGCTCCACCCGCGGGTCCACATGCTGCCCGTAATAGCTGTAGGGCCAGCCGTAGAAGGCGCCGCGCCGTACCTGGGTCAGATAATCCGGCACCAGGTCGCTTCCGATCTCGTCGCGCTCGTTCACCACCGCGTATAGCCGGTCGCTGCCGGGGTAGAATTCGAGCCCGACCGGGTTTCGAAGACCCGAGGCATAGATCCGGTGCGCTCCGGACGGAATGTCCACTTCCCAGATCGCGGCTCGTCCTTTCTCCACAGCCATTCCGCGTTCCGCGTTATTGCTGTTGGAGCCGACGCCTATGTAGAGGCGCTTGCCGTCGGGGCTCGCCTCCAGGCTCTTGGTCCAGTGATAATTTCGCCCCGACGGAAGATCGACGATCTTGCGCGGCGGCGCGTCGATCCGGGTCTGCCCCGCCTGGTACGGAAAGGCGACGAGCGAGTCGGCATTGGCGACGTAGAGCGTGTCGTCGACCAAGGCCATTCCGAACGGAGAATTGAGCCCGCTCAGGAACACGGACCTGCTTTCCGCGACTCCGTCCCCGTCGGAGTCCCGAAGCAGGGTGATGCGATTGGCGCTGGGAACGCCCGCGCCCGCTTTCTTCATCAGCCGCTTCTGGATCCAGCCCTTGATGCCGGTGGGCTCCTTGCCGGCTGGCTTGTTGGTCTCCGCCACCAGCACATCCCCGTTTGGAAGCACCAGCATCCACCGCGGGTGATCGAGCCCCTGCGCGAAGGCATTCACCCGAAGGCCCGGGGCCGGCTTGGGCATCACGCCGGCCGGCCATCCGGTAGCCTCGGCGATTTGCACGGTGGGGATCAGGGTATTGACCGGCTTTGGAAGGATCGGGTTGGGCCCGATGCCGGCGCTCACCGGAAGCTTGGCGGACTCACCGCAGCCGGCAAGCAGGAGCAGAGCCGCGAGAAAGGGTCTGCTCAGGGGATTGGTCGAGGTCATCCGGGACCCATAGCACGTCCCCCGCCCGCGCAAAGCTGCCTTGACCGGGGCCGCGCCAGTCCTGCACGGGTCCGGAATGACCGACAAAAGACTGCTGGACTTCGCCCACAGGCTTGCAGACGCGGCTCGGGGGGAGACCCTGCACCGCTGGCAAGCGGGCTGCATCGTCGACAACAAGGGCGGCGAGGCCGAATTCGATCCCGTGACGGAGGCGGACCGCGAGGCCGAGCGAGTGATGCGCGCGCTCATCGAAGAGGAGTATCCGGACCACGGGGTTGTGGGTGAGGAATTTCCGGACCGGGCCGCGCAAGGCCCATTCACCTGGAGCCTCGACCCGATCGACGGCACCCGCTCCTTTACCTGCGGGCTTCCCAATTGGGTGACTCTGATAGCTCTGCTCCATGAAGGCCGGCCGCTGCTGGGCGTGATCGACGCCCCTTGCCTCGACGAGCGCTACTCCGCGGGAGAGAGCGAAGGACTGTTGGTCCGCCGCGGGCGTAAAGCGGGGCTGAAGGCAAGCGATTGCGCTCAGCTCGGCTCGGCCCGACTGTCCACCACCGATCCGTACCTGTTCAAGGGAGATGAAGCGGACGCGTTCGAGCGGGTGCGCCGAAGCGCTCGAACCACTCGGTACGGACAGGACGGCTATGCCTATGCGCGGCTTGCGGCAGGAACGCTGGACCTCGTCATGGAATGCGGCTTGAAGCCCCACGACTACAACGCTCTGATCCCGGTGGTCCGAGCTTCGGGAGGCGTGATCGGCGACTGGTCCGGCGGCGAGGACTTCGCCGCAGGCAACGTTATCGCCGCGGCCACTCGCGAGCTTTACGAAGAAGCGGTTGCGCTGATGGCGGGGGGTTAGCGCCCCTCGTGCCGGCGCTTCAGAACCCCGATCACTTCGTCCCAGCCGAAGCCTCTCGCCTCCATCAGCACCGTCAGGTGGTAGAGGAGATCGGCGGCTTCCTCGGCGCAGCCTTCAGCGTCCCGGGTTACAGCCGCGAGTGCCACCTCCACTCCTTCTTCGCCGATCTTCTGCGCGATCCTCGCGGGGCCTTCAGCGAGTAGTCGCCGGGTGTAGCTGGCATCGTCCCCCGATGTTGCGCGGGCGTGGACGATCTGAGCGAGCTCAGATAGCCAGCCTGGACCGGCGGGGCCCTCGCCTCCGAAGCAGCTCGCCGTCCCCAGGTGGCAAGTAGGGCCCTCCGGGCGCGCGCTCACCAGCAGAGCGTCGGAGTCGCAATCGGCGTGGACGGCGAGGACATGGAGGCGGTTGCCGCTGGTCTCGCCCTTCTGCCAGAGCCTGCCCTTGGAGCGGCTGTAGAAGGTCGCGAGGCGCGACTGAAGCGTGGCTCTGAGCGCTGCCTCATCCATATAGCCGAGCATGAGGAGCCGCCCGGACGCCGCGTCCTGGACAGCCGCCGGCAGGAGGCCGTCCATCTTGTCCCAGGCGAGATCCGGGACGTCCGCCTCGCTCAGCTGCGCATTTCGATCCCGCATTGGGTGAGATACTCCTTTAGCTGGGGGATAGCGATGATCCGGTCGTGGAACACGGTTGCGGCAAGGGCGCCGCTTGCCCCTGCATCGAGGAACGCGTCGCGGAAGTGCTCGGGAGCTCCCGCTCCACCGGAGGCGATTACCGGCACGGACACGGCCTCGGTCACAGCGCGGGTGTGGGCGATATCGTAGCCGGTACGCACCCCGTCGCGGCGCATGCAGTTGAGGACGATTTCCCCCGCTCCGCGAGAGACCGCCTCGCGCACCCAATCGAGGGTTCGGAGCCCGGTATTCCGCGTCCTCTCGACGCTTCCGGTATATTGTTGAACCCAATAGTCGCCGTCCTGCTCGAAGCTGTCGACCCCGAGCACCACGCATTGGCTTCCGAATTTGCGGACCAGCTCCTCGATCAGGCCGGGCCGTTCCAGGGCCGGAGAATTGACCGATATCTTGTCGGCCCCGGAGTCGAGGCAGGCGGCAGCCTGATCGACTGTGCGGACGCCCCCTGCAACGGCGAAGGGTATGTCGATCACCCTTGCGATCCGCTTCACCCATGCCGTGTCGAGGCTGCGCCCTTCGGCGCTCGCGCTGATGTCGTAGAAGACGAGCTCGTCCGCGCCTTCCTCGCGGTAGCGCATCGCCTGCTCGACAATGTCGCCGGCGTCGCGGTGGTTTCGGAACTGGACGCCTTTGACGACCCGCCCGTCCTTCACATCGAGGCAGGGTATGATCCTACGAGCGGGCACAGCGGATCGCCTCCTGGAGGTTGAAGCGGCCTTCCCATAGCGCCTTTCCCACGATCGCGCCTGCGGTGGCGAGCTTTTGCAGATCGTCGAGGGAGGACACCCCGCCCGACGCCTGAATTTCGAGGTGCGGCAGGCGCTCGCCCGCTTCGCCAAGCAGTTCGAAATTCGGGCCGCGGAGCATCCCGTCCCGGCCGATGTCGGTGAGCAGGAGATGGCGAGCCTCAGGATAAAGGGCGGCGACGTCCCACAGGGAGCGCCCGGAATTCTCCGTCCACCCTGCGGTCGCGACGTACGGGATGCCGTCCGTCACCCGGACGTCGAGCGAGAGGGTGATGCGGTCGGCGCCGAACCGTTCCAGAAACCCGCGGACCAGCTCCGGATCGTTCACTGCGAGGCTGCCGATGACCACCCGGGCCACTCCAGCCTCGAGCATGCGCGAGATATGGTCCCCGGTTCGAAAACCGCCCGCAGCCTGGAGCTTTAGCGGCGCTGTGCGGGCAAGCGAGGCGATCAGTTCGTGCTGGACCGGGGCGCCTGCTCGCGCTCCGTCGAGATCGACGACATGCGCCCACTCGGCGCCCGCCGTCGCAAACTGGGCAAGTGCCTCCGCGGGATCGGCGGCGTAGGTCACCGAATCCTCGAAGCGGCCTTGGGCGAGGCGCACCACCTCGCCGTCCATCAGGTCCATTGCGGGGTAGACGATCATCCGGCGAGGAACCTCTCCAGGAACCGGGCGCCCGCACCGCCCGAGCGTTCGGGGTGGAACTGGGCGCCGAGCCAGTTGCCGCTTCGAACGGCCGCCGGGATGATGCCGCCGTACTCGGCGCTGGCCACGGTCTGCTGCCCGTTGGGGCAGGCGAAGCTGTGGGCAAAGTAGACGTAATCGCCGGAGCGAAGGCCGATAGTCTCGTCCTGCAGGGTGAGGCGGCTCCAGCCCATGTGCGGCACCGGGCGGCCGGGAGCAGAGTCGAGCTTCCGCACCTCTCCGGGGATAATGCCGAGGCAGGCCGTGTCCTCCTCCTCGCTACATCCGAAGAGAAGCTGCATGCCGAGGCAGATGCCGAGCGCCGGCTGAGTGAGGCTTCGAAGCAGCGGGGCGAGGCCGCGCTGCTCGATCTGCTCCATGGCATAGCCAGCTGCTCCAACGCCCGGAAGGATGACCTTGTCCGCCGACGCGATCTCCTCCGCCTCCCCGGTGATCAGCGGCGACACGCCAAAGCGCTCAAGAGCTATCGCCACCGACCCGATATTGCCGCAGCCCACGTCGACGATGGCCAGCTTCACAGCACGCCCTTGGTGCTCGGCAAGGCATCGGGATCGCCGTGGCGGGCGAGCGCTTGGCGGAGCGACCGGCCGAACGCCTTGAAGCAGGCTTCGGTCTTGTGGTGGTCGTTCTCGCCCTCGACCCGCACATGGATCGCGGCGCCGATGCTGTCGGCCAGCGAACGGAAGACGTGGCGGGTCATCTCCGTGGGATAGGCGCCGATGTGGCTCGCGTCGAAGCTGCCGTCGAAGACGCTGTAGGGCCGGCCGGAGAGATCGATGAGGACGTGGGCTTCGGCCTCGTCCATCGGCAGAGAAAAGCCGAAGCGGCCGATTCCGCGCCGCTCTCCAAGCGCGCGGGAGAGGGCAGTCCCGAGCGCGATGGCGCAGTCCTCGATGCTGTGGTGAGCGTCTATCTCGAGGTCGCCTTCGCAGGAGAGCACCAGGCTGAAGCCGCCGTGTGCCGCGACCTGGTCGAGCATGTGGTCGTAGAAGGGTATGCCGGTGTCGATCCGGCGCGGGTCGGCTCGATCCAGATCGACCGCAACGGCTATTTCCGTCTCCTTGGTGTCGCGAACGAGTTCGGCGCGGCGGGCGACCGGGCCTTCGGAAGAGATGCCGAACGCGGCGAGCATCGCCTCGTTCTCCTCCTCGGTGCCGATGGTGACGCGCACCCCTCCCGGCGCTGCGTTCGGACGAAAGCGCACCCGGATGGAGTCGGCTGCCAGTCGCCTGGAGAGTTCTTCCGGACCGTCCACTTCGAGGAAAAGGAAGTTGCCGCCGCCGCTGCGGACGGTTCGGACGAGAGGCGATCTGGCGAACAGCCCCGCCAGGCGCTCCCGGTCCGACTTGATCCGGTCGATCCTCTGCCGGTGGATCGGCCGCCGGGTGGGGGCGAGGGCGAGAAGCGCAGCCTCGATGGACAGGCTCGGCAACGGGTAGGGCGGCAGCGCCCGAGCGGCGATCGAAACCAGATCAGGAGTGCCGATCAGTGCGCCCACCCGAGCTCCGGCGAGCCCGTAGGCCTTGGAGAGGGTTCTGAGCACGACGAGGTTGGGCCGAACCGCCGCTTCGGAGGCAAGGCTCGCAGCGTCCGAAAACTCCAGATAGGCCTCGTCGACGACCAGGATCGTCCGCGGCAGCGCGTCGGCAAGCGCAAGAATATCGGCGGGATCGACGAGATTGCCAGTGGGGTTGTTGGGCGAGCAGATGAAGGCGAGCTTCAGCGACGGCTCCCCCTCCGCCGCGGCGAGGAAGGACGACGGATCGAAGTCGAACTGCGAGTTCAACCTCGCCTCCACGACTCGCGCGCCTTGAAGAGCGGCAAAGTGCGCGTAGGCGGAAAATGTCGGAGGGCAGATCGAGACCGCGTCTTGCTGCGGGCGGCAGAAGGCGCGGACCAGAAGGTCGATCGCGTCGTCAGCACCGCGGGTGACGATGAGGTTTTCCGGCTTCACGCTATAGAGCGCCGCCATGGCGTGCTTCAGGCGCGGGGGCTGAGGCTCGGGGTAGCGGTTGAGGCCTGCGGCCAGTGCTCCTTCGCTCAGCGGCCGATAGGGATTCTCATTGGCGTCGAGCTTGATCGCGTCGGGCGGGAAGTCGCCGTTCGCCTGCGCGGCGATATCGAACGGCGGCAAAGCGAGGATCTCGGGCCTGGCAAGGAGTTCGGCGAGCGAGGTCATGACAGCGCCGCCTCCAGCCGGGCGTCCGCGGCGAGAGCGTGCGCCTCCAGCCCTTCCATTCGGGCGAGCGCCGCCGCCGGAGCGGCAAGCCGGCGGGCCGCTTCCGGAGTGACGCTCTGAATGCTCATCGCCTTTAAGAAGGTGTAGACGGAGACGCCGCTCCAGGCTCGGGCCGCACCGTCGGTCGGAAGCACGTGGCTCGAGCCTGCGAGATAGTCTCCAAAGGTCTCGGCGGCGTGACCGCCTGCGAACACGGCGCCCGCATTCTCGATGATCCATACCAGCAGCTCAGGCTCCTCCACCGCCAGCGATAGGTGCTCGGGCGCGAACAGGTTGGCGATGTGGCACGCCTCTTCGAGATCGGCCGAGATGATGACGCGCGCCTGCTTCAGGGACGCCCCCGCTATCGCGGCTCGCGGAAGCGACGGGAGGCGGCGTTCGACCTCCGCGCTCGCGGCTTCGGCGAAAGCGGGCGAGGGAGTGACGAGTATGACCTGTGCGGACGGATCGTGCTCGGCTTGGCTCAAGAGGTCGGCGGCGACCGTGGACGGATCGGCGCCCTCGTCGGCGATCACCATTAGCTCGCTGGGCCCGGCGGGCAGGTCGATAGCGACTCCGCCGGGGAGCGATGCGGCGTAGCGCTTGGCTTCCGCGACCCAGCTGTTCCCGGGGCCGCAGATCTTCGCCACCGGAGCGATGTCGCCTGCGCCGAAAGCAAGAGCCGCAATGGCCTGCGCACCGCCCACGGTCCACATCGCTTCGATTCCGCACAATTGAGCTGCGAGCGCTATGATCGGCTCGAGCCCGCCCTCGGGGCGAGGCGGAGTGACGGCGACGATCTCCCTCACGCCCGCGGCTCTTGCTGGGATTGCCAGCATCAGGAGGGTCGAGAACAGCGGAGTCTTGCCGCCGGGGATGTACAGACCCACTCGGTCGATCGGCCGCCAGACCTTGCGCACGAGAAGACCCGGCATTGTCTCCACTGCATGCTCGGCGGGAAGGCTGCCTTGATGGAAAGCTTCGATATTATTCCTGGCGAGCTCCAGGGCCTCCATCTGGGTGGAGGATAAAGCTCGGCGCGCCTGTGCCGCGAGCGGCGCCACCGCAACCAGGCGAGGCGCTTCCCCATCGAGTCGGACGGCATGGTCGCAAAGCCCCTCCCAGCCGCGGGCGCGCACGTCGTCGACTATCGCCCGCACCGCCGCCTGCAACGACAGATCGGCGCGCTGCTCGGGCCGCGCAAGCACCGCCCGCCGGCCCGCCTCGTCCAGATCGCTCCAGCGGCAGGTCCTCACATCATCATCTTTTCGATCGGGAGGACCAGGATTGCCGAAGCGCCCGCCGTCTTCAGCTTCTGCAGAGTTTCCCAGAAGACGGACTCCTGGCAGACCGCGTGCACCGCGAAATGGCCCGGCCGCCCGTGAAGAGGAAGGATGGTTGGCGCCTCCGCACCCGGAAGGATGGACGCGATCTCCTGCAGCTTGTCCCTCGGAGCATTGAGCATGATGTACTTAGCGTCCTTGGTGGCGAGAACGCCTTCGACCCGGCTCAGGAGCCTCTCGCCCTGCTCCACCTTTGGGTCGGCGACCGGCTTCATAGTCCTAACCAGCACCGCTTCGCTTGCGAAGACCGTCTCGACCGCCCGAAGGCCGTTCGCCTCGAGCGTTGCGCCGGTCGATACGAGATCGCAGATGAATCCTGCGATCTGGAGCCGGGGCGCGAGCTCGACCGCGCCGTTCATCTTTACGACCGTGGCGGAGATGCCCTGATCGTCGAGGAAGCGCTGGAGGATTTGGGGATAGGAGGTGGCGATCCGCGCGCCTTCAAGCGAGCGAGCGCCGGAATAGGAGGTCCCTTCCGGAGCCGCCACCTGCAAGGTGCAGCGGCCGAACCCGAGCCGGGCCACCACTTCGAACGCGGGCTCCGGCCGGGCCAGGCCGTATTCCCGAAGCACATTCTCGCCCACGATTCCGAACTCGCACACGCCGTCCCCGACGAACACGGGTATGTCGTCGTCGCGAACGAACATGATGTCGGCCGGGAAGTTCTCCACCCGGGCCGTGAGGTCGTTCTTTCCGTTCTGGATCCGGAGGCCCGCCTCGCGGAGCAGGGCGCGGCTGTAATCCGACAGCCGCCCGGACTTCTGAATGGCGATGTGCAGGCGGGTCTCGTCAACCAGCATTGGAAGCTCCAAGTGCGTCGAGGGCCGCTCGGTAGCCCCTGTTCTGCTCCTGGCGCAGAAAGCGGGCCACCCGGACGATGGTAGTGGTGCTCACTCCGGTGGCTTCGTGGATCTCGCGGTAGGACAAGT
>DASYWC010000197.1:0-1606 GCA_035936615.1 Allosphingosinicella sp. | reverse complement strand
GCTCAGGCCATCAAGACCAACGCCCAGAATCAGACGCGCGCAGGCAAACACACTCTCCCTGTGCTCTTCCCTTCCTTTCCCTTCCCCCTCAACCCGTATTGTCAAAAACCTTGCTTGTGACGCCGTAACGTCAAGCAGCATCCTAATTTAACACCATTCGAAGAGGTGTCAAGGCCTGCTGAGAATCATCCAAACGTTTGATGATCTCAGGCGGCGGCCCGGTGCTGCGGGGCAACAAATCTATCAGCGCACCGGACCCATGTCAACGGCCTGCGCTCCACCCGGGATTTCTGTGAGCGCCGGCCTCGAGAAACCCGCGAATCTCGGAGGAGCGGATATAGAAATCGCCCAGAGCCGCCCGTTGCGGACCGTGCCAATCCGAACCGCCTGTGCAGAGAAGGCCGAACTCCTTTGCCGTTGCTTCGAGGAGGTGCGATTGCGCGGGCGTCTGTGCCGGACGGTAGCATTCGATCCCATCGATCCCCCAGCCGATGAAGCGGTTCAGCTCCGGCTCGAGCATCTCCGGAGGCGGGTGAGCCCACACTGCCAGCCCGCCTGCG
This sequence comes from Allosphingosinicella sp., assembly GCA_035936615.1. Lineage (GTDB taxonomy): Bacteria > Pseudomonadota > Alphaproteobacteria > Sphingomonadales > Sphingomonadaceae > Allosphingosinicella. Next base: position 1,046 of record DASYWC010000197.1, on the reverse strand, counting down.
GCATGAATCAAATCGATCGCTTCGCGGACAGGTGGGAAGTGCGTTACCACAAAAGCGGGACCCTCGTCGGAGAGGTAGCGGAGAAACGCTTCGCCGTAGTAGCGGGTGTGGCCGGCCTTGAGGAGCGCGCGTGCGAGATGGGGACGGCCGATGGAGCTTACGTCCGGACCGGCTGCCTCGACCACCTCGTCGAACTCGATCCCGACGCCGAGATCCTGCAGCTTGGCTACCATCCGGCGCATCCGCAGCTGACGCTGCTCGAATGAGGAGTGCTGGTGGCGGAGGATCGCTTCGGCGGCGGGGTCGATGAAGTATCCGAGAATGTGAAGCTCCGCCGCCTCGTGGCGGGTGCTGATCTCGATTCCCGGAATGAGCTTGACGCCACGGTGCCGCGCCTCTTCCTCCGCCTCCAGGACACCCGCCGCTGTGTCGTGGTCGGTGAGGGCGATCGCATCGAGTCCGCCCGCGGCGGCGGCTCGCACCACCGCCGCTGGCGAGAGATGGCCATCCGAGACGTATGAGTGGGTGTGAAGGTCGAGCTTCATCGCCTCAGCGCCAGGCAAGGCCAATCCCCCAGTCCGACGTCTCGCTGCCGATCCCGATCCCGATGCGAAAGGTCAGGTTCGGCTGAAAGGCGAAGTCGACGCCAACGTCGGCGAGAATCCGGGCCCTGAGGTCACCGTCCCGGCCGGGCGCGCTGACGAGTCCCACGCGCGGGTGTATGTAAGGAGTGACGCTGAAATCGCCCGGCACCAGCGTCTGCCCGGCGGTCACTCCCACTACGAAGCCCGCCGCAGAGTGGTCATCCGTGAGAAGTGCCTGCACGCCGCTGGTAAAAGCTAGGCTCACCGGGGCTCCTTCCACCTGGAATGGGTTCCTCAACTCGGCCCCGAGCAGGATGGCAGCATCCCCCGCATCCGCCACACCCGCGCGGAACCCGAGATCGTAGCCGCCAAGGTTCCTCCGCCAGATGCCCTCCAACGCGAAGTCGCCAGGGCGTTCGCTTAGGTAGATGCCGAGATCGCCCCCCGCTCGTGGAGCGAGGT
>DASYWC010000196.1:0-2975 GCA_035936615.1 Allosphingosinicella sp. | reverse complement strand
CAGCCGCATAAGTGGTAAGGCGCATCGAGTTCTTTTCCCCGTGGCTTAGATGGGTTTCGTGTCCGGCTTGGTCTCACGCTCGGGGAACATGCCGGTCTCCTGGGGCTCGACCCCAAGCTCCTTGTAGCCGGCAAGCTCCTCTTCCTGATTGTCGCGCAGCGTGTCGAGGTGCATCAGCTTCTTGATCAGCGGGCTGATCACGAGAACGGCTACGCCCACTCCGACGGCCACCCAGCCCACGGTCGTATAGACGTCCAGCACCACGTCCTTGCCGGACTCCTCGCCAACGCCCTCGGCACCCGTCGCGGCTGCGATCATGCCCGCAGCGAAGTTGCCCGTCGCCGACGCGAAGAACCACATCCCCATGATGAGGCTCGCCATGTGGGCAGGCGCAAGCCGGTTCATGGCCGAGAGGCCAACGGGGCTAAGGCACAACTCACCCGTGGTGTGGAGCAGGTAGATGAGGAAGATGAAGATCACGGGAGTCGGCACATTCACCCCGACCGACTGAGCACCCCAGACGAGCACCAGGAAGCCCAAACCGACCTGGATGACGCCGAGACCGAACTTGAACGGCGCGGACGGCTCCTTCCCCTTGCGGCCCAACACGGTCCACATGGTCGCGAAGAGCGGCGCGAGCAGGATGATGTAGATCGCGTTGATCGACTGGAAGGTCGAGGCCGGAACCCCGCCGCGGTCGACGTGACGGTCAGTGAACAGGTTGAGCGAGGAGCCCGCCTGCTCGAAGAGCGCCCAGAAGATGATTGAGGTGATGATCAGGAACATCGCCGCGAAGATACGGTCGCGGTCGTCCCGCTCCAGCTTGGTCACTGCGGTGAACACCACCAGGGAGATGAGGACGAGGCCGAACACGAGGAGCAGCCAGCCGACCACCGCCTGATACTGGACCAGAGCCCAGCAGATCGCGACCAGCACCAGGCCTACGCCGTAGATCGAGAACTCGCGGCCCTTGGTGAGCGGCCGCGGCGGCTCGCCCCGGCCCAGTAGCAGCGGCCTTCCCCATACGAAGACAGCAAGCCCCAAAAGCATGCCGATGCCGGCGAGGCCGAAGCCGTAGCCCCAGCCATAGGTCTCGCCGATATAGCCGCAGAGCAGCGAGCCGATCGCCGCGCCCAGGTTAATGCCCATGTAGAAGATCGTGTAGGCGCCGTCCCGCCGAACGTCGGTCCGCGGGTAAAGCTGGCCGACGATCACGGAGATGTTCGCCTTGAGGAAGCCGGAGCCGACGATGATCAGCGCCAGAGCCAGCCAGAAGACGTAAATGACCGGGTTGTCGACGTTGCCGGCTCGTGGAGAGCCTTCGAACGCCATGAAGAAATGCCCGAGCGTGAGCAGCACGGCCCCGAACAGCACCGCTTTTCGCTGCCCTAGATACCGGTCCGCCAGATAACCGCCGACCACCGGCGTGATGTAGACGAGCGCGGTATAGGCCCCATAGATGATGCCCGATTGCTCATCCGAGAACAGCCAGTGCTTGGTCAGGTAGAAGATCAGCAGGGCCCGCATGCCGTAGTAGGAGAACCGCTCCCACATTTCGGCGAAGAAGAGGACGAACAGTCCTTTTGGATGTCCCAGGATGGTTCCGCGGGAGTCGCCATGCGGAAGTGCGGAAGGGTTCGTGGCCACGGGCTCGCTACTCCATACAGTGAACGCCGCCTCTCTCGGGCAGCTAAGCGGCGCAAACTAGCGTGCAAATCGCAGTTGTGAAGCGGATTGTTGCTGCTCCTCCACCCTGCTAGCGACCTTGCCCATGCTCAATGACCGTTCCTCCGCCTTGTCGCTGCTGCAATCCCGCCGCTCCGGGCGGCCCCGCGACCTCGTGGAGCCAGGGCCGGACGAGGCGCAACTGCGCGAGATCGTCCGCATCGCGGCGCGCACTCCGGATCACGGCAAACTCGCGCCGTGGCGCTTCGTCCATGTGCCTCGGGCCGGGCGGGGCGCCTTGGCGGAGCTGCTTCACCGTGCCTATCGATTGAATAATCCCCACCCCACGCGGCTCGAGATCGAAACGGTGGACAGGCTGGCGCATCAGGCGCCGGAGCTAGTCGTTGCGCTTTCCAGCCCGATGGCTGGAACCAAGATCCCGCTTTGGGAGCAGGAGCTGAGCTGCGGCGCAGCCTGCATGAACCTGCTTTCCGCCGCCCATGCCATGGGATTCGCGGCCGGTTGGATCACCGGCTGGCCCGCTTATTCCGAAGAAGTGCGAGGCGCTTTCGCGCGAGAAGGCGAACGGATCGCCGGCTTCTTCTACATCGGCACGCCCGCGCATCCGCTGGAGGAGCGCCCCCGCCCGGCGCTGGACTACGTCTTTTCGGAGTGGGCTGCCGAAGCAGCCACTTGACCTTATCGCTGTATTAGTACAGCATGGCGGACATGCCTAACGAAGAACGCCCAGTCTATCTCCGCCTCCGCGACAGCATTGCCGCCGCTATCCTCGAAGGCCGCGTTGGGGACGGCGATCCGCTTCCGTCGGTCCGAAGCCTTGCGGCCGAGCACGGCGCAAACCCGCTGACAGTCGCCAAGGCCTACCAGACCTTCCAGGACGAAGGCTTGGTCGTGGTGAAGCGCGGAGTGGGAATGTTCGTCGCCGAAGGCGCAAGCGCCCGCCTCCTCGCGGCCGAGCGCAAGGAATTCCTGGAACAGCGCTGGCCCGTCATCTCCGCCCACATCCGCCGCCTCGGCCTCGATGCGGAAGACCTGATCGAGCGCGCGCTCGCCTGATCAGGCGGCGAAAGCCTCCTCCCTCGCCGAATACAGCACTGCGGCCGGCGCCGTTGCCGCCGCGGCAAGCCCAAGTGCCTCAGGCACCAGCTGCTCGAGATAGAAACGAGCCGCCGCCCGTTTCATATCGAGGAACGCCGGATCGGCGTCGGAGTCTTCGACCGCCTCCAGCTGCCGCTCCATCAGCCAGCCCGATACCGCCACCGAAAGCATGGTCAGGAACGGGTAAGAGG
>DASYWC010000195.1:0-47083 GCA_035936615.1 Allosphingosinicella sp. | reverse complement strand
CTGGTTAGCACTCAGTACGAGCACCTTGTATGTGGGCACACTCGTCTCCGCTGGACCGTCGCGATTGATGTAATCGGCTCCCAGCGGAAAAAGGGAAGAAACGCCGGGAGCCGATGACCCGGCTCCCCTGCCGTCGGGTCCACTGCTAAATAGCACCGCCTACCTGCAGGCCCGCTAACATATGTGACCTCAAAAGGCTTTATCTGCCCGGCCTCCCGACCAGCCACTCTGTTCCGAGCTGCTTCAACCCAGAAGCAGACTTTCCGCTACCGGCCAGTTCCTGTCGTTCCGCTAGCGCCATTTGCGGACGTTCATGACAGCTGCGCCGCATTCATTAGCGGAATGTCTGCTTTGGTTGGAAAGCAGACATTCGACTGCCGTTGCAGGTAAGAGGGTGCGCTCCGGCAGCAGCTCCAGCTCCATTGCGCTTATGTTCCGGCCCCTTTCACGCGTCTCGCAGGACAGTAAAATAGAACGAGGCCCCGCCCGTCGACCCATTGCGAGCCCATAGCTTGCCTCCGTGGGCTTCAATGATCGTTCTCGTTATTGATAGCCCGACTCCTAGACCACCACTCGTTGAGGTCCCGAAGCTGTCAAACAAGGTGGCTGGATCAGAGGCCACGCCGGGACCATTGTCGCGTACTTCTACTTCGACAAACTCAGGTTTGTCTGATTGGCGCGACAAAATCTCCACGCAGCCTTCGTCTACCGCGGCGGCCTGGCACGCATTCCTAACAAGATTCAGCAGAACCTGTTCAAGCTGCACGGCATCCCCTTGAACCTTGTCGGCGCTGCGCGCGAAGTTGGTAGAGATCTGCACTCTCGGGCAGGTACCGCTTGCCTTGATTACCTTCAGGGCGCGTGCTGCTACTTCCTTCAGCGAGACTGGCTCACGCCTCATTGCACTTCCGGCTACGCCGCCGCGCACTCGCCTGATGATCTCGCCGGCTCTCAAGATCTGCTGCTCGGCCTCGGCCAGGCCGGTTTTCGCCAGATCCTTTCGGTCGCCAGTAAGCTGTTCGACCAGACGCGTGCTCCCGCGCACGTAGTTAGCCGCAGCCGCGAGCGGCTGATTGAGTTCGTGGGCAAGCGTGGCCGCCATTGTTCCCATGGCCGCCACTTGGGAGGCATGATGCAGGCTCCGCTGAAGCGCATCGATGCTTTCGCTGGCCGCTTTTCGGTCCGTAACATCGTAACCTTCGGCAAAGACACCCACCACCGCTCCCTCGGCATCGCGGAAGGCCTTCAGGATGATAGCGACGAACTTCTGTTGGAGGTTTCCATTTTCGTCGAGGAGTTTGATCGGCATCTCGCTTGCCGTAAACGGCTCGCCAGTCTGATAGATGTGATCGAGGAGGTCGAGGTAACCTTGCGGCACGATTTCAGGCAGCGCCTCTCTAACCGTTTTCCCGATGACGTCTCGTCCTCCAATCATTTGACTGTAGGTCTCGTTGATGAACTCGAAGCGGTGTTCCGGCCCGAGGGTCATGCCAATGAAACCAGGGGCATTTTGAAAGATATCTTCCAGGTCTATGTTCGCCCAAGCCAGTCGCTGCCGGTTTCTCACCTCTTCGGTCGTGTCAATGCAGATGGCGATTAGGCCTATCGGCTTTTCACCAGGAGCCGCGCGGACGGGGGTCTGGGAGAATGTGAAATAGCGCATCTCCTCATCAGCACCGTGGTCGATACGGAAAGCCGCGTTCTCGTAATATATGCTCTCCCCACCCATTGTCCGTGCGAACACCGGACCGACCAACGGCCAGTCCTTCTGCCATAACCGGGACAGGCTCTCGCCCATGGCCTCTGGATGTGCTGGTCCGATTACCGCTGAGAAGGCATCATTGTAGAGAATACACAGCGCTTGCCCCCAAGCTAAGAACATCGGGAACCTGGTCGAAAGCACCAGATCTGCGGCGGTCCTGAGCTGGAGAGACCATTGGTCTCGGGAACCCAGCGACGTGGCCGCCCAGTCCACCGCAGCCACCGCAGCGGTCGCACTCGTGCTTGTAGAGCGTTCTGGATCGTTCAAAGCATGGCCTCCACCTGCAAGACGCCCGAAGCGGAGGTAAGGTTCGCCTAGGATCGGAATGGTTGACCCACTCCCAGGCGCTGCGGACATTCGTCAGGGCGGGGTCCGTCTCGGGCGAGAGAGCGCGGTGTTCTCCTCCCTATCAGCTGCCGCCCTCGCCGAGCTTCCGATCGCGGTGCCGCCGCAGCATTATGTCGCTCATCTACTAGGCGGCCGGTCTCGCGAATACTCTCGCGCAGCTCCGCTGGGCTTGTCTCCACCTCCGCGCAGTAGCGGTCTCAACCTTTGACTTGTCTATCCCTTGGGAGCGATATGCCGAGCCTTTTTCGGGCCTGCGCTTCAAGCGGTTCCGGATCGGCAGCATAGCGGCGCGGGAACTCTTCAATCCCGGAGTTCCCTATATTGCTCGACATGAGCGAGTTCTTGCGCGAAAAGCCGGCGGTTACTCGGTCCGCTCTCAGTCTTGAACACGATGATGTTCCCCACCGTCACCGCTCCCTCTTCAACCGGCCAGCGCGCAAGCACTCGCCCAAGCCTGCTTTGCGGTTTGGCGACAGTCCATCGGGCTTGATCCAGCAGCGCTTGGTCAAAGTGCTGCTCGAACCGGCGCTTCAACGCACGCGGCACCGGCTGCACTCCAGCGCGGTTTGCCTCCAGGCGGCCTAGCCTGATGGCGATGGCAAGGGCCGTGGCGCTCCCCCGCAGATTGTCGCTCTACTGACGCTCGTCTGCGGCTGACAGCCAGTAATCGGCTGCTTTCTCCAAGCTGACGCTCCGTGAAACGCTGCGCCTCAGTCTTTGTGAGTGGCGAGTTCTCGACGTCTTGGGTGCTAAAAACAACGCGGCACCAGCTCCGATCAGCAGGAGAACAAGGAGATGAATACGCATGCTGGCTCTACGAACGAAGCTCGAGCCCGCTCCCTCTCAGCAAAAAACCAAGAGACCGCACTCATCCGCTCGCCTGTCGCGCGGGGGGCATAGAAGCTGGGCCAGCCGGTCCAACGTCCTCGCTGCTGACGGCGCTGGACCCGCCGCTGCCGGCGCGGGCGCTAAGGTGCGGCGTGAAAACGGCGGTGCAGCTCGTGGACCTCGTCTGCAAGTTCGGGAACTGGCCCCACCACCACCACCTGGGGTGCGATCTCTTGGATCGGCAGAGGTCGCACCGGCGGCAGTTCGGCCCCGAAGTCCGAAAGCCAGGCCGTCAGCTGTTCGGAAGAGCTAATATAGACTATCCGCCCGAGACCCACCCAGGCGTGCGCAGCTGCACACATCGGACAGTGTTCACCCGAAGTGAATACGGTCGCCAGCTTTCGTTCGGATGGAGTCATGTTCGCTGCCGCCCAGCGCGCCAATTCGAACTCGGGATGTCTGGTCCGATCCCCGGAGGCAACCCGATTGTGATCCTCGGCGAGGGCCACTCCGTCGGCGCCCACGAGAACAGAGCCAAACGGCTCGTCTCCCGCCTCCAAGGCTCTGGCTGCTAGTTCCACACAGCGGCGCAAGTGCCTCAAATCTTCTTTGCTCAGCATGGAATGAGATCCCGCACCCACCGGCTGCGCTGTGAGTACCAACAAAGCCGGCAATCGAGAGGGGCTGCTGACCGCCGGGCGGAAATTTCAGCCCTGCCCCCTCCTCGTCTCGACCAAGGGGCAGTTCCTCTGATGAATTCGGCTGAACGTGTTTGTTGCCACTCTCGTCCGCCGCCCTGAATTAGCGGCGGATTCGAATAGGTGGACTACGTCACCTCATTCCTGGAAGCGCCTGGGCACGAGACAAATGCATTTGAATCATGGGTACCGCGCGGGCCGCCATCGCTCTAAGCGCAGCATTGTCGCCGCGAGCCGCATAGGTCCGGTGCATCATCAAGGCCTCTTGGTGGGCCATCATCTGCTCGCGCTTGTACATCATGTCGAAATTGGACGCCGAAGTGCTGCGCAGCCTCTGCAGCATCGCCGAATGCTTCGGCATCATCGGCATCGAGGATATGTTCATCCCCATCGACGGAGCCATCGCCATCATTTCGTTCATCATTCGTGTGTGATCGTTGATCATCATCTGAGCGAATGAACGAACGGCTGGGTTGCGCGACATCTGAAGAGCGAGCTGGCTGGATTGTACTTCAAACATGTCGCTGCTGTGCGCCATCTGCATATAGGCCGCGGCCGTCGTGGGCATGGCCATAGCCATGGATCCAGCGGTCGTCCGCCCATCCATCCCCATACCGTCCGCCATCATCATCGACGAACAGCCGCTCAGGAGCATCACGGTGCTCGCTGCAATCACTAATGACTTCATGGATTCTCTCCTGCGCAGCGCGTCCCGCTCAGATGAGAACCGCCGGGGACGCGAGGTTTGGAGGCGCGGTCTATTCAAACAACAAACTCGAAGGCTGAAGGATGCATGCCTCCGAGAAGCTCCGCCGGCGCGCAGCTGCCCGGATGCTTGGCACCTGCAGGCTTGCGGTGAAGACGGTGGCTGCGAGCGTTAGTTATTCCAGCCGTAGCTACTTCTCGCGGGTGTTCAAAGCGGCCTATGGAGTTGATCCAACCGCGGTTCGCGCGGGCTCGGCCGAGCGCATAGCTCTGCGACGCCATCGAGCGGAGCCAAGTTGATGTTAGATCCCATACGCCCACAAATACAGCCCTGCCGCCATTACCGGCTGGGCTAGAAGAACCCACCTAAGCCAGCGCCATTCATTAGGTGAGCGACACGCGCATGCCATGAGCTTCTCTTCCTGCTGTACGAAAAGGGTCAAAAGCAGACAGCCGTCACATAAGCAACAACGAGGGTTGTGACTCATGAGCTTAAAAAGGAGGGGGCGGCCCGCTGCCGGGTCAGCCACCAAGCTGCCCGAACGCGTACGCTTTTAGCCTCGGCTACCGATCAGCAGACCTTCCGCACCGGCCAAACGGAGTCATGGGGGAGCTTACTCTTCGAGTCGCCCTGCCTCGCGCGTCGTCAACTTAACTTCCGGCGGGCCGGCTCCCGGCGAGGGACGTCTCGCCCGGCCACCGTCCGGCCTTCTGCCGACGTGCATTGCGGCATGGTGTCCGCGGCCGCTACGCGCCAGTTCCGGACGTTCACGATACTCTCTGTCACACCCAACAGCAGAAGGTCTGCTCCGGGTGGAAAGCGGACATTCCAAGCTTAGCCGGATGCTGCCACCACATCGCTTCTGCGGCTACGGTTCGGGCTTTCCCACCCCAGGCGGTACGCTAGCAGAAGAAATCCGGCGGTTCGCCGAAACGAGCCACACGCCCACCCACCGACCGCTACGCTGAGCGAGAAAATCCACCACCCATGGATCCAACCCGTGGATTTGCCGCGCGGATGAGAATCGCAGCTAGCTCGAGGAGGTCGGGAATGAACATACGTCTGTTGGTGGCTAGTACAGCCGGTATCAGTATCGCGATCGCGTCGGGACCGGTATGGTCGGCGCCGCAGAAGCAGGGCGCGAAGGCCGAGAAACGGGCGTGGAATTTCGACGTGTCCGCAATGGACAGGACCGTCAATCCCGGTGACAGCTTCTTCCACTTTGCCAACGGCAGCTGGGACAAGAATACTCCCATCCCCGCGGACAAACCCGGGGTAAGTTCCTTTTCGCAGCTTCAGGATCGGGTGAACGAACAGGTGAGGGGGGTCATCGAGGATGCGGCCAAGAGTGGTGCTCCCAAAGGAACCATCAAGCAGAAGGTCGGCGACTACTACAGCAGCTTCATGGACGAAGCAGCAATCGAGCGGCGCGGCCTTGCGCCACTTCAGGCAGATCTCGATCGCATCAGGGCCGTTACCGACCAGTCTGGCCTCGCGCGGCTGTTGGGCGAGCTCCAATGGAGCAACGTGCCCGGCCCCGTGGTTGTGGGGGTACCGGCCGACGCACGGGACAACAGCCGCTACATAGTGTCGCTTCAGCAGGGCGGGCTCGGGCTTCCGAACCGGGACTTCTACGTGGACGAAGCCAATCCACGCTTCGCCGAAGTTCGCGCCCAGTATGAGCAATATGCCGCCAACATGTTTCGCCTGACGGGGCTTTCCGAACCGGAAGCGAGAGCGGCAAGGGTCATGCAGCTGGAGAAGAAGCTCGCGCAGGCCCATTGGAGCCCACTTGAGCTTCGCCAAGTCGACAAGCTGTACAATCCAACCACTGAGGCCGATCTCGCCCGGAACATGCCCGGAATGGATTGGGCAGCCTTTCTCCAGGCGGCGGGGGTCTCCGGCCAGCCGAAAGTGAACGTGGGGCAGCCAAGCGCGCTTTCTGGAATTACGAAGCTCGTCGCCTCCGAGCCCGTGGAGACTTGGCGGGATTACCTGACTCTGCGCACTCTCACCCGCTATGCTCAGGCCTTGCCGAAGGCGTTCGTGGAGGAGAATTTCGCCATGTACGGCAAGACGCTCGGCGGCGTTCCTCAGATGGAGGAGCGGTGGAAGCGAGGGCTGGCGTCATCCAACGCCGCGCTCGGGCACGCCGTGGGTCAACTCTACGTCGCGCGCCACTTCCCTCCTGCCTCCAAAGCCAAGGCGGACAAGCTGGTGAGGAACCTCATCGCCGCAATGGACAACCGGCTCACCAAGCTCGAGTGGATGGAGCCGGAGACCAAGGCAAAGGCCCGTGCAAAGCTCGCTGCCTTCAACCCGCTCATCGGCTATCCCGACAAGTGGCGCGACTATTCGGCGCTGGAGGTCAGGCCTGGAGACGCGTTCGGCAACCTGCGTCGCGCTACGAGGTTCGAATACCAGCGCATCTTGAACCGGCTGGGGCAGCCGGTCGATCGAAACGAGTGGCTCATGACCCCGCAGACGGTCAACGCATACGCCAACCCCACTTTGAACCAGATCGTGTTTCCGGCGGCCCACTTGCAACCGCCCTTTTTCGATCCGGACGCGGACGAAGCGGTTAACTATGGCGGCATCGGCATCGGCATCGGGCACGAGATCAGCCACCATTTCGATGATCAGGGCCGCAAGTTCAACGCTCAAGGCATGCTTGCGGATTGGTGGACCCCGGCAGACGTTGAGAGGTTCCAGAAGCGGGCCGACGCGCTGGTGAAGCAATATAACGAGTATGAGCCGCTACCGGGCTACAAGGTGAACGGCGCTCAGTCCCTAGGTGAGAATATCGCGGATCTTGCGGGGCTGGCCGTCGCTTACGACGCTTACAAGATTTCGCTGGGTGGAAAGCCGGCCCCGGTGATCTCCGGCTTTACCGGCGACCAGCGCTTCTTCCTGGGTTTTGCCCAGGTCTGGCGTGCGAAATACCGGGACGCTGCACTCCAGCAGCAGCTGAAGGCCGGCACGCATACGCCAACGCACCTCCGGTCGAACACCGTCCGGAACTTCGATGCCTGGTACGATGCGTTCGATGTCAAGGACGGAGCGCTTTACCTGCCACCGGAGCGGCGTGTGCAGATTTGGTGACGTGCTTCTGGGTTCGTGATCGGGGCCGTGGCAGCTTTGCGCCACTAGCAGACATTGCCGGCAGCCTAGGCCGGCGCCAATAGCGGAATGTCCGCAGTCGGTCGAAAGGCAGACGTCTAGGGTCCGTCATCCATTCGGAAGGCCCTTTTGCGTCGATCGGAAACATTGGCGCCGTTGCTCGACGCCGGAGCCAAAATTCGGCACAGCCCGCCACCATGGACCATTTTCAGCTTCGCGACGGCATGCTTTATGCTGAGGACGTACCGCTTTCCCGTATAGCAGAGGAAGTCGGCACACCGGTCTACGTCTATTCGCGCGCCACCTTGCAGAGGCACGCGCGTGTATTCCGTGAAGCGCTATCGAGACTCAACAACCCGCACCTCGCCTTCGCCGTCAAGGCCAATCCGAACCTGGCGGTAATGAATGTCCTCGCTAAGGAGGGGTATGGCGCGGACGTAGTCTCAGGCGGTGAGTTGACCCGGGCGCTGGCCGCAGGAATGAGACCGCAGGACATCGTTTTCTCGGGCGTAGGCAAGACCCGCGCGGAATTGCTGCAGGGGCTGGAAGCCGGGATCGGCCAGTTTAACGCCGAAAGCGAGGAAGAGGGCTGTGAGCTCGCCGAGCTCGCCCGCTCGCGCGGCACGCGCGCCGCCTGTGCGCTGAGGGTAAATCCCGACGTAGATGCTCGCACGCATGCCAAAATCTCCACCGGCAAACGCGAGGACAAGTTCGGCGTGGCACTTGACCAGGCAGCGGGGATCTACTCACGGCTCGCTGCAAAGGATGGGCTCGATTTGCGCGGGATCGCGGTCCACATCGGCAGCCAGTTGAGCAATCTTGAACCGCTTGAGAACGCCTTTGGGAAAGTGGGGGCGCTGATAGCGGAGCTGCGAGAGCGTGGCTGCACTGTCAGCCATGCCGATCTCGGCGGCGGCCTCGGTGTACCGTACAAGACGGGCGAAGTTCTTCCCTCTCCCGCGGAATACGGCGCCATGGTCGAGCGTGTCACTCGTGGATGGGATGTGCGGCTATGCTTCGAGCCGGGGCGCGTGATCGCGGGAAATGCGGGCGTGCTGCTCACTCGAGTCATACGGGTGAAGCGGGGGATCGGCCGGCCTTTCGTCGTCGTCGATGCCGGCATGAACGATCTGGCCCGCCCCGCGATGTACGGCGCCTGGCACGATTTCGAAGCAGTTCGGCCCAGCGGCAAAACGACTATTGCGCATATCGTGGGCCCGGTCTGCGAGACCGGGGATACCTTTGCAACGGATCGGGAATGCGATGAGCTTGAGGCGGGGGACCTGGCAATTTTCCGAACCGCGGGCGCTTACGGTGCGACAATGGCCAGCAGCTACAACTCGCGGGGTTTCATTGCTGAAGTGCTCGTGAGCGGCGACACTTTCGCCGTCGTCGCTGACCGCATCCCGCCAAGCGAGATCATGGCGGCCGAGCGGGTACCAGATTGGCTGAAATAATGCGCCCCGGAGGGCTGCGGCTCTCAAAGCCGCCACGCGCGTTTGCTCAGGGCATAGCTGATGCTGCCCTACCCTCTATCTTGGACCAGAAATGCCCCTCTCCGACCGGGATCTAGACCTGATTTTTCGCTGTGCCCGAACGGCCAACTTTTATCACCCTCGGGAGGTAACGCCGGAGGAGGTCAGGTCCATCTGGGAACTGATGAAGTGGGGGCCCACGTCCGCCAACTGCATGCCGGCACGGATCGTCTGGTGCTTGAGCGAGGATGCAAAGTCGCGGCTCGCCGAGTGCGCCTCTTCCGCGAACGCGGACAAAATCATGAAGGCGCCCGCGGCGGCAATTCTGGGGATGGACATGGAGTTCTATGAGAAGCTCCCACACCTCTATCCAGCGACCGACGCCCGCAGCTGGTTCGTAGGTAATGAGCAGGTGATCAGAGACACGGCTCTCCGCAAGTCGTCGCTGCAGGGCGCCTATCTGATCATCGCCGCCCGATCCCTTGGCTTCGGTGTCGGCCCAATGTCTGGCTTCGACAATGCTGCGGTCGATCGGGCCTTCTTCAGCGGAGCGAGCGTACGCTCGAACTTCATTATGACTCTCGGCCATCCCGATACAGCAACCCACCGGCCGCGGGGGCCTCGGCTGGATTTTAGCGAGGCCAACAAAGTCCCGTGACTTGGCTCAGCACAGCCAAAGAGCTTTGATTTTAGAACATTGCCCCGGTGTTCGGCGGCTTTGGAGGCTCTTGCGGCCTGTAGCAGACAGTCTCATGACGGTGATCAGCTCCGCGCGGAGGCAAAGGAAAGCCCGCCCGAGTTTCCTCGGACGGGCTTTCGGCAATTACCTCAGGGAACGATCAGCCCGCGCCGCCCGCGAGCGCTGCGAGAAGCAGCAGTGCGACGATGTTCGTGATCTTGATCATCGGATTGACGGCCGGGCCGGCAGTGTCCTTGTAGGGATCGCCGACCGTGTCGCCGGTCACCGCGGCCTTGTGGGCTTCGGAGCCCTTGCCGCCGTGGTTGCCGTCCTCGATATACTTCTTCGCGTTGTCCCAGGCCCCGCCGCCGGACGTCATCGAGATCGCGACGAACAGGCCGGAGACGATCACGCCCAAAAGCAGCGCGCCGAGGGCGGCGAAGCCGTTGCCCTGGCCCGCGACCCAGCTGATCAGGAAATAGACCACGATCGGAGCGGCCACCGGGAGCAGCGAGGGGATGATCATCTCCTTGATCGCGGCCTTGGTGACGAGGTCGACGGTGCGGGCGTAATTGGGACGGCTGGTGCCCTCCATGATGCCAGGGTTGTTGCGGAACTGGGCGCGCACTTCCTCGACCACCGAACCGGCCGCCCTGCCGACCGCGGTCATTCCCATGGCTCCGAAGATGTAGGGCAGAAGCGCTCCAAGAAGCAGACCGACGATGACGTACGGGTTGCTCAGCGAGAAATCGACCGCGACTCCCGGGAAGAACAGCCTGAGGTCGGTCGTATAGGCTCCGAACAGGACCAGGGCCGCCAGACCGGCCGAGCCGATCGCATAGCCCTTGGTGACCGCCTTGGTGGTGTTGCCGACCGCGTCGAGGGCGTCGGTGCGCACTCGCACCGCGTCTTCCATATGCGCCATTTCGGCGATTCCGCCCGCGTTGTCGGTGACCGGCCCGTAGGCGTCGAGCGCCACCACCATGCCCGCCAGAGCAAGCATCGCGGTCGCCGCGAAGGCGATTCCGATGAGGCCCGCGAGCTGGTAGGCCACGATGATCCCGACGCAGATGACGATGGTCGGGAGAGCGGTCGATTCAAGGCTGATGGCAAGGCCTTGGATGACGTTGGTGCCGTGGCCGGTCTCCGACGCCTTGGCGATCGACTTCACCGGACGGTAGTTGGTGCCGGTATAATATTCGGTGATCCAGACGATGAGGCCGGTGACCGCCAGGCCGACCAGCATCGAGAAGAACAGGTCGTTGCCGGTGAAGTTGCCGGCGCCTGCGACCACCTGGGGCTCCGCCTCGAGCCCGCCAGCGGTGCGTGCGCTTCCGAGGACCGCGTCCATGTCCCCCACGGTGAGCATGGTGGCGACGTAGATCGCCGGAACCGAAAGGCCGGCGGTGAGCCAGAAGCCCTTGTAGAGGGCGCCCATGATCGATTCCTTGCGGCCCAGGCGGACGAAATAGGTGCCGATGATGGAGGTGATGATGCAGACTCCGCCGATGATCAGCGGAAGCGACATCAGCGCAAGCACGTTGCCTCCGGTCGCTCCGACCAGAAGCGCGATCAGAACCATGGTTGCGCCGACGGTGACCACGTAGGTTTCGAACAGATCGGCGGCCATTCCGGCGCAGTCGCCGACATTGTCGCCGACGTTGTCCGCGATGACTGCGGGGTTGCGAGGGTCGTCCTCGGGGATTCCGGCCTCCACCTTGCCGACGAGGTCGGCGCCGACGTCGGCTGCCTTGGTGAAGATTCCGCCGCCGAGACGCGCGAAGATGGAAATGAGCGAGGCTCCGAAGGCAAGTGCGACGAGGGCGTCGATGACTTCGCGACTTGCCGGGTTCTCGCCGCCGATCTCGACCAGGACGTAGAAGAAGCCGGCGATCGCAAGGAGCGCGAGGCCGGCCACGAGCAGGCCGGTGACCGCGCCTGCGCGAAAGGCGACCGTGAGGCCGCGCTGGAGGCTGGTTCGAGCGGCTTCAGCGGTCCGAACGTTTGCTCGCACGGAGATGTTCATGCCGATATAACCGGCAACGCCCGAGAGCACCGCTCCAAGGACGAAGCCGATCGCCGAGGTAACCTCGAGGAACAGCAGAACCAGCACCGCAACGACCACGCCAACGATGGCGATGGTCGTATATTGCCGGCCGAGATAGGCCTTCGCGCCTTCCTGGATGGCGAGCGCGATATCCTGCATCTTCTCGTTGCCCGCGGACATAGCGAGCACCTGGCGGCTGGTGATGAAGCCGTAGAGCACTGCGATGAGGCCGCAGACTATGGCGACGAGCACGACGGTCATGACATTTCTTCCCCTGAAAACTTACCCACCGAAGCGGCGCTTCGACGGTGCCCTAGAAGCCGGGCAGGGCAAAGGAGCCCCAAAGCGAGCGCGCCCGGACGTGCGTGCCTCTTATTCGGCAAGGCGCAATGATTCAAGCTTCAGAGAAGATGGAGTTTTCAGGAGGAGCGGTGCTGGTATCCGAGGCGCGTCGGGAGCGGCACCTCGCCCCCACGGTCGGTGAGGCGGAGCCCCTGTCCTTCGAAAGCATGGCCGATCCGGCTGAAGGGGAGCCCCAGAGCATCGGAGGCGGCGAGGATGGCCGGGGCCTGAGCCGGATCGGCAGAGAACAGCAATTCGTAATCGTCGCCCGCGGTGGCGGCTGCGATGCGGGCTTCGCGCTCCTCACCGCGGGCCGCGATATAGGCTTCGGACAGAGGAACGGTATCCAGCTCGATGACCGCCGCCACCCCGCTGGCCTCGGCCATTCGGGCGAGGTCGATCAGAAGCCCGTCCGACACGTCCATCATCGCGCTCACCAGGGGAGCGAGGGCTTGGCCCGCCTCAAGCCGGGGCCTGGGAAGCCGGTACCGCTCGATCAGCGAGGCCGCGCCGTGAAGCTCGCCGCGCGCCACGGCGAGGCCAGCTCCGGCATCGCCGATCGTGCCGCTCACCCACAGGTGATCGCCCGGCTTGGCGCCGGAGCGGCTGGGGACCGGCCCGGACGCTTCGCCGATCGCGGTGAGGCCGAAGGCGCGCGGAGCGCCTTCCGGCAGGCAAATGGTGTCGCCCCCCAGAAGCTTCAGCCCGAAGCCGTCTAGCGCCAGTCGCAGCCCCTCCACGAACGCCGAGTTCCATTCGCCGTCGGCCGCGAGGCTATAGCCGAGCAGGGCTCCCAGGGGCCTCGCACCCTTTGCGGCGAGGTCCGACAGGTTCACCGCGACCAGCTTCCAGGCCACGTCGCCCGGCGGGTCTCCGGGCAGGAAGTGCACGCCCTCCGCGACTATGTCGTGGGTGAGGACGAGCCGGGCCGAGCCGACCTCCAGCACCGCCGCATCGTCGAGCAGCTCACGGGCGGCCGGGTCGGTGACGAGCGCGCGAAGGGAATCGATGAAGCGGGATTCGCCGCTCATCTCCCTCTCCCAAGGGGAGAGGGTCGGGGTGAGGGGGTACGGACTTCGAGGAAACTTACCAACATCCTAACCCCTCACCGACTACGCCTAAGCTCCTTCGTCGCTAAGGCTCCGTTGCCTCTCCCAACGGGAGAAGGTGTTTAGGTCCTAACTTCCTTCGCTACCGCGTCGAGGAGGCCGTTGACGAAGGCCGCTTCGCGCTTGTCGTAGAAGGCGTGGGCGACGTCGACATATTCGGAGATGACGCTGGCCGTCGGAACGTCGATTCGCGAGACCAGCTCGTAGGTTCCGGCTCGAAGGATCTGGCGCATCGGCTTGTCGAGGCGGGAGAGCGACCAGCCCTTGGCGAGCTTGGAGGCGATGACGGAATCCAGTTCGGCGGAGCGCGAGTGCACGCCCTTCACCACGTCGTCGAAGAAATCGACTTCCGCGTCGGTATATTCCACGTCCTCGATCGTCGCCCCAAGCCGGTGGTGGTGGAATTCGTGGAGCAGCGTCGGGATCGGAGTCTTCTCCATCTCCTGCTGGTAGAGCGCCTGGACCGCTGCGAGGCGGGCGGCGGAGCGCGATTTGGAACGTGCGGAGGTCTGTGACATCGGCGGCGGCATAGCGGCGGGCGGCTCGAAGCCCAAGCGCTATTCCTAGGCCGGTTTCTGCGGTTCGTCCTGCGGCAAGCAGCCATGCCGGACGTGCGGCATGGATCACTCAGAATGAAAAGCCCCCGATGAAGAAGATCCTCACCCTTCGGCGACGCCACCACCAACCAGCTCGTGGGAGGGCTGGGGCTACGCTTCTAGGACGGAGGGGAGTCAGCACCGCGTTCGGGTAGAGGATGCTGTCAGCATCCAGCCGTAGAAGTGCACGGGCTTGCCGGTCCAGGGGTGGGTTCCCTCGTCCAGCTTCGTCAGGCCCTGCGCCTCGTAGAAGCGCCGCGCTTGGTTGTTGGCTGCATCCATTCTGAGCGTAAAGCCCGACGGCATCAGCTGCTTAGCGAGGTCCAGCATAGCCCGGCCCACGCCTCTTCCCTGCTCATCCGGAGCAACAAAAATCTGATCGAGTACTGCCAGTTGCGGCTTCAGCGCCAGCATGCCCACAACATGCTCGTCGCGGAGGGCAACATAGAGATGCCAGTCGGAGCGCAGTTCCGCATCGATGTGCTGGCGAAGGGCCTCGCGCGTCGGCATGTCCGCGACGGCCCCATCCATTCTGGATGCGCTTTCGTGCCAGACGGCCGCAACGGCATCCAAGTCGCTCTTCCTCGCTCGCCTGACGCTGAGGCGGCTCACGGCCCGGTTTCGGCGAGGAACTCCCGGATCGTTCCGGTGACTGCTTCCGGCCGTTCCCAGGTGACGAAATGGCTTGCGTCGGGCACCTTTACGATGCGGAGGTCGTCCACCAGCTTATCGAGGCCTTCCAGCTGGACTGGGAGGAGCGCGGTGTCGTTCATTCCCCATACGACCAGAACCGGCATCGAAAGGCTCGGGAAGGGGGCGTGGGTCCAGAGCGGCGCCTTCGCGTCTTCGCCGACCTTGGGCACTTCGACCTTCGAGGCCTTGTACCAGGCGATCATGGACTTGAGGGCGCCGGGGCGGGACCAGTCCTCGATGTAGCGGCGGCGCTCCTCGACAGGCAGCTTCGAGGTGTCGGCGTAGCCCGCGATCACCCTGTCGAAGAAGGTCTCCAGGCCCATCGCCTTTATGCCCTTGTCCGCCATCGGGCGGCGCAGCGCGCGGATGTACTGGGAGGCGGCCCGCTGATCCTCGTCATCGATCAGGCTCTTCTGGAATATGAGCGGATGCGGAGCGTTGACGATGACCAGGCGCTTGACCCGGAACGGGTGGGTGAGCGCCGCGAGCCACGCCACGGCTCCGCCCCAGTCGTGGCCCACCAGCGTGAATTTGTCGATGCCGAGCGCGTCGGCAAGCGCCATGACGTCGGCGACGATCTTGTCCGTCTGGTACTCCTTCACGCCCCTCGGCTTGTCGGAGGACGCAAAGCCGCGCTGATCGGGAGCGACGACGAAATGATCCTTTGAAAGGTCGGCCAGTTGGTGCCGCCAGGTGCGGTGGGATTCGGGGAAGCCATGAAGGAAGATGATCGGATCCCCCTCCCCCCCCCGGCAGACGTTGAGGGTCACTCCGGTCGAGAGGAGGATTCGGTCGGTTCGAAGTTCCATGCGGTTTTCTCCCGCGTTGCCAGCTGTTCGGCGCCGGACTAAGTCTTTCGGGTGCTGAAGCCTAGTCTCCTCCTTGCAATCCTGTGCCTTCCGGTGGCGGCCCTCGCCGCGCCGGATCCGGCGCTGGTCGCGCTTCAGGCGATGGATGAGCGGGTTGCGACGCTGGGCCACCGCCTCGCGCGCTCCAACGCGGACATTTGCCCTCGAACCATGCCGCTTAGCGGGCTGCTCCTGCATGGCCTGGAGCAGTATTCCGCCCGCGACAGGGCATCGGCCGCCGCTACGTTCGGCCTTGGCGAAGAGCTTGCGGTGCTGGCGGTTATCCCGGGGAGCGCCGCGGATCGGGCCGGGCTTCGGCGGGGAGATGCGATCCTCACCGTCGGCGGCAGGGCTTTCCCGCGAGCCGCGGCCAGGAGCAGGGGGAGCTACGGCCGGGTGCAGGCGGTGGAAGAGCTGCTGCTCGCGAGCATGGAATCGGGTCCGGTGGAGATCGAATTCAACCGGGAGGGAAGCAGGCGATCGGCGACCCTTCGGCCGGAGCCCGGCTGCCTTTCGCGCGTGCAGCTCGTCCCTTCGGGCAAGCTCAACGCCAAGGCCGACGGAACCTACGCCCAGATCACCACCGCAATCGTGGAGCAGGCCGGTAGTGACGACGAGCTTGCTCTCGTGATCGCCCACGAAATGGCGCACAACGCGCTCGGTCACAGGGTTCGGCTCGACCGGCAGAAGGCATCGCGCGGCGTCCTAAGGGCGCTCGACGGAAGCGCGGCCAAGATCAGGCGGACGGAGATGGAGGCCGACTACCTGGCGCTCTACATGCTCGCCCGCGCCGGGTTCGACCTGGAGGCTGCCCCGGCTTTCTGGCAGCGCTCGGGCCCAAGCGCGTTTTTGGAAACGTTCTCCGACGGCACCCATCCGGGTCGCGCAGAGCGCATCGCAGCGGCCCTGAGGACGATCCAGGAGATCCGGCTGAAGCAGCGCCAGGGCGCGCCGCTGGTCCCGAACCTGCCCGTCAACTAGGCGCTGCCAACCCTCCCATCCGGCCCACTCGGGTGATTCGATTGCCGGTGTTCTAACCTATTTGGAAAATGCGTTTGCAAATAGGATTTGAGATGTTCTTTATTTGTTCCAGCCGATTCGGCGGGAATGGGAGGAACTGGCATGACCTGCTGCGGAAACGCACCCAGCTTCGAATCATCCAAGCCCTGGCTTGTTGCGGGACCGCTGCGGAATGAACGGATACCGCCGGTGCTCTGAGCCTCCACACAGGCTCGACGCCCTATGTCCCTCAGGCAGCCCCCAACGAATGTGGGCTGGCGTGCCTGGCAATGGTCGCAGGGTATCACGGCCTCAACGCCGGCCTCCCCGAGCTGCGCCGGCTTTGCATGCTGTCTGCGCAAGGAGCGACGCTCAAGGCGCTGATCGGCGCAGCAGCCCGGATCGGGCTTCGCGCGCGCGGCTTCGAAGGCGGGCCCCAGCATCTCGAACAACTCGCGCTCCCCGCGATCCTCCACTGGAACGCGGTTCACTTCGTGGTGTTGGTTTCGGTCGAGCGGGACCTTTCAGACGCTCGCCGATTCCGGATTCACGATCCGCGGGCCGGCGTTCGGACGCTCGAAGAAGCGGAGCTTTCGTCTCGTTTCACGGGAGCGGTTCTGGAACTCACAAGGTTCGACAGCCCGCACGCAGCCCTGCTGCTTCAGTCCACCGGGGCCCGCAGCGATCCCCCACCCAGGATTTAACAAACGAAGGATGCCCCGGCGCAAACATCCTCGTTCCCCGCCCGAAGCGCCAAGGAGAGAAGAAATGACACTGCCATTCAAGAGTTCGGCCCTGCGGCCTTTGACCGACGCGGAAGCCGAGGCGATCATCGGCGGCGAAGGCCAGGAAATCGTTGTCGTTGGCCGCCGCATCAGAGGCGATGCCTTCGAGGGTTACGCCGATTATGGGGCAGGAGGAGGAGGCTCAGGAGAAGGCCTGGGAGGGCCGGAATCGGGCGATGCCAGCATTGACCCGGCCGATGAAACGGGCGAAGCAACGCCGCCAGACCTGGACTGCCGGGACCCGAGCAAGATGACTCCGCAAGAGCTGCGCGATTATCGGGTATCGCAACAGGCCGCCAGGGTCGCTACCGAGATCATGGCAAAGCCGGACAAAGACACCAATGAGTATGGCGCACTGATCTACCGGGACACCGACGGGAGCATCAACCATGCACCTGTCACCCTAGGCGGGCCTACATGGGTCCAGCCGAGTTTCGCAGGCATTCAGAACTGGGGCCAAGTTCTTGCCATGGTTCATTCGCATCCTGCGGGGCAATTCATCGAGAACGACCCGGAATTCAAGATGTACCCGACACCTGACGCTGCAGCAGGCGGGAAGGGCGATTGGTACGCGTTTGATGAAACCGCGAAAATGATCAAAAGCTCGCTTGAAACAGATCATGGGATGTCACCGAGCCAAGCGAGCATCGAGGTGGCACAGTTTCGCCAGTATGTCTTGGGGCCGTCAGGTCCGAAGGATACGAATCAGTACGAGTTGCACGGCTATGACAGAAACGACAGGGACAGGGACACTTTGGGCCAGAAGGTCGCTCTTGCGCTCGGAGACTGCCCTGGATAATTAGGTGGCCCCGCCCAGCTGACTAGGAACTCACTTACTTGGGCCGGCCTGCTGCCGGCGCAAGCTGTTTGCCATGGGCCGAGATTAGCTAATCAGTAAAAGCAGACCGTAACGATCCGGTTTTTAGCCTCCGGGGTACCATCGGGAGTTTGCACGAGGACATTACTCTCTCCACGCCCTGCAGTGACGATCCGCTGCTTGGGAAATCCCTTGGCGATCAAGGCTGCTTCCACGGATTTGGCTCGGCGGTGCGACAGCCTCAGATTATAAGCACTTGAGCCGGAAGAGTCAGCGTGACCCACTACTTGGATGTGAGATCTGACGCTCTCCCGCGCGGAAACGATGGTGTCGATGGTCTGCTGATATTGCGCAGGTATGGCTGTGCTTCCCCAGTCAAAGAAAATCATGAAAGGATCGCACCCCGTAGGCGGAGGTGGTGGCACTGGGGCAACCGCTGCTTGTGCGGAGGCAGCAATCGATAGAACTGTGAGTACCAGGCGCTTCGCTCCGACATTTGGACCGTACGAAACTGCCCCGAGGCGGGGCCACGGTCAAGCCGGATCGCGCCTAAGGGTAGCTGACGGTCCTGGCTGCCTCGGGGAGCGGGATCCGCTCTTCGGCATCCTGGGGCACGACCGGGAAACGCTGGGCCTTCCAGTCCTCGCGCGCCTGACGGATCCGGTCGCGGCTCGACGAGACGAAGTTCCACCAGACGAAGCGGGGGCCGTCCATCGGGGCTCCTCCGCACAACATGACGTGACCGCCGCGCTCCGAGCGGAGGGTGGCGGCGATGCCGGGGCGGAGCACGTAGAGGACGTGGGGCTTCAGAGGCAGGCCGTCGATGCTTGCATCTCCTTCGGCTAGGTAGATGGCGCGCTCGTCGGCTCCCGGATCGATCGGCACCCTTCCGCCCGGACGAAGCGCGAGATCGGCGTAGATGGTCTCGCTGTGGCAGGTGACGGGGGAGGTCGCGCCCCAGAGGCTTCCCATCACGATGCGGGCGGTCGCGTCCTGGGCCTCGATCGACGGCAGGTCGTCCTTCGAGACGTGCTCGAATGCGGGGTCCATCTCCTCCTTCGACTGCGGCAAGGCGAGCCAGGTCTGGATACCGCTGAGCTCAGGCCCGTCGGAGCGAAGCTGGGCAGGCGAGCGCTCGGAATGGACGATGCCCTTACCCGCGGTCATCAGGTTCACCGCGCCGGGCTCGATGGTCCGGAACGTGCCGAGGGAGTCGCGGTGGTCGATCGCGCCTGCGAACAGGTAGGTGACCGTCGCAAGGTTGATGTGCGGGTGCGGCCGGACGTCGAGCCCTTCCCCCGGCGGAAGGTGCGCAGGCCCCATCTGGTCGAAGAAGATGAACGGGCCGACGGTCGTCCGCTCCTTGTGGGGGAGGGTGCGGTGCACCTTGAACCCCCCGAGGTCATGGGTCGTGGGGCGCAGGGTCTGGAGGAGGAGGTCGGTCATGGGGAAGTTATAGCCAAACCCTTTTCGCTCGTCCCGAGCGAAGTCGAGGGGCGTATGTGAGGAGTCTGTGCCAGCGCCCCTCGACTACGCTCGGGACGAGCGGGTTGGCCTTTCCCGGCCTATTCCCCCGGCGCTCTCGCCTTGATGGCCAAAGCGTGGATTCGCTCAGCTAGCAAGTCTGCCAGTGCCGCGTTCACCGCCCGCTGCCGCGCCACCCGGCTCATTCTCGCAAAGGCGGGCGCCACGATATCCACGCTGAAGTGGCTTTCGCCGCTTCCGTCGTCCCCTGAGTGGCCGCTGTGCAAGGCGCTGTCGTTGCGCACCTCCAGATGCGTCGGATCGAGCGCCTGCGTCAGGCGTCTGGTGATTTCCGCGGTCATTTGGCCGCTTAAAGGATCGCTCATTCGCCCTATATAGGGCGATCGGTTGGGAAAGGCAGTCGCGTTGGCCAGTTCGGGCAAGAGGGAAAGCAAATTCCACGGGCGGGTGGAGGGGCATGAGAGGCACTGCTCCCATCCCGGCTGCGAGGAGTCCGGTGAATTCCGCGCTCCCGGCGAGCGTCGGCCGGGCTTCGACGGCCCGGGCGACTGGCGCTGGCTCTGCCTCGACCATGTCCGGGCGTTCAACGCCGGCTACAACTACTTCCAGGGCATGAGCACCGACGAGATAGAGGAGGCGCAGACGCCCTATGGCGGCTGGGAGCGGCAGACGCGCGCCTTTTCCGTCAACGGCTCGCCGCCGCCCAAATGGGCCGATTTCACCGACCCGCTGGACGCGATCGGCGCCCGCTTCCGCCGCGGCCCCGAGCAGCGCAGGGACGGGCGCGAGCTGAGCGAGGGAGACCGCAAATCGCTTCGGGTGCTGGGGCTCGGAACCGACACCGACCGCAGAGCGCTGAGGGAGCGCTACACCGAGCTCGTCCGCCGCTATCACCCAGACCGCAACGGCGGCGACCGAAGCCACGAGAAAGCGTTGCAGGCCGTCATAGAGGCCTATACGCAGCTGAAAAGCAGACCGGCCTTTGCCTGAAAGCGTCCTTCGGTATGGGCCTTCGCCGGGCTCAGTCCCTACTCAGGATGAGCGGAGTGGGAGCTGATTTGTTATCGCTCATCCTGAGAAGCCGCTGAGCTTGGCGAAGTGGGTCTCGAAGGACCGGTTAGAAAGATTGTAGATGGCAGACCTACCTAACGCCAGTCCCGACAGCCGAGCGACGCCTTTGATGGACGCGCCCGACAAGGTGGTGAAGGTGCGCGAGCTGTTCGGGGTGGACAGCGACATGGAGGTGCCGGCGTTCAGCGAAGCCGACGAGCGGGTGCCGGACCTCGACCCCACCTATGTGTTCGACCCCGACACGACGCTGGCCATCTGCGCGGGCTTCGGAAAGAACCGGCGGGTGATGGTCCAGGGCTATCACGGCACCGGCAAATCGACCCATATCGAACAGGTCGCGGCGCGCCTCAACTGGCCGCTGATCCGGATCAACCTCGACGCCCATATCAGCCGGATCGACCTCATCGGGCGCGACGCCATCGTTCTTCGCGACGGACAGCAGGTGACGGAGTTCCGCGAGGGGCTTCTGCCCTGGGCGCTTCAGACCCCAACCGCTTTGGTGTTCGACGAATATGATGCGGGGCGCCCGGACGTGATGTTCGTCATCCAGCGCGTTCTGGAGGCGGAGGGGAAGCTCACTTTGCTCGACCAGAACCGGGTGATCCGCCCCAACCCCTGGTTCCGCCTGTTCGCGACGACCAATACGGTGGGCCTCGGCGACACTACCGGCCTCTATCACGGCACGCAGCAGATCAACCAGGGCCAGATGGACCGCTGGAACATCATCGTGACGCTCAACTATCTTCCCGCCGCCACCGAGGCCCAGATCGTTCTGGCCAAGTCGGGCGAGTACGACCACGAGGGCGGGCGGCAGGAAGTGGAGAAGATGATCAAGGTGGCGGATTTGACGCGCCAGGGCTTCATCAACGGCGACATCTCGACGGTGATGAGCCCGCGCACCGTGATCAGCTGGGCGCAGAACGCGCTGATCTTCGGGGACGTGGGTTTCGCCTTTCGGCTCTCCTTTTTGAACAAGTGCGACGAGGCTGAGCGGCCGCTGGTCGCCGAATATTACCAGCGCGTGTTCGGCAAGGACCTGCCGGAGAGCGTGGTGGGGAAGGCATAGTGCAAGGCACTCCTTCCTCAGCCTCCCCCTTGATGGGGGAGGTTGGTGGGGGTGAAGGTCGGGCGAGACCGAGATCTGCGTCGGGCATCACCCCTCCCCAACCCCTGCCCATCAAGGGGAGGGGCTAAGCGTTGGCTAACCAGGACAACCCGCTCGAGGCATTCCGCCAGGCCCTGACCGGCGCCAGCCGCGCGATTGCTCGGGAGCCGGAGCTTGAGCTTGGGTTCACCGCGGACGCTCCGAGCTCGTCGGGCAAGAACATCAAGGTGCCGATGCCCGGCCGGTCGCTTGCCGAGCGGGAGGTGGCGGAGGCTCGGGGTTTTGCCGACGCGGCGGCTCTGAAGCTCAGGCACCACAATGCGGCGCTTCATTCGCGGGGAGCCCCGCTGGACGAGACCGCGCGCGCCGTCTTCGATGCGGCCGAGCAGGCGCGGGTGGAGGCGCTTGGGTCGCGCGCGATGGAGGGGGTTCGGGCGAACCTCGCCCGGGTGACCGAGATGCGGATGCGGACCGACCCGATCGGCCGCGCGCGAAACCGGGACGAAGTGCCGCTTTCCACCGCGATCGCGCTGATGGTGCGCGAGCGCCTGACCGGCCAGGCTCCGCCGGAATCGGTGCGCGAGGGGCTGAAGCTCGTCTCCGAATGGATCGAGGAAAAGGCTGGGAGCGATCTCGACGCCTTGGGCTTGGCGCTCGACGACCAGGCCGCCTTTGCAGCGCTCGCGACCAAGGTGCTCCAGGACCTGGAGCTGATCGAAGGCGATCTGGAGACGGACAAGGAGCCGGAGGGCGAGGAAGGCGAAGGCGAGGATCAGGAGGAGGGCGACCAGGGCGAGGACCAGAACGACGAGGAGGGCGCGGGCGCGGAAGGCGACGCGGACCTTCGAGTCGAACAGGGGGAGACGGGCGAAGATGAGGGAGAGGGCGACCTTTCCGACCAGGAAATGGCGGAAGGCGACGAGGGCCTCGGGGAGGAGGGCGAGGAGGGCGTTCTCCCGGTGCGGCCGAACCGGCCTGTGTCGGACCTTCCGCCGCAGTTCGACTATAAGGTGTTCACGGACCGCTTCGACGAGTTCGTCGAGGCGACCGAGCTTTGCGACGAGGACGAGCTTGGGCGGCTTCGATCCTATCTCGACCAGCAACTGGTCCATCTGCAGGGCGCGGTCACCAAGCTCGCCAATCGACTCCAGCGCCGGCTGATGGCTCAGCAGAGCAGGAGCTGGGATTTCGATCAGGAGGAGGGGATGCTCGACGCGGCTCGGCTTGCCCGCGTGGTGATAAACCCCGAGCATTCGCTCTCCTACAAGATCGAGCGGGACACCGACTTCCGGGACACCGTCGTCACCCTTCTGATCGACAATTCGGGCTCGATGCGCGGGCGGCCCATTTCGATCGCGGCAATCTCCGCCGACATCATGGCCCGCACCCTGGAGCGCTGCCGAGTAAAGGTGGAGATACTCGGCTTCACGACCCGCGCCTGGAAGGGGGGACAATCGAGGGAGCGCTGGCTTGCTGAAGGGAGGCCGCCAAACCCCGGGCGCCTCAACGATCTTCGCCACATCATCTACAAGAAAGCGGACGAGCCCTGGCGGCGGGCACGCAAGAATCTGGGCCTGATGATGCGCGAGGGGCTGCTGAAGGAGAATATCGACGGCGAGGCCCTGCTCTGGGCCCATGCGCGGCTGATCGCGCGACCCGAGGAGCGGCGGGTGCTGATGGTGATCTCCGACGGAGCGCCGGTCGACGATTCCACGCTGTCGGTGAACTCGGGCACCTATCTCGAGCGGCACTTGCGGCAGGTGATCGCCTGGATCGAGGCGCGCTCCCCGGTGGAGCTGGTCGCGATCGGAATCGGCCACGACGTCAC
This sequence comes from Allosphingosinicella sp., assembly GCA_035936615.1. Lineage (GTDB taxonomy): Bacteria > Pseudomonadota > Alphaproteobacteria > Sphingomonadales > Sphingomonadaceae > Allosphingosinicella. Next base: position 23,742 of record DASYWC010000195.1, on the reverse strand, counting down.
CCGCTATTACAGCCGCGCGGTCACAATCATGGACGCGGAGCAGCTTGGCGGAACGATGGTCGAGCAGCTCGCAAGCCTGTTCGATACGCAGAAGGGCTGAGCAAAGGCGCCGAGGCTGGCCAAAAAGATGGGGACCGGCACTCCTTCAAGAAAGCACCGGCCCCCGCCCTCGTTACGCGACTCGAGGGATTGGTAAGCAACTGGCGGCACTGGGTGCCGACTGAGTTTGCTTATCCACCCTCACGCTTGAGCGATGTCTGAATGCCGCCGTCAGCAGCCGTTCATGGAAAAATGAAGGCGCCCGCTATCGGGGCTAGTGAGCTTAGGCTGAGGCCTCGGCGTCGGCGCCGGCAGCCTTCTTGGCGATCTCGCGCTTCAGGCGGCGGGCGGTGAGGCTGAGCTTCTCGTCCGAGGTCTTGGCGAGCCAGTTGTCCAGGCCGCCGACATGCTCGACCGAGCGCAGCCCGGCCATCGAGACCCGGAGCTTGACTCCGCGTCCCAGCGACTCCGACATCAAGGTGACGTTCTGCAGATTCGGCAGGAAAGTCCGCTTCGTCTTGTTATTGGCATGGGAAACATTGTTCCCGACCAGCCGGCCCTTGCCGGTCAGCTCGCAAATGCGCGACATTTCATCTCGTCCTGGATTTGGAAGCGTCCGCTCCCGGAAAGATGGCGCGATTAGCCGCACAAGGCGCTTTCGTCAACCTTGGAACCCCTGTACCACCGTAGACAGGCGACACGCCGAGTTCGTTGCGGTAGTGCAACCGAATAGCCCATTCTGCGTTGTGCGTCGAAGGCCTTCAAGGGCTCAAACGGAGGAATTCTTATGTCACGTACTGTTCTGATCCTGCTCGCGATCGCGGCTCTGGTGTTGCTGGTCCTGTTCGCGACCGGCATCCTCGACATGAACCAGACCAGGGAAGCCAAGCTCCCCGACGTCGACGTGAGCGCGCAGGGCGGTCAGGCACCGGCATTCGACGTGGACGCCAAGGAAGTCGTCGTCGGAACCACTGAGACGCAGGTCGAGGTGCCCGACGTGGACGTGCAGACCAAGGAAACCACGGTCGACGTTCCAGTCGTCGGAGTGAAGGAAGACGGCAAGGAATAACAGCGGGGTGAGGCTGCGGCACGATCCTTTACGGGTCGTGCCGCGGTTTTTTATTGTCTGCAGCCCGGCGATGGCGTCCGCTACCGCGCGGCGCTAATCAGGCCGCATGGCGTTTCCCCTCCCTCCACCCATGCGTATCGCGCTGGATGAGGCGCGTGAGGCCGCGCTCGCTGGAGAGGTTCCCGTGGGAGCGGTGATAGCCAAGGCCGGCGAGGTGATCGCGGCTGCGCGCAACCGGATGCTCACCAACTCCGACCCTACCGCCCATGCGGAGATGGCCGCAATCCGCGCCGCCGGGCAGGCGCTGGGCTCGTCCAGGCTCGACGGATGCGATTTGTGGGTGACGCTCGAGCCGTGCGCGATGTGCGCGGGGGCGATCGCCCTCTCCCGGATCTCGCGCCTCTACTTCGCCGCCGCCGATCCCAAGGGAGGCGCGGTGGTGAACGGTCCGAGGCTGTTCGGCCAGCCCACCTGCCACCATGCCCCCGAAGTGTACCCCGGGATCGGTGAGGCCGAAGCAGCGGACATACTGCGAGGTTTCTTCAGAGAGCGGCGGGCTTAGTCTCGGCCAGCTACTCCGGTATGGGTAGATAGCTCCACGTGAAATACGTGTTTTTCACATACGGAATAGGCCTACCCTGCGGGTCAGTCGCGGGCTTGTAGTGGAATCTTTGCTCGATCAACCGACAAGTTGTTGAGTCGACATCCGGCCAGCCGCTCGGCCGTGTGATCGTGCAGCCGCTCACCCCTCCGTCAGGCCGCACAGTGTAGCGCACGTAGACCCTGCCGTTTACCTGTCGGCCTTTGGCGAGCCGGTTATAGTCCTGGCGGGTAAAGCCGCCGCGCTCGCGCCGCGCCGGCTGGAACTGGCCGCCGCCCTCGCCGTCACCGCCGCCGCCGCTTCCGGTGCCGGAGCCGCCGCTCCCGGTTCCGGTGCCGGTTCCGCCGCTGCCCGTGCCCGGACCTACAACGTTGGAGGAGCCGGCGGTCGGATCGTTGCCCGGCGGCACCGGGAGCGCCTTGGGCGCTGTCACGATCTTCGGCGGCACCTTCAGGCGCACTTTCGGAGGCGGAGCTACGACGGGCGTCGGCCGGGACTTGATGTTCGGGGGCGAGGCCGCGCCTTCGGGCTCCTTCGCCTTGGTCTTGGGAGCAGGCGGTTCGACTATCGGCGGAGGAGGCTCCTCCCTGGGGACGTCGAAGACCTTGAAATTGTCCGTGACCTGCTCCGGGAGCTGGAAACCGAGCCCCGCGATCAGGCCGTAGCCCAGCAATGCGTGGAAGACGGCGACGCCGATCACTGCCTTGGTTCGATCGTGGTTCCAGCTCCTGTTCACCGGCCTCACCAACTCCGTTCTACGCAGGGAGGAGTACTCGCCTCCAGATCATTGGAACGCACGAAAAAGGGCGCCGGGTTCGGCCGGCGCCCTCCTTCTCGTCGAAGCTTCCGATCAGCCGCGGGTTGCCGGGGCGATCCGGATTTCGACCCGGCGGTTCTGAGCCCGTCCAGCCTCGGTGCTGTTGTCGGCGACCGGACGGCTGGAGCCGAAGCCCTGAGTCATGATCCGGGCCGGGTTGACCGCACGCGAGATCAGGTAGCTTGCAACCGCCTGGGCGCGCTGCTGCGAAAGCGGGATGTTGATCCTGTCTCCCCCCGACGGATCGGTGTGGCCGTAAACGTCGATCAGAGTCGAGGGATAGGCGTTCATCGTCTGAGCGACCTGGTCCAGAGTGGCCCGGAACTGGGGCTGGATCACGGCGCTGTTCACCGGGAACGTGATGCCCGCGGGTGCGGTGAGGAGAAGCTCGTCGCCCTGCTGCTCGACGATGACTCCGGTACCGGCCGTCCGCCTTTCAAGCTCGCGGCGCTGCCGCTCCATATAGTCGCCGACCGCGGCGCCGGCGATCGCGCCGATGCCAGCGCCGACGATCTTTTCGGTGCGGTCGCGCCGGCCGCCGAGAAGGTCACCCAGAAGGTAGCCGCCGGCGGTGCCGAGGACTCCGCCGATGACCCTCTGGTCGACACGGCGCTGCCCCGTCTCAGGGTCGGTGACGCAGGCCGCGGTGGTCGCGAGAAGCGCTGCCCCGACGGCGGCGCCTGTGATACGCTTGGATGCAAACATGTTCATTCCCTTACCGTTTCAATTCGAACTGATGACGGGTCCAACCGTCCGTATGGCCTGCCTGTTCCACATCCGGTCTGAACTGCGACTGATGATTCGGTTGCCGCGCTGAAAGAATAGCGGCTAAAGGGAAGGCGCAGCCCATGTCGCCCGCACCTCCCGCCCTTGCAGATTTTCCGTGGTTCGACGTCGCGATCATCGCGTTTCTGATCCTGCTCAACGGCGTCTTCGCAATGTCGGAGCTGGCGATCGTTTCGGCGCGCGAGGCTCGGCTGAAGGCGATGGCAAAGGCCGGGCGGGCCGGAGCCCAGAGCGCGCTCGATCTGTCCGCCGACCCGTCTCGGTTCCTCTCGACGGTGCAGATCGGGATCACGATGATCGGAATCCTCGCCGGCGCCTATTCCGGAGCGAGCCTCGGAGGGCCCGTGGCGGACAGGCTCCAGCTCATGGGACTGGAGCCCGGCACTGCCCGAACGCTCGGCTTCGCTCTGGTGATCGTACTCACGACCTACGCTTCCCTGATCATCGGCGAGCTCGTCCCCAAGCAGTTCGCCTTGCGATCTCCCGAAGCGATCGCCGCCTTCATGGCCAAGCCGATGCTGTGGCTGGCAAAGGCCACGGCTCCGCTGGTCTGGCTCCTGGACAAGACCAGCGCGCTCATCTTCAGGCTGCTTCGAATGCAGCGCGAAACGCAGAACAGGGTAACCGCGGAGGAGCTTCACCTGGTCGTCGCGGAAGCACACCAGGCGGGGGTGCTGGAGGAAAGCGAACGGGCCATCATATCCGGCGTCGTGCGCCTGGCCGACCGGCCGACGCGGGAAGTCATGACCCCGCGGACGGAAGTGGACTGGCTCGACGCCGATTCCACACCCGAGGAGATACGGCAGAGGCTGCTGGAGACCTCCCACAGCCGGCTTCCGGTCGCGGAAGGGTCGGTCGACAGGCTTATCGGGGTCGTGCAGCTGAGGGACATAGTCGCGGCTCAGATCGAGGGCCGGCCGCTGAACCTGAGGGACCTGATCCTGGAGGCTCCGATCGTCCCCGACCAGATGGACGCCATGGACGCGCTCGCGGTTCTGCGCTCGGCCGAAGTGCCGATGGCCTTCGTTCACGACGAATACGGCCATTTCGACGGGCTCCTGACCCCGGGCGACATGCTCGCGGCAATGGCCGGCAACTTCGCCTCCGACCGCGACGGCGACAGCGATCCTCCGCTTGTGGAGCGCGAGGACGGAAGCTTCCTCGTGTCGGGCTCGCTTGCCGCCGACGCGCTGTTCGACAAGCTCGGCTTCAACCTGCCCGAAGATCGGGACTATGCGACCGTTGCGGGCTTTGCTCTCCACGTTCTGAAGCATCTGCCGACCACCGGCGAGCGCTTCGTCCACAACGGCTGGCAGTTCGAAGTCGTCGATATGGACGGCCGCAAGATCGACAAGCTGATCGCCTCGCCTTTGCCCCGGAAGCGGCGCGCCTAGAGGCCGCTTCCGAGCTTTCCGAACCGCGCTTCGAAGCCGTCTTTGTCGCCGCGGGCGAGGTAGCTTGCCTGTTCCACGATCCGGTCGCGCCGGAGCCGACCCTTGAACGGGCCCATCTTCTCGTCGAGGATCGAAATCTCGTTGTCGCTGAGGCGAGCCAGCTGCTCGAAGCGGATGATCCCGTTCTCGTGGAGCCTTGTCACGAGCTTGGGCCCGACGCCCTTCATGATCTCCAGATTGTCCGGAGGGCCTTCGGCGCCCGGAAGCTCGTCATGGACCCGAACTCCAAGCACCTGGCCCGCCACGTCGCTCGCCGCAGCCGCTCCCGAGGAGACGAGGCCGTTCGGCTCGGGACCGTCCACCCCGGCCCGGACCGGCCGGTCCTCCTCCACCTCCCGAACGGAGGGGGGCGCCTCGACAGCCTCGTCGTGCCGCCGCTCGCTCGCATCGGTGACGCTCCCGGCGCGGCGGCGCTTGAACATCCACCATCCGATCAGGAGCCCGACCAGAAGGGCGACAATGATCGGGATCATGTTGGCGTCGAAAACGGTTCTCATCGTCCGGTTGAATCCTTGTTTTCAGGTGAGATCAGTAAAAGCCTTCGCGCTTGCGCCGGCCGAAGAGGAGCCAGCCGAGCCCCACGCCCACCAGGTAGGCGGCGATCAGCTGCAGGAGGACTTCGAGGAGCAGAGGAATGGCGGTCTTCTCCGGTTCATCGGCCCAGCGAACGCCGGAAATGCCCGGCACGTCCCGGACCCTGTCGTTGAGGCCCTTAAGCTCGCCCTGCCCTTCGCGCTGGAACGGGTCCGCATTTCCCGAAAAGGTGGCGAGCCTGGTCAGCGGATCGCGGCCAAGGCTGACATCGACGCCAGGAACCTGGGTCGCCGCCACCACTCTCTTCGCTTCGGCTTCGAGCTGGCCGACCAGCCGCTCGCCATTGCCGAGCAGCCCGTGGTGCACCCATCCCATGGCCGCGACGGCGGCAAGGCCGGCGACAAACTTAAGCGCGGGCGACATCCTCAGCCTCCTTCGTTGCCACTGCCGCCACCATATCGCCTGGAGCAGGTGTGTCCAATTGCCGGGCCTTCAACGTTTCCGAGCCGCCTCGCGCCAGCCGATGTCGCGCCTGCAGAAGCCGGACGGAAAGTCGATCAGGTCCACCGCCGAATAAGCCGCCTTCTGAGCCGCCTTTATGGTCTTGGCGCTGGCGGTGACCGCAAGCACCCGGCCACCGCTGGCGACGAGCTTGCCGCCGGCCTCGGCGGTGCCGGCCTGGAAGACCATCGCTCCGGCTTGCTCCGCCTCGGCGATGCCGCCGACGATCCCGCCCTTTTCCGGAGTGCCGGGATATCCGTTCGCTGCCATCACCACGGTGAGCGCGGCCTTGTTCGAAAAGCGAGGAGGCTCGGCCTCGGCGAGATTGCCCTTGGCGGTCGCGCACATCAGCTCCAGCAGGTCGCTCTCAAGCCGCATCATCAGCACCTGGCATTCCGGGTCGCCGAAGCGCGCATTGTATTCAATCAGCTTCGGGCCATCCGCGGTCAGCATCAGACCTGCGTAGAGAACTCCGGAATAAGGATGCCCGCGCTTCGCAAGTGCCCGGACGGTGGGGCTCACGATCTCCTCCAGCACCTGCCGCTCAAGCTCGGGAGTGAGGATCGAGGCGGGGCTGTAGGCCCCCATGCCCCCCGTATTGGGGCCGGTGTCGCCCTCGCCGACCCGCTTGTGGTCCTGCGCGGAGCCGAACGGAACGATCGTCTCCCCGTCGGTGAGGGCGAAGAAGCTGACTTCCTCGCCTTCCAGATACTCCTCGATCACGACGTCGGTCTTGCCGCCTTCGAACAGAGCGTCGAGCGCGGACTGCGCTTCCTCGGCGGTCTGGGCGATCGTCACGCCCTTGCCGGCCGCCAGACCGTCCGCCTTGATCACCACCGGCAGGTCGAAATCTTCCAGCGCGGCTTCCGCAGCCAGCTTGTCCGATGCCTTGGCGTAGCGGGCGGTCGGGATGTTGTGCCGGGCGCACAGGTCCTTGGTGAAGCCTTTCGAGCCTTCGAGCTGAGCCGGGATCTTGTTCGGGCCGAAGACGCAAAAGCCCATCGTGCGAAGATTGTCGGCAAGCCCGTCCACCAGCGGAGCCTCCGGCCCGATGACGATCAGCTCCACCGAGTTCTTGAGGCAGAAATCCACCGTCCCCCGGTGGTCGGCAGGATCGATGGGGACGAGCTGGGCATGTTGCGCGATGCCCGGATTGCCGGGTGCGGCGAACAGCTTGCCCAGCGTCGCCGATTGCGCAAGCTTCCATGCAAGCGCATGTTCGCGTGCCCCCGACCCAAGCAACAGGACATTCATGGACGATTCCCCTCCTAGGCTTGAAGGGCTGTTAGCAACCGATGCGGCGGGCGACAACGCGCCCGCTCAGACCGTGTCGGAATTGTCGATGGCCCTGAAGCGAAGCGTCGAGGACGCCTTCGGCCACGTTCGGGTTCGGGGCGAGATCAGCGGCTGGAAGCGCGCGGCGTCCGGCCACTGCTATCTCTGCCTCAAGGACGACAAGGCGGTGCTGGACGGGGTCCTGTGGAAGGCGGTAGCGGGAGCGCTGCGATTCCGCCCCGAGGACGGGGTGGAGGTGGTGGCAACCGGCAAGCTCACCACCTATCCCGGGCGCTCGCGCTATCAGATCGTGATCGACAGGCTGGAGCTTGCGGGCCAGGGCGCCTTGATGGCGCTGCTCGACAAGCGCCGGCGCGCCCTTGCAGCCGAAGGCCTGTTCGACTCCGAGCGAAAGCGGCGGCTTCCGTTCAGCCCGAGCAGGATCGGGGTCGTCACCTCCCCTACCGGAGCGGTGATCCGCGACATCCTCCACCGCCTTGCCGACCGCTGCCCGTGCCACGTGCTGGTCTGGCCGGTCCCCGTCCAGGGCGAGGGCGCGGCGGCGCAAATCGCAGCCGCCGTCCGCGGCTTCAACGCCTTGAGGGAGGGCGGCCCGGTTACCCGTCCGGACCTACTGATCGTGGCGCGGGGCGGCGGCTCGATCGAGGACCTCTGGGCGTTCAACGAGGAAGAGGTGGTCCGAGCGGTCGCGGCGTCGGAAATCCCGATCATCTCCGCCGTGGGCCACGAGACCGACACGTCCCTGTGCGACTTCGCGGCCGACGTGCGTGCGCCGACCCCGACTGCGGCGGCGGAGATGGCGGTTCCGGTCCGGAGCGACCTCCTGGGCCAGCTTCGCGAACTCGGCCACCGAACCGAGCGTTGCGCGAGGCGCGCCCTGGAGCGGGCGGGCGAGCAGCTCGAGGCGACCCTTCGCCGCTGGCCGGAGCGGGAGTCGCTGCTCTCGCCCCAGCAGCAGCGGCTGGACGAGCTTGCCGAGCGCCTTCCCCGAGCGCTTCGGGGGCGCCTCGACCGGGCCAGGGGCGATCTCGGTCGTGCGTCGGGCGGCCTGCGCCCCGGCCTTTTGGTGGGGGCCGAGCGGCGCGCCCGCGAGCGGCTGCAGAGCATCTGGCGGATCGCCGAGCTTGCCCATCCCAACCGGCCGCTCGAGCGCGGCTATGCCCGGGTGGAGGACGAAAGCGGCAAGACTCTGATCGCCGCCGCCGCCGCCCGGGCCGCCGGCCGGGTCCGGCTCATCTTCGCGGACGGCCGGGTGGACGCCGCGACCCACGAGGGGCTTGAGCGCCCCCGCCGAGGAACCTATCGAGCGCCCAAGAGTGATCAACCCAAGCTGTTGTAACGAAAGTGCTTTGAGATGCTGATGTCCAAAGGCAGGACTGCCAAGCTACACTATATGGACGGGACCTTCCGGCTGCTGGCCCCCGGCGACCACGTCGTCTGCGCCGTCACCAACCTTCCGATTCCGCTCGAGGAGCTTCGCTACTGGAGCGTTGCTCGGCAGGAGGCCTATGCGAGCGCCGCCGCCTCCCTTCAGGCGGAAGAGCGGCGCTGATGCGGGCCGGGGGATCGGCCCTGCTCCCGCTCCTGCTGACCGGTTGCGCGGCCGCCGGGCCAGCGCCTGCTCCGCCGCCTCCCGCTGTGCCTCAGGCGCCTCCCGTTCCTCAACCGGCCGCAGCCCCGCAGCCCGCTTATTCGGACTTCTCCCTGACCGGCGAGCCGGTGCAGGGCGGGCTCGTCACCGGTACCGCCCCCAGCGGGGTGACTGCGCTTACTCTGGACGGCAAAGCTGTCCCGTTCGCTCCGGACGGCCGGTTCATCCTGGGCTTCGACCGCGACCAGGCCGCCCAAGCGCTGCTTTCCGCTCGCCTTGCGGATGGGCGGGTCGTTCAGCGGACGATCCAGGTGAGGCCGCGCTCCTGGGCGATCGAGCATGTCGACGTCGCTCAGCGGCCCTCCTCATCCACGGCCGAGTTCCTCCGCATCCGCGAGGGGGAACTGGCGCGGATTGCAGCGGCACGGGCGCGCAGCTCCGAAAGCCAGGGCTGGCGGCAGCGCTTCGTCTGGCCGGCCCGGGGCCGGATCAGCGGAGTCTTCGGATCGCAGCGGGTCTATCGGGGCGAGCCCGGAGCCTATCATAGCGGCGTGGACGTGGCGGCGGGGGCTGGAGCAACCTTTGTCGCCCCGGCCGAGGGGGTGGTGGTGCTGGCAGGACCGCCTGCGTTCAGCCTGGAGGGGAACCTCGTCATCATCGACCACGGAATGGGTCTCAACAGCGCCTTCCTGCACCTCGCAAGCTCCAGCGTGAGCCAAGGCCAGGTGGTGCGGCAGGGCCAGCCGATCGGTACCGTCGGAGCAACCGGGCGGGCGACCGGCCCGCACCTCCATTGGGGCATGAAATGGGGCAACGCCAGGATCGACCCGCAGCAGCTCGCAGGGCCGATGAACTGACGAGGGTTGCTCGATGATGGGCCGCCTTGCGCGAGCAGCGGGCAAGGCGCTTCTGTTCCTGGCGGTCGCGATCTGCTTCGCGCCCACCCTCGTGCCGCCGTTCCTGGACCGCGTCTATTACGAAGGTCCGCCGAGCGGTCATTTCGACGGCGAGCGTTTCTTCAATCCCGGGTTTGCGGAGTATCGGGCCGATCCCAAGCGCTTCATCAACCGCTGGGCGGGTGGCGAGCGGGCGCAATGGCCCGAGGGAGTGCCGGTGCGGCAGACGGTCCCGCCGCGGCGCGTGCAGGGCGACGAAATGCTGGTCACCTGGATCGGCCACGCGACGGTGCTTGTGCAGACCCAGGGGCTCAACATCCTCACCGACCCGATATGGTCCGAGCGCGCCTCGCCTTTTTCATTCGCTGGGCCGAAGCGGGTTCGGGCGCCCGGCGTAAGGTTCGAGGACCTGCCGAAGATCGACCTCGTCCTCGTCAGCCACAACCATTACGACCACATGGACCTGCCGACCCTGAAGCGCCTGTGGCAGCGGGACAGGCCGAAGATCGTCACCAGCCTCGGCAACGACGCGATTCTCCGGGACAAGGGGATCGGGGCGCTCGCGCTGGACTGGAACGGCAGCGCGAGGGTGGGGAACGGGGCGTCCGTGACGGTTGACCGTAACCACCACTGGTCCTCGCGCTGGGGCAGCGACCGCAACCGCGCCCTTTGGTCGGCCTTCACGGTTCGGCTGCCGGGCGGGAACATCTTCTTCGCGGGCGACACCGGCTGGGGCGACGGAAGGTGGGCTCGGGAGGCGGCGGCGCGCGGCCCCTATCGGCTCGCGATCATCCCGATCGGAGCGTACGAGCCGCGGGACTTCATGAAGACCAACCACATCAATCCGGAAGAAGCGGTGGCGACATTCGAAGCGCTCAGCCCCACTGCCGCGCTCGGGGTGCACTGGGGCACCTTCCAGCTGACCTTCGAGGGCATCGACGAACCGCGCCAGCGTCTTGCGAAGCTGCGGCGGGAGCGGGGGATTTCGGAGAACCGCTTTCTTGCCGCGGAAGCCGGCCGGAGCTTCGCGGTTCCGAGACGCCAGGATCCTAGGCGGGACCAGTCCTGAAGAAGCACAGCTTGTTGCCGTCCAGGTCCCGGAAGTAGGCGCCATAGAAGGCATTCGGCCCTTCCTCGACCCGGAGGCCCGGCTGCCCTTCGTCGGTGGCGCCAAGCTCGAGCGCCCGGGCATGAAGCGCATCCACCTGCGCCCTCTCCCGAACGGCGATCGCCACCATGGTGCCGTTGCCGGGACTCGCCTCTCGCCCGTCATAGGGCCGCACCAGCGCCAGGCCGGGCTTTCCGGGACCCTTGCCGTAGAGAGTGAACCCGGTCGGAAGCTCCATCAGCTTCGTCGCTCCGATCTCGGCCAGCAGCGCGTCGTAAAAGGCCCGGGCTTGTGGGAGGTCGTTGCTCCCGAGAGTGACGTATCCGATCATCTCATTCCCCCTGCTTGCATTCGCCGACGCGCTTGCCCCGGGTGCGCGCGGTGATCAGTATCTTGTCGCCGCCCGGAAGCCCCGGAGTCTCCATCTGCATCGTCATGTCGTAGCTTTGCGGGCCGTAGTCGCCGTTCATGACGGTGACCATGTCGCCAAGCATCTGGCCGCCGCTGCAGGTCATCCGGCCGCTGAGCTTGCCGCCCTCCATCCGGAAGTCCTGGTATGTGCAGTCGCTGTTCTGCTGGGCCGCGAGGAAGTTGGCACTCGGCCGCTCCGCCTGCTGCGGAGTGATGCAGTTGCTGGTGCTGGTCCGCTTGCCGGTCATCTGCTGGAGCGCTTCCTGCGGGAGAGCGCCCTTGGCCGAGACGATCTCGGTCTCCGCCTCCCACTGGCCGGGCTCCACCTTCACCTTGGCGAGCTGCGCGGCCACGTCCTCCTCGGACATTCCAGGCTCCGCGCGGTCCTTCTCGCACGCCCCGAGCGCGAGCAGCGCGGTTATGCAGATCAAGCGGTTTCGCACCGATTACTCCTCCACCGGGGCCGTTGGGGCTTCAGTGCAGCCCGTCGAGGATGGTTCCAGCTTGGCGTTCAGCCGGCCGCCTCGCACGCGCCTGCATGGCTGCCCGTGACCTTGGCGTTGTAGCTGATGTCCCCATCGCCCGCGAGCAGGGTGCGCACGTTGGAGGTGAGATCGAAGGTTTTGTCGGTGTAGGTGCCCTCCGTACCCACCAGGATCTGGCCATTAAGGCCTGGGCGGGTGCAGCTCATCGAGGCGTTCAGCCGACCGCGCGACATGTAGATGCTTTGATATTCGCACGAGGCGTTCTCGAGCCCCGCAAGAACCGCGGCGGGAGGCTTCTTGCCCTCGGCCTCGCCGACGCAATTGCTGGCCTCCATCTTGGTGCCCTTGTCCACCTTCATGGCCGGAGCGCCGTCATCCTCCTTTTTCATGTCGGTCACCTCGCTGACCGTTTGCCACTGGCCCGCGGCAAGCTGCAGTTTCGACGTGTCGACCTCGGCGGCTTTCTGCTCGCCGCCCCCTTCGGAGCAGGCGCCAAGTACGATAAGCGAAGCGAAGGCAAGTGAGCGCATGACGGGTCCCCCTGTGGTCAGGGAGCAAAGCTAGCGCAGCCCGGAGACAATGGCCATATGAAAGCAATGGGAATCCAGATCAGAACCGGCCTCGAAGAGCCGGACACCGGCCAGACCTTCGTACCCCATCGTCCGCAGCGCCCCGAAAAGGCCGAAGGAGGGCGCAAGTTCACGCTCGTTTCGGACTATTCCCCCGCCGGAGACCAGCCTGCCGCGATCGCGGAGATCACGCAGTCGATGCGTGAGGGCGAGCAGACCCAGGTGCTGCTCGGAGTGACGGGGTCGGGCAAGACCTTCACCATGGCCAAGGTGATCGAGGAGCTTCAGCGCCCGGCCCTCGTGCTCGCGCCCAACAAGATCCTGGCCGCCCAGCTCTACGGCGAGTTCAAGAGCTTCTTTCCGGACAATGCCGTCGAATATTTCGTCAGCTACTACGATTACTACCAGCCCGAAGCCTATGTGCCGCGCTCGGACACGTACATCGAGAAGGAAAGCTCGGTGAACGAGGCGATCGACCGCATGCGCCATTCGGCGACCCGCTCGCTTCTGGAGCGGGACGACGTGATCATCGTCGCCTCGGTCTCCTGCCTCTACGGCATCGGGTCGGTCGAGACCTATTCCGCGATGGTCTTCTCTCTGAAGAAGGGCGAGACGGTCGACCAGCGAGAGATCATCAGGAAGCTCGTCGCTCTTCAGTACAAGCGCAACGACCAGTCGTTCGCGCGCGGCAACTTCAGGGTGCGCGGCGACAATCTGGAGCTGTTCCCGAGCCACTATGAGGACACCGCCTGGAGGATCAACTTCTTCGGCGACGAGATCGAGGAGATCGTCGAGTTCGATCCGCTGACGGGGAAGAAGGTGGCGAGCCTCGATTATGTAAAGGTGTACGCCAACTCCCACTATGTGACTCCAGGCCCGACCCTCAAGCAGGCGATGGAGGCGATAAAGCACGAGCTTTCCGAGCGCCTGAAGGAACTGGTGGCGGAAGGGAAGCTGCTGGAGGCGCAAAGGCTGGAGCAGCGCACCAATTTCGACCTGGAGATGATCGCCGCCACCGGTTCATGCGCAGGGATCGAGAATTACAGCCGATTCCTCACCGGGCGCCTGCCCGGCGAGCCGCCGCCGACCCTGTTCGAATACCTGCCCGAGAACGCGCTTCTGTTCGTCGACGAGAGCCACCAGACGGTGCCTCAGATCGGCGCGATGGCGCGGGGCGACCATCGGCGGAAGATCACGCTCGCCGAATACGGCTTCCGGCTGCCGTCCTGCATCGACAACCGGCCGCTGCGCTTCAACGAATGGGACGCGATGCGCCCGCAATCGGTGGCTGTGTCCGCCACCCCCGGCCCCTGGGAGATGGAGCAGACCGGCGGAGTCTTCTCCGAGCAGGTCATCCGCCCCACCGGTCTCATAGATCCGCCGGTGGAGATCAAGCCGGTCGAGGACCAGGTGGACGACCTGATATTCGAGGCGAAGGAGACTGCGAAGAAGGGCTACCGCACCCTCGTCACCACGCTCACCAAGCGCATGGCCGAGGACCTCACCGAGTTCCTGCACGAGGCGGGGCTCAAGGTCCGCTACATGCATTCCGACGTCGAGACTCTGGAGCGCATCGAGCTGATCCGCGACCTTCGCCTCGGCGTCTACGACGTGCTCGTCGGCATCAACCTGCTTCGCGAGGGGCTGGACATCCCCGAATGCGGGCTCGTCGCAATCCTGGACGCGGACAAGGAGGGCTTCCTTCGTTCCGAAACCTCGCTCATCCAGACGATCGGCCGAGCCGCCCGCAACGTCGAGGGCCGCGTCATCCTCTACGCCGACCGGATCACCGGATCGATGGAGCGCGCGCTTCGGGAGACCGACCGCCGGCGCGAGAAGCAGCGCGAATATAACGAGAAGCACGGGATCACGCCGACGACGATCAAGCGCAACATTTCGGACCTGCTTGCCGATGTGTCGCAGCGCGACGGGGTGGTGGTGGACACGGGCGATGAGGACAGGCCGCACCTCGTCGGCCACAACCTTCGAGCCTATATCGAGGACCTGGAGCAGCGGATGCGCAAGGCCGCAGCGGACCTGGAGTTCGAGGAGGCCGGGCGGCTTCGGGACGAAATCCGCGCCTTGGAAGCAGACGAGCTCGGAATCCCGGACCACGAGAAGAAGGCGCCGGTGCGCGGCCACTCGATGAGCGGCAAGCCGGGCACCCGAACCACCCGCTACGGCAAGCAGAAGCAGGCGCGTGCGGAGAAGCGCGCCCGAAGCAACCGCTGATAAAAAAAGCGCCCCCGGCCGCTGGGGCCGGGGGCACCATTCTTCAACCCGCCGCTCTTAAAGGACGAGATCGATGATCCTGGTCACGAGCCTGGTTGTCGGATCGACGATGTAGACCCGGTTGTCCCGGAAGATGTAGCGGCTGCCGTCGATAAGCGGCACCTGGCTACGGAATTGCTCCGGAATCCGATCATAATCCGTGAAGGAACGGAAGTTCTGAGGGATCCTCTGGCCTTGGTCGAACATCCGCTTCGCCTGGCCCGGAGGGATACAGGCAGGCGTCTTCTTCGCGAGACCCGGAGGGCAGACTTCGCCGCCGAAGCGGTTCTGAGCGCGATCGTCGATCCCGTCGCGGTTGACGTCGATCATGCGCTCCCTGAAGTCGGCGATACCGTTGCGGTTGGTGTCGACCATCCGCCGCTCCCGCGAATCCAGGATTCCGTTGCCGTTGATGTCGGCGAGCCGGCTTTCACGGAAATCGGGGATGCCGTTGCCGTTCGTGTCCAGCGCACGGTCGACGGAAGCACCGGTGCGCGTGCGCGCTCTTGCGTTCGCCCGAGCATCAGTGCGCGCCCGGACATCGGTCCGGACCCTGTCCTGCGACCTGGCGTTCCGCTTCACCGTCGTGGACTGCTGGGTGCGCGCCGAAGCGCCCTTTCCCTGGCCCTTGCCTTGAGCCTCGGCCATCGCCGGCATTCCGAACGCCATTGCGGCGACGCCGGCCATCAAAAGCAATTTACTCATACTTACTCACTCCTAAGTCACTGGATTGCCGGCATAAACGGCTCCCAGGTCGCCCTGTTCCGCTTTGGCTTTGGGCGTGGCGGCCCAGCCAGACGTTCACCGCGCCTGGGCAACCGCCCGGCGCATTCGGTCGTTGAGGCGCCGATGAGAAAAGCCGTCGCCGTCGCTCTGCTCGCAGCCTTGCCTGCGGCTTGCGTCGCACCGGAAGTTCCGGCGCCTGCCGGGCCCTGCCCGGTGGTCAGCGCAGGCGCGTGGCGCGCGTTCGTGGACGTCATGCCGGGCGTCAAATCCACGCTGAACGTGGTCGGGAAAGTGACTGCCCCCAGCGGCGGCTACCGGATTCGGCTCGAGCGAGGCAATCTGCAAGAGATCCATCCACAGGTGCAGGAGGTGATCCTGCGGGCCGAACCGCCAACCGGCGGGGCTACCGACGCCCTCGTTACCCACGACGTGAGCCTCAGCCTCCCCGCCCAAGGCCGCTACGGTGCGGTAATCGTTCGCTGCGGCAGCGGTGTGCTGGCCGAGATTCGTCCCGTGGGGGTGGCGAAGTAAGGGATCAGCGCGGCTTGTTCGGCCCTCGAGGTCCGGGAGGACGCTTGGGCCTGTCGCCCGGGCGCTTCGGCCTCTCCCCCGGCCGCTGCGGCTTTCTGGGGCCTCGGGGAGGGGCGGCGGGGGACGCGCTCCGAGCCTGCACGGCCGCGCCCTGGGAGATCGAATAGCCTTCCTTTAGCAACCGGTTGAACGCGGACCGGACGCTTGCGGAGATACTCGCCTGCAATTCCCTGGGCAGGTCCGCGAAGGTGGCGTTGGGATGGATCGAGTTGATGTCGCGAAGCAGCGTGTTCGGCATCCCCTTGGATGAGCTCTTAAGCGACTCCAGGGAGTCGATGACTGCGGAGAAGATGATTTCCTGCATCAGGTCTGTGGCGGATTTCGTCATGCCATGCCCCTATACACGTCCCGGCGCCGAAGCGCAGCCTAGGACAGCGCCTCGCGCACGATCCGCTCGGCCTCGGCGAACAGGTGGGGATCGACGGCTGCTCCCGAGGCGGCCGCGTTCTCTTCCACCTGCTGGGGCCGGGAGGCACCGATGATGGCTGAAGCCACATTGGGTTCGCGAAGCACCCAGGCGAGGGAGAACTGAGCGAGGCTGAGGCCCCCTTCCGAAGCGATCGGCTTCAACCGCTGCACGGCTTCCAGGACCCGGCGCTGCATCAGCCTGTCCATGAAGCCGCCCATCTCCTCGCTTGTCGCTCGAGTGCCTGAAGGAGGCGGCGTATCGGGCGAGTACTTGCCGGTAAGCACACCCTGCCCAAGCGGCGACCAGACGATCTGGGAAATACCGTTGGCCGCGCAAAGCGGGATCACCTCCTTCTCCGGCTCACGCCAGAGCAGGGAGTATTGGGGCTGGCTCGACACGAACGGCTCCACCCCTGACATGCTTATCGCCGCCTGGATCTTGTCCGCCGGCCATTCGGAAAAGCCGATGTGGCGCGTCTTTCCGCTTCGGACCGCCTCGCTAAGCGCCTCCATCGTCTCCTCGAGCGGAGTGTCCGAGTCGTACCGGTGGCACTGATAGAGATCGACATAGTCGGTTCGAAGCCGCTCCAGAGACGCGTCGAGCTGCTTTCGGATCTGGGAGCGTGATAGCCCGCGGTCGGTGTCGCTCATCGGAAAGTAAAGCTTGGTGGCGAGGACGTAGCTGTCACGAGGACGGCCGGCGAGCGCCTCTCCAAGGAAGCTCTCGGCCGCACCTCGACCGTAGATGTTGGCGGTGTCGATCAGGTTGATTCCGGAGGCGAACGCTGCATCGAGGCAGGCGCGGGCCTTGTCCGCCTCAATCCCGAGGCCGTAGGTGAGCCATGAACCAAGTGAGATTTCCGATACCTCAAGCGCGCTCGATCCTAGACGCCGATATTTCAACTGCTGCTCTCCTTGTGGGTGCGGCGTTGGAACCGCTGCCACGTGAACCCGGACCCGCCGCGTCCGTTCCGCAACTGCTTTTGGGGCCTTCCGCCATTGACCTTCCGCGGCTCACGGGCGAAGGCACATCGCGCCCGCTGCCAAGGAGAGACTGACATGCGCCGCCGCCTCCCGCTCCTCGCTGCCCTTGCCGCGTGCGCCGTACTTGCCGCCTGCGCGGACAGCGAGCCTCCGGAAGCGACGCCGACCGACGACGGCGGAGCCTATAATATGGTCGACCCGGTAAAGGCTCCGATCACGGATGATAGCGAGCCGGCCATCGGCGAGTGGATCCGGTCCATGCAGGACGAGCAGACGGTGCTCCAGTTCGGACCGGCGAACACAGAGCCCCTGTTTAGCATCGCGTGCGACTCTCGCGGGGGCATTCTCTTGAACCGCCACGGCTCCGTCGCCAGCGACCGCGGCGAAATGATGACCATCGCGATGGGGGCGGAGACCCGCAACCTGGCCGTCAACCCGGCTCAGGGGCCGATTCCGAAGCTTCGGGCGGCGGTTCCTGCGCAGGACGAGCTCCTAACGCAGCTCCGCCAGGCCCAGCAACCGATCCGGATCAGCATGGGCGACGGCCCCCCGCTGGTCCTTCCGGCAAGCCCGGCGATCGGCGAGTTCATCGAGGGCTGCGCCAATCCGCGGGCTGCCTCCCGGGCCGCAACGCCCGCGGCTCCCACCGCTCCCGCCGAAGACGTGAATTCGGTCGTGGCGAACGTTACCCGGTAAGCACGGCCCCTGGATCGAATGTGCCGCCGTGCTGTTGAACACCCGAACCGTGGAGTGAACGGATGAAGTTGCGTGTCCTGTTCGTCGGCAGCGTTGTTCTGGCCGCCGCATGCGCCCGCCAGGCGCCTCCTCCGCCTCCACCGCAGCCGCTGCCGCTTCCGCAGCCGAGACCCGCTCCCCAGCCCCAGCCCCTGCCTCCGCCGCCGCCCGCAGCTCAGGACTGGCGCGACCTGCCGCTCAGCGGCGGCAACTGGTATTACAGCAGCCAGGGAGCCACCACGCAGGCGCTGTTCGGACCGGCCAATTCCGAAGCAGCCTTCATCCTGCGCTGCGAGCGTGCGCGCCGGCAGGTGACCTTGTCCCGCGAAGGAACGGCCCGAGGCAACGTGATGACCATCCGGACGACGTCGGGCGGACGCAACCTCCCCGTGTCCGTGCAGACGGAGCCGCTCCCTTACGCCATGGCTACTCTCCCGGCGACCGACCGGTTCCTCGACGATATAGCCTTCACCCGCGGGCGCTTCACTGTCGAGCTTCCGGGCACTCTGATGCTGGTGCTTCCCGCCTGGCCGGAGCCGGCCCGGGTGATCGAGGATTGCCGGAGCTAAAAGAAAAGCGCCGCGGCTCTTGGGCCCGGCGCGAAGCAAGGAATCTTAGCCAGAAAATAGTTGAGATCAAGTCTTGATCGGCGATTCGGCGCGACTCATAGTGGCCTCCTCTTCAACAAGCGAAAGGAGGTGATCCGATGTCTCATGGTTCAGCACAGAGGCAGGATCTGCTCGTTCGGGAGATGAAAGCCTAGGCTTTCGGTGGGTCTTCCGGGCTGGAGCATCCGGCCGCTGACCATGTCGAGGGGTCGCCGAATTTCAGGTTCGGCGGCCCTTCAACTTTTGAAGCGCCTGGCGACCCGCGCCTGCCACAGCACCAGCAGCGGGACCACTCCAAGCTCCATCACCAAGCCGAACTGGTGGCCGGGGCCCGGGACCCCCACCTGGATCAGCGAGAACAGCCTCGACAATCCGCCGACGACCACGATCAGGCCGAGGGCGCGGACCAGAGTCCCCTTCTTCTCGACATCCGGGATGCAGGCGGCAAAGCAGATTCCGATGCCGAGCAGCAAACCGGAGAGGTAGCGGAAGTGGCTGTCGAGGCTGACCGACACTGGATCGGCGACGCCGCGCATCGCCCCTGCGCTTTCCAGGACCCCGGAGCCGCCCGCGGCGAAGGGGACTATGCATGCAAGGGCCGTGCAGAGCTGCAGCAGCCGCTTTTCCGTCTCACGCTTCATGGACGGCAGGCTAAGGCTGAGCTAAGCCCGGCCGTCAAGCCTCTGGAGAAGAGCATGAGACGCTTGCCGGTCCTGGCCGCAGCCGCCGCCCTCGCTTCCTGCGGCTCCGAACCCGCGCAGCAGGCGGGCGGCGATGGAGGCCCGCTACCCGAGCCTTCAGGGCCGCCCGTGATCCAGCAGGCAGAGGCCGACGGAGGGCCCGCCACAGCCAAGCCGCGGCCCCAATGGGAGCGAGCGGATTACGGCGCCGGTCTGCGGCTGAACAACCCCGACGGCACGGTTCGGATGAGCCTCGCCTGCACCGGATCGAAGCTGGTGGTGAACGTTCCAAGCTTCACTCCGATCGGAAGCGAGGACCGGTTCATGCTTGCGCTCGGGCAGAACCCGGTGACCCTGGTCGCCGACCCGACCCGCCAGCGCCCCGGCACCGGAGTGACCGCCGAAGGCCCGGTGCCTCGGAACCTTGCCGGGCTGCTAAGCGCAGGACCTACCGTGGGCGCCCTCTATGGAAACCAGCAGATCGAAGCGGACTCTCCGCCGTCCGCCGAGCTTGCGGGCCAACTCGCCAGCGGTTGCTGAGGGATCATTCCTCGATGCGGGTTGCCCGCGCCGCGAGCGAGGCAAGCGAGGGGAATAGTCCGAGCACATGCATCAGCATGTTTCGGCGGGCCGGGTTTTCGGCTGCCTGGCGTAGGGCGGAGGCGACGGCGAGGGGCCGAGCGGCTTTGCTTGCGAAGCGCTGCTGGAAGACCTCCGCACCCCCGGGCCCGTGCAGAGAGTACGCAGTGGCGGCCGCGATCCCGCTCGTGAGGGCGATGGCGATTCCGTCCCCTGCAAGCGATGCGATTACCGCTGCCTGGTCGCCGAGCCTGAATATCCCCGGCTCTGTGGCGCGGGCCCGCCAGCCATAGGGCACGCCGGCCACCGCCTCCCACTCGGAGACCTCGCCCTCCTCAAGGCGGCGAGCGAGACCCGGCGCCTCGCTCGACAGCTCTGCAAGCAAGTTTTCTATGCCGCCGGCTCGGGTGAGCCGAGCGCGCGCCGCCGAAAGGCACAGGTTGGCGCTGCCGTCCTCCTGCAGAAGCAGTCCGGCATAGCCCCCGTCGAACAGGTGAAGCTCGATCAAGCCTTTTAGGGCCTCCTGCAGGCCAGGGCTCGATCGCAAGGCGGTGCGGAAGCCGACGACCGCATCGGCAGCCACCACCTCGCGAGGACGCGCAAGGCCGCGAAGCTCGTGCTTGCCCGTTGCGAGGAACAAGGCCCCTGCCTCGATCTCGTCGCCGGTATCGAGCCGAACCCTTCGGCCGTCCTCGACCGCCCTCACCGCGGCTCCGCGCCGCACCCACGCGCCGGCGTCGGCGGCCGCCGCGAGGAGTGCTTCGTCCAGCGTGCGGCGCGAGAGGCCTGCGGCGCGAAAGGGGAGCTGCACCTCTACGGTGCGCTTCGCGCCGCCCAGCCGAAGCCGCTCGATCGGCCGGGCGCCAAGCGCCCAGGCGTCAACGCCCACCTGCCGCAGCGCCGCGAGCGCGTCCCATCCGAGGAAGCCTCCGCATACGACATCCCTCGGCCCGCTGGTGCGTTCGATCAGCTCCGGAACCGCTCCGGCGCGGGCGAGCATGATCGCTGCAGCGGAGCCCGCGGGGCCGCCGCCGACGATCAGCGCAGACGTTCGACGCATAGCCGGAACGGAAAGCGGCGGACCACGCGGGCCGCGTCAAGTGAAATGTCCGCGTCCGCCAGGATGGATCGCCACTCGGCCGGGCGGAAGGAGCGGGCGATGGAGAGCCGGCCGTCCTCGCAGACGATCCTGTGCCAGCCCATGATCCGGCAGAGGAGCGGATAGGACAGGTGGGCGATGCGGTGACGGTGAAGGTCGTTGACGATCCACCCCCTCCCCGCCTCCTGCTCCATGAAACGCAGGAAGTCCCGGAGCTGCAGGTCACTCATGTGGTGCGCCACGAGATTGCTCACGATCACGTCGAAGGCGCCGCCGATCTCTCGATAGTCTCCCGTGTGGTAGCGGATTCCAAGGTCGGGAGAAGTCTCTGCCTCGGCGATGGAAGCGCTCTTGGGGTTCAGATCCACTCCGACAAGCTCGGCTGCAATTCCCCGGCGGCGCGCCCAGCGTGCGATCGCGCGGAGCATGTCGCCGTGGCCGAAGCCCACGTCGAGCAGCCTGAAGCGCCGCCGATTGCCCACGGCCCGCGAGAGGAAGTGGAGCGTGGGCCGCCTTGCGAAGGTCCAGCTGTTCACTCGGCTGAGGTCGCCCAGGATCCCCGCGTAGGTATCAGGATCCAGATGGACCGAATCCATCTGCTCCTCTTCGCGCGAGCGGGTCTGGAGGCTTCTCACGGGGCGGACTGGAAGCGGAAGCCTTCCGCCGCCAGCCCCGGGCCGAACGCCAGTGCAATGCCGCTGCGCGGCCGGGAATGCCCCAGCAGATCGGCAAGTACGAACATCAGGGTGGACGAGGACATGTTGCCGAAGCGCGCGAGCACCTCCCTCGACTCGTTGAGCGCGTCCGGCTCAAGGCCGAGGGCGTTCTCCACCGAGTCCAGGATCGACCTGCCGCCCGCGTGCACCGCCCAGGCGTCCACTGACTCAGGCGACGAACCGCCAAGCAACCGGGCGCGCAACTCTTCCCCTTCGGCAAGGGCGCGGCCGATCTGCCCGGGTACCTCGCCTGAAAGGTGCATCGCAAAGCCGCTGTCGCCGACCGTCCAGCGGATGAGGTGGGTGGTGTCGGCAAGGGAGGCTGCGAAGGGATCCGAGATGGCGAAACCCGCCGGATCGCCGGTGACGAGTGCCGCAGCGGCCCCGTCGCCGAACTGGAGCATGGCCAGGAGCGGCTCGATCTCACGACTGAACTGAAGGTGCAGGGTGGAAAGCTCGACCGTCACCACCAGCACCCGCGCCGACGGCTCGGAGCGGACGATATGGTGCGCGAGGCGCAGAGCAGCGACGGCCGCGTAGCAGCCCATGAACCCGACGAGCGTCCGCTCCACGTCCAGCCCCAGCCCAAGCTCGGCGGCGATGATCTGGTCGATCCCCGGAGCGACGAAGCCGGTGCAGCTGGCCACCACCAGATGGGTGGTGCCGTGGATATTGGTCTTCCTGGAAAGGCTGTCGATCGCCGCAAGGGCGAGAGGCGGCGCGGCCTGGGCGTAAATTTTCATTCTGGCAGCGGTCGTTGGGGACCCGTCGGTGCCGTAGAAACCGCCGATCGCAACCGGCGAGCCGCCCTCCGGGGTAGGCGGCAAGACGGACCAGCGGTGCTTGATCGCCGCTCGGTCGGCCATGCGCCGGAACACGGACTTCTCGCGCTCGCCGGGAAGTTGCTGCTCAGCCCAGGCGATGAAGGCATGGTGTACATCGTGTGTCGGCACCGCGGTACCGATGGCGTTGATGTGGGCGTGTAAGGGGTTCAATGTACTGGCTTTCTGATAACCGGAAGCGGCGGCCTTTGTCTAAAAACGACAGCAGGCAAATGGTTGCCTGGGCGCACGACCTTCGGCTTGCCTCCGCAGACGCGGAACTTTCGCCGCATGCCAAGGTTACGGAAGCCTTATCAGCCTTACCCTCAGGGGAGACCCGCAAATGAAGAACGGCAAGTCCGCCACCCGCACTTTCGCCATGGTCTGGGGCGCAGCTTTCCTGCTTGCCGGCGCCTCCGGCTTCATCCCCGGCCTCTGGCACCCCGCCCCCGCCTCCTATCCGGATCTGGCAGTGGATTCATTTTACGGGGACGCTCTGGGGCTGTTCCCGGTGAACATCCTGCACAACATCGTCCATCTCGTGTTCGGCGTGTGGGGCCTGGTTGCAAGCAAAAGCCACGCAGCCGCCAAGGGTTACGCGAAAGTCGTCGCGGTCGCTTACGCCCTGCTGGTCGTGATGGGCCTCATTCCGGGTCTCAACACCACCTTCGGGCTGATCCCGATCTTCGGCAACGACGTGTGGCTGCACTTGCTGCTCGCCGCCCCGGCCGCCTATTTCGGTTTCTTCCACAAGGATACCGCCGCACACCGGAGTTAAGTACGAGGTACCGGCTCTTTTCCCGCGCTCCGGTCGAGCTGGGATGAGAGCCGGTTACTTCGAGGTCGATGTGGCCGCGGAAGGCGAAGCCCTCCGCTTCGCCGTGACTGCGCAGGGCACGACTCGCCACTACCGCCTGCCCGCAGGAGAGCAGAAGCACTACATCGACTTCTACGAGAAGCTCGCCGGCGACTTCGGCACGCGCGCTCCACACAGCTATGGAGAACTCCCGGCCCTCGGCTCTGCCTTGTGGCGGCCGCTGATCACCGAGAATTTGAGCGAGGGCATCCTCTACGGCTACGGCGATCCGGCGGTGCTTCGAACGGGCGAGGAGTATGTTCTCGTCGTGACGTCGAACGATGCTCCGGGCGCGTTCCCGATCCTTCGCTCCAGCGCCCTTGAGAAGTGGGAGCACGCGGGCTTCGTATTCCCCGAAGGCCGCACACCCGGCTGGGCCGCGGCGGGCAGGAACGTGGCCGACTTCTGGGCGCCGGAAATGGCCCGCGTCGGTGAGGAATATTGGCTGGTCTACACTGCCCGGGATAAGTCCGGCGCGCTCGCGATCGGGCTGGCGAAGAGCAAAAGCCCA
>DASYWC010000194.1:0-3350 GCA_035936615.1 Allosphingosinicella sp. | reverse complement strand
CGCCCACAGCAGACGAAAGCGGCCGTCCGTGCGAGGCGCAGCATCCTTCACGACCGGGGACGTCAGCTCTGCGGACTTGGACTAAGCCGCTCGCGCGGCAATTACGCCCGTGGCTGGCGTTTGGCGTTGATCTGACCGTCGTTCTTCGCTGATCGGGCCGCCTGGCCTGACGATCGGGATCTTACTCATCGTCAGACAGGAGGTTCCCGTGAAGGAGGAGAGGACATCGCCGCTGCGCGAGCGGATGATCGAAGACATGCGGATCAGGGGGATGGGCGAGAAGGCCCAGCAGGCTCATATTCGCGCAATCAAGGACTTTGCCGCGTTCCTCGGGCGCTCGCCGGATACGGCCTCGCCCGACGACCTGCGGGGCTATCAGCTCCACATGACCAATGCCGGGGTCACGCCGTCCACCTTCAACGCCCGGATCGTGGCGCTCAGGTTCTTCTTCGGCATGACCTGCGGGCGCGAGGAGATGAAGCGGTACATGCAGTTCCGCACCCAGCCGCGGAAGCTGCCCGTCGTCTTCAGCGTCGAGGAGGTCTCGGACCTGCTGATGGCCGCCCCCGGGCCCGGGCTGAAGTACCGCGCCGCGCTCAGCATCTCGTACGGCGCGGGTCTCAGAGCGGCCGAGGTCTGCAGCTTGAAGATCGGCGACATCGACAGCGACCGGATGCTGATCCATGTCGAGCAGGGCAAGGGGCGGAAGGACCGCAAGGTGATGCTCTCGCCGGGGTTGCTCGAGCTCCTCCGCGCCTGGTGGCGCGATGCGCGGCCAGAGGGATGGCTCTTCCCCGGCAAGCCGAAGATCAGCCCGATCTCGCCGCGCCAGCTCAACCGCGCCTTCACCTCGGCCAAGCGCATGGCGGGCATCGCCAAGCCCGCGACCCTGCACACGCTCCGCCACAGCTTCGCGACCCATTTGCTCGAGGCGAACACCGACGTCCGCGTGATCCAGGTGCTGCTCGGTCATGCCAAGCTCACGACCACCGCGCAGTACACCCATGTCGCCACCAGGACGATCCGCGACACCGTCAGCCCCTACGAGATGCTGGAGAAGCTGCAGGACCGCACCGTGAGGCGAAGCCTGGAGTGATGGCGCGCCGGGGTGCCCCGGCCGAGGCTGGAGATCGCCGACATCTTCCGTGAGCACGGCCCGGCGTGGCGGCGGGCCAATGACGGGCATGTCGTCCTCGCCCAGCTCAAGGTGATGTCGGCCATCGAGGCCTGCCGGACGGAGGCGCTCGGCGGGCATGTGGCGGCTTGCGCGAGCTGCGGTCATCGGCACATCGCCTACAATTCCTGCAAGAACCGGCATTGTCCGAAGTGTCAGGGGCCGGCGGCGCGCGACTGGATGTCGGCGCGGGCGGAGGAGCTGCTGCCGGTCGAGTACTTCCACGTGGTCTTCACCCTGCCGGCCGAGATCGCCCGGATCGCCTGCTGGAACAAGAAGGCGATCTATGGCCTGCTGTTCAAGGCATCCGCTGAAACGGTGATGACCATTGCCGCCGATCCCCGGCATCTCGGCGCCCGGATCGGCATGACCAGCGTGCTCCACACCTGGGGGTCGGCGCTGACCCACCATCCGCATGTCCACATGATCGTGCCTGGCGGCGGCCTGTCGCCCGATGGCAGCCGGTGGATTGCCTGCCGCTGCGGCTTCTTTCTGCCCGTCCGCGTCCTCTCCCGGCTGTTCCGGCGCCTCTTCCTCGAAGGGCTGATCGCGCTCCACGGCGCCGGCAAGCTCGCCTTCTTCGGCGACATGACGGGGCTCGTCGATGTCCGCGCCTTCGCCGCATGGCTCGCCCCGCTCCGGAAGGCCGAATGGGTGGTCTACGCCAAGCCCCCGTTCGGCGGGCCCGAGGCGGTGCTCGCCTATCTCAGCCACTACACCCACCGCGTCGCCATCTCTAACAGCCGCCTCGTCAGCGCCGACGCCGAGACCGTCGCGTTCCACTGGAAGGACTACCGGCTTAAGAACCGCGACCGGCAGAAAGTCATGCGCCTCGAGACCGGCGAATTCATCCGGCGCTTCCTGATCCATGTCCTGCCCGACGGCTTCCACCGCATCCGCCACTATGGCCTGCTCGCCGGCGCCGGTCGCAGGAACAGCATCGAGACGATCCGCCGGCTGCTCGACGCCGAGCAACCGCCCGCGGCAGAGAAGACCGATACCGACACGGTGCTCCCCCTCACGCTGAGGGAACCCTGTCCGGACTGCGGCGGCACCATGCGCATCGTCGAGACCTTCCGGCGCGGCGAGCGCCCGACCACCCGCGCACCGCCGCGAAAGGCCGCCGCATGATGACACAGCCATCACTCTCGCCGAAACCGATCCGGACCAGGCGCGCGGTCTGGAACCTGGTCAAGCCGTGCCCCCGCGTCGCCCTCGCGCTGCGCAGGCCTCGATGGCACCGTCGACCACCACGGCATGCCCCCACGACCATGTCGAACCGCGTCCTGCCGCCGCCCCCAATCCGGCAATCGCCCCCACGAACGCTCAGCGACGAGAACCGCGCCCGCATGCTTTCCCCATAGGCGCCTCCCGGCCTCCCGCAGCTTCCTCCTTGGGAGGTTTTCCAACGCGGGCCAGGGTCAGCCCCAGACCATCCCCCACGCAGCGGCCCGCATCGGAAAACCTTCACCGATCCGGCCGAGCGGGCGCGCTGCAGGAATGGCTGGATTCGGCTCGAAAGCACTCGTTTGGAGTTGAGACGTTGGGGCGAACACAAAGGTATCGTCGAACATGGATCAAGCCGCTGGGGCCGAGAATGAGTGGAGCTCGCAATGAGAACTTCTATGCAAACCTGCCCGGGGTTCAGGATTTCGACGGTTTTGCCAG
Source organism: Allosphingosinicella sp. (assembly GCA_035936615.1). GTDB lineage: Bacteria > Pseudomonadota > Alphaproteobacteria > Sphingomonadales > Sphingomonadaceae > Allosphingosinicella. The sequence continues at coordinate 508 of DASYWC010000194.1, read as the reverse complement.
TGCTGACGCCTATCGGCCTGTTCCCGAGGATTGGGTGATCATCACCGCCGACATCGTCGGGTCGACGCCCGCGATCGACGCCGGCCGCTATAAGGACGTAACATGGTCGGCGCGGCGGTCATTGCCGCCGTGCTTAACGCTGCGCCCGGTCTGGAGCTGCCCTTTCTGTTCGGCGGCGACGGCGGCACGGTGCTGGTGCCATCGCGGCTGCGCGATGCTGCCGAAGGCGCGCTGAGGGGGCTGCAGCGGTTTTCGGCCGCGACCTTCAAGCTGCCGCTTCGTGCCGCAGCGGTGCCGGTGGGGCGGGTGCGGGCCGAAGGGCTGGACGTGCAGGTGGGCAAGCTCCGACTGTCGCCCGGCAACGACCTGGCAATGTTCGCGGGCGGAGGCCTATTGCGCGCGGACAGCATCATGAAGGCGCGGGCCGACGGCGATGCGGACGTGCTGGTGCCTACTGAGGACGCCGAGGCCCGGACCTCGAAGGGCTGTCCTGCCGCTGGGAGCCACT
>DASYWC010000193.1:0-5057 GCA_035936615.1 Allosphingosinicella sp. | reverse complement strand
GCACGAGAGCTGGCCTGCGCGAACGGTCTCGACGCCCGGAACGGCTTGCGGCATGATCGGTGGAGCAGGGGTGTGAGGATGGTCGAAGGTCTCGACGGAGTCGGCGAACGCGTGAGGGGCGGGCTGGTCGCGCACGCCGTCGAGCCGGAAGCAGGCGAGCATCGGCACGCCGCCGGGGACAGCAGGGCCTGCCTCAATTGCGGGACTCCCGTGACCGCGAACTTCTGCCCGCAATGCGGGCAGAAGGCCCTCGTGCACCGGACGCTGAAAGCCTTCTGGCACGACATCGCTCACAGCGTGCTTCATTTCGAGGGCAAGATCTGGCGGACCCTGCCTCTGCTGGCCTGGAAGCCCGGCGAGCTGACGCGGCGCTACGTCGAGGGCGAGCGGGCGCGGTTCGTCTCGCCCATGGCTTTGTTCCTGTTCTCCGTATTCCTCATGTTCGCACTCGTCTCGGCGCTTGGCGGCTCGATCTACACCCCGGACGAGGGCACGCCCGAGCAACGCGAGGAGGTCCGGCGGGAATTCGAGCAGGAACAGGCGGAGAGCGTCGCCAAGCTGGACCGGCTCCGCCAGGATCGGGCTCGGCTCGCAGCGGCGGGTGAACCGACCGTCGAGGCGGACAGGAAGATCAGCAATGCCAAGCACGCGCTTGCCTTGAAGGAACAGCTCTTCAGGGAGACGCTGCCGGCGGAGGCGGGCGAGGAGGAGGCGCAGGTGGAACCGCAACCTGTTCCAGGGCCCGCAAAGAAGGCCGCGCAACAGGCGGACGAGGAGAATCTGGTCATTATCTCGGGAGCCGACGGGCTCAACCGGTGGTTCAATTCCGCGTACCAGAAAGCCAAGAAGAACCCGTCGCTTCTGATCTACAAGATCCAGGCGAATGCCTACAAATTCTCATGGGCGCTGATCCCGATCAGCGTGCCGTTCGTCTGCCTGCTCTTCCTCCACAGGCGCAGGTACCGGCAGTACAAGGTCTACGATCACACGGTGTTCGTAACCTACTCGATCGCCTTCATGAGTTTGGCGGCGATCGCGTTCACTTTGCTCAGACAGATCGGGCTGGACGAGGGCCTGGCGATGCTGGCGCTGATCCTGGTCCCGCCGCTACACATGTACCGGCAGTTGCGCGGAGCATACCGGCTTTCCCGCTGGAGCGCGGCCTGGCGCACCGGCGCGCTGCTTGTTTTTGCGGCCATCGCCAGCAGCATCTTCTTCATGCTGCTGCTGGCGCTGGGAGTGCTCGGCTGATTCAGGCTGGGCAGGGGTATTTACGGACCATCAGGCTGCGCATTGCGTCCCTCGTCCGCATCCGCTCCCGCTGGGCCGGCGGGATTGAGCGGAAATGGCTCAGGATCTCGTTGGAGTTCATGGAGCCGCCCTTCTCGGGCGGACAGAAAGGCTGTGGCCGGCCGGCTGCCTTCGCGGCGAGCCGCTCGGCGCGGAGTTGCTGGGCCGAATTCTCGATTTCCTTCTTAAGGCGGCCAAGGTCGCTGGAGAGGAGCGCCATCGGCCCCTTCTTCTCGAGCGCCGTCGCCTTGGCCAGGAACTGGTTCACGGGCATGTCCTGGGCATTGGCGGCGGTGACCGGCGCCAGCGCGAGCAGAAGTCCCAAAGTGATCTTACGCAATTGATTTCCCTCCCCGAAGTGCAAGTCCGGGAGGCATTGCGCAGATCCGATGAACCTTGCCTTACAGCTCGGCTCCAGGAGGAAGAGAGCCCCTAGGCGCCCTGCGGGGCGGGCCCGCCGATCCCGCCGCGTGGCTTCCGTGTGGTCGGGATGGAGGATCCGCCGACCGGAAGGATCGGGCGCTTGTTGCTCGGGTCCTCGCGGCCGATGTCCTCGCCCTTGATCGCCTTCTTGGCTTCCTCGCCAGTGAGGGTCTCGAACTCCAGAAGAGCGGCGGCAAGGCGGTGCAGCTCGTCGAGATTGTCGACCAGCACCTTCCTCGCGGTGGCCTCGGCCTCCTCGATCAGGCGGCGGACCTCCTGGTCGATCAGCTGCGCAGTCTCGGACGAGATGGACTGGGTGCGCGAGACGCTGTGGCCGAGGAATACCTCGTCCTGGTTGTCGCGGTAGCGAAGCCAGCCGAGCTTCTCGCTCATTCCGTATTCCATCACCATCGCGCGGGCCATGTCGGTGGCCTGCTGGATGTCGTTGGACGCGCCGGTGTTGAGCTCGTCCTGCCCATAGATGATCTGTTCCGCGATCCGTCCTCCGAAGCACAGCGCGAGCCGCGCCTTCATCTGCTTCATCGACATCGAATAGCGGTCGCGCTCCGGAAGGTTCCAGGTGACACCCAGAGCACGTCCGCGCGGGATGATCGTGACCTTGTGAAGCGGATCGCAGCCGGGCACGTGAAGCGACACGAGCGCATGGCCCGCCTCGTGATAGGCGGTGGATTTCTTCTCGTCCTCGGTCATGACCATGGATTTGCGCTCGGCGCCCATCATGACCTTGTCCTTGGCGAGCTCGAACTCGTTCATCGCGACGAGGCGCTTGCCCATTCGAGCGGCTAGCAGGGCGGCTTCATTGACGAGGTTCGCAAGGTCGGCGCCGGAGAAGCCGGGAGTGCCGCGGGCGATGGTGCGCGGATCGACGTCGGGCGCGAGCGGGATCTTCTTCATGTGCACGGCGAGGATCTTCTCGCGGCCCTCGATGTCGGGGCGCGGCACGACCACCTGCCGGTCGAAACGGCCCGGGCGAAGCAGTGCGGGATCGAGCACGTCCGGCCGGTTGGTCGCGGCGATGATGATGATGCCCTCATTCGCCTCGAAGCCGTCCATCTCCACGAGGAGCTGGTTCAGGGTCTGCTCGCGCTCGTCATTGCCGTTGCCGAGGCCCGCTCCACGATGGCGGCCGACGGCGTCGATTTCGTCGATGAAGACGATGCAGGGCGCGTTCTTCTTCGCCTGCTCGAACATGTCGCGGACTCGGGATGCGCCGACGCCGACGAACATCTCGACGAAATCCGAGCCCGATATGGTGAAGAAGGGCACGTTTGCCTCGCCTGCAATGGCTCGCGCCAGCAGGGTCTTGCCGGTGCCCGGCGAGCCGACCAGAAGCGCACCCTTCGGGATCTTGCCGCCGAGGCGGGCGAACTTGGTCGGGTCCTTCAGGAAGTCCACGATCTCCTGAAGCTCCTCACGAGCCTCGTCGATTCCGGCGACGTCGTCGAATGTCACGCGCCCGTGCTTCTCGGTCAGCATCTTGGCCTTGGACTTGCCGAAGCCCATCGCGCCCGAGCCGGCGTTCTTCTGCATCTGGCGCATCACGAAGAAGGCGATGCCCAGGATCAGGAGGAAGGGCAGAGACTGGTAGAGTAGGATCAGCCAGACGCTGGTCTGCTGCTCGGGCTCTGCCGAAAAGGCGACGCCCTTGCTCTTCAAGCGGTCGACAAGCTGCGGATCCTGAGGCGCGTAGGTGCGGAACGTCTCGTCGTTGGTGAGCTTGCCGCTGATGACTTCCTTGCCAATCGAGACTTCCTTGACCGAGCCTTCGTCGACCCGGTTCAGGAACTCGGAATAGGCGATCCCGTCCGACGTCCCCGTTCGGCTGCCCCCGTCCACGATCTGAACGAACAGCACCAGGGCGAGCAGGATTCCTGCCCAGATGAAGAGGCTCTTCATCCACGGATTGCTGGGCTGGGGCTGCTTGGGATCTTCTTTCATCAACTCTTCCTGCCGGGTTCCCGCCCTAGATAGGCATTTGCGGGCCTATGACAATGTAGCTCCAAAGCATGAATAGCGCGTTGATGGGTGACGCTCGTGCCGCACTCAAAGTCCGGTCGCCGCACCTAAGCCTCGCTTCATAACAAACGGCGGTCGGGAGCCGGAAAGGCCGGAACGCCGCCACCTGAACATTTGTTAACTCTTTATACCCGTCGTTCGCATGCGTAACCGGACGCCGCTTAGCAAGCGGCGCGCCTCTCGTTTCGCTTAGCGGGCACGGTGGAGACTGGGCTGCCGGAACCTCGGCAGAAGAGCAGGGGAGCAATTGTTAACGACCAGCAGGAGAGAGACATGACCAGAACAGTCACCGCCCTTTACGACACTCGAGCCGAAGCGGAAGCGGCCAAGCAGCGGCTATCCAGCGCCGTCGATGTCGAAAGCGCCAGGATCATCGACCAGCACGAGGAGGGTTCTTCGCTCGGCAGCATGGGCCTCCCCGATGAGGATCGTCACGCCTACGGGGAAGGAATCCGCCGCGGCGGCTGCCTGCTCTGCGCGGAAGTGGACAGCGACGAAGACGCCGACAAGATCGTCCGGGTCCTGGAAGACACGTCCAGCGTCGACCTCGATGACCGGCAGAACAGCTGGCGGAGCGAAGGCTGGGCGCCTTTCAGCGGCTCCAGCGGCATCGGGGATCGCGAGAACCGGATGGAAGGCAGGGAGACGCAGGAAGAGCGGATACCGATCGTGGAAGAGCAGCTCAATGTGGGCAAGCGGGAAGTCAACCGCGGCGGAGCCCGAGTCCGCTCCTACGTGAAGGAGACCCCGGTCAGCGAGCAAGTCAACCTTCGCGAGGAGCATGTCAGCGTGGAACGTCGTCCCGTCACGGGCGACAGCAGCAGGAACCTCGGCGATCGCGCGTTCGAGGAGCGCAACATCGAGATGAGGGAAACGGCTGAAGTTCCGGTGGTCGAGAAGGAAGCCCAGATCACCGAGGAAATGGTCGTCCGCAAGACTTCGGAAGAGCATACCGAAAATGTCCAGGACACCGTCCGCCGAACCGAAGTGGACGTGGACGAGACCTCGGGCGAAAACCGCGGCTCGGCCTTCGGCTTCGGCTCCGGCGAGTCCAGGTCCGAGAGCAGGACGGACTTCGAGCGCACCGATCGCGACCGCGACCGGTAGCTGAAACGCAATGGGGCGGCCCATCGAACGGCCGCCCCGTTCAAGGAGGAAGATCATGTTGAGGCGACTGCTTTTCGGCCTCGGAATCGGCTACATCATGCGTCGCCTGAGCGGCGGCCGCGGAGGCAGAAGGCGCCGCTGGTGATCTGATACTCCGGAAGACGGATGAAAGGCCGCTCCTAGTGGGGCGGCCTTTTCAC
>DASYWC010000192.1:0-32577 GCA_035936615.1 Allosphingosinicella sp. | reverse complement strand
GTCCCGCTCAACCGCAAAGCGGGCGATCGCGCGAAGGAGATCGGCCTCCGGGCCATAGGCTTGAAGATGCTCCACCGCCTGGCTCACCAGCAGTTGCGCCTGCTGCCGAGCCCGCTCAGCGCCCAGAAGCGACACGAAGGTCTCCTTCCCCGCCTCCGCGTCCTTGCCGACCCGCTTGCCCGTCTTCTGCTCCTCCCCTTCCGCGTCGAGCAGGTCGTCGGCTATCTGGAAGGCAAGGCCGGTGTCCCGGGCGTAGCCGCGAAGGCTGGTCCGGGCATCGACGGGCACTCGGCTCATAATCGCGGCCGCCTCTACGCAGAAGCCGATCAAGGCCCCCGTCTTGAGCTGCTGGAGCCGAGTGATCGCGGCCACGTCCAGCCCCGCTTCCTCGGCCATAAGGTCCATCATCTGGCCACCCGCCATCCCGGCCGGCCCTGCGGCTCGCGCCAATTCCGCAACCAGCTCGGAGCGAACGAAGGGATCTTCATGAGTCGCGGGATCCGCCAGCACCTCGAAGGCCAGAGCGTGGAGACAATCCCCGGCAAGGATCGCAGTGGCGACATCGAAGGCTCGGTGGACGGTCGGCTTGCCTCGGCGGAGGTCGTCGTCGTCCATGCAGGGAAGATCGTCGTGGATCAGCGAGTAGACGTGGATGCACTCGACTGCGAGTCCCACGCGCAGCGCCCGTTCCCGATCGATGTGGAACAAGCCGCAGGCTGCAGTCACCAGCAGCGGACGAAGGCGCTTGCCCCCGCCGATCGCCGCGTAGCGCATCGCTTCGTAGAGCCTCCCTCGCGCATCGGGGGGTACGACCAGAAGGGAGTCGAACAACCGGTCGAGATCGGCGCCTATCGCGTCGAGCGCAGTCCTCAGCTCGGAAACATCCTCCTTCACCAGAAGGTCAGTCACCGTCGAAGGGCGTGGTGCCGCTTGGGGCCCCGTCGCGGCCGAACTGGATCTTCTCGATCCGTGCCTGAGCCGCATGAAGGCGGGCCTCGCACTGCTGCTTCAACCGGTCGCCTTCCCCGTAGAGCTCGATCGAGTCGTCCAGCGAAGCCTCGCCGGTCTCGAGCTTGCGAACGATCTCCTCCAGCCGCTTCAGCGCAGCTTCGAAGGAAAGTTGTTGAATGTTTTCGGGCTGATCGGGCTGGTCCGGCATAGCCTCAAGCTTTGGCCTTGGCCGGGACGAGCGTCAAGCGCTCGCCTTCGCGGCGTGTAGGCCGGCAGTCAGGCTTGGCGGTACCAGTTCACTCCACTGCGAACGTCCCTGATGACCCTGCCCTCGACCTCCAGCCGGCGCAGGTGCGCCATCGCCTCCCCGGTTGCCAGACCCATGAGGCTTTCGTCGATTTTTCGCCCGAACAAGACCGAGAAGCAGTCAACCGCCCGCCGCGGCTCCCGCAAGTGCCTGTGGAGCGCATCAAGCCTGTCGCGATGCCCGAAGTCGAGCGCGTCCAGCCGCGCGTGAAGGCCCGTGAACGGCTCACCGTGGGAGGGCAGCACGAGAAGATCTTCGGGAAGCTGCTTCAGCCTGGCGATCGAAGCCAGCCAATCTCCCAGCGGGTCGGCTTCAGGCTCGCTGAGGCTGAGTGAGACGTTGGACGTGATCAGGGGAAGAACCTGGTCGCCGGCGATCATCACCCCGCCCGCCTCGTCCACCAGGCACGCATGTTCGGGACAGTGGCCGTTGCCGACCAAAACCCTCCACTGCCTGCTTCCGATGGTGAGGAGATCGCCATCCCGCATCCGGACGAAGCTCACCGGCACGGGGCTCACCACCGAGGCAAAGCGACCCCAGCCCTTGGCGGCTTCGCTTTCGATGCGCTCCTCATCCCAGCCGGCGGCGCGCCAGTAGGCGAGCGCCTCGGGCGGCGGCGCATCGCGAATGTCCGCGGTCAGCATGCGCGCGAACAGCCACTCCTCGCGGGTCATCCACAAGGCGACTCCGAAGCGGCCTGTCAGCCATCCAGCAAGTCCCAGATGGTCCGGGTGGAAGTGGGTGCAGATGATGCGGCTAATCGGTCGGCCCGCCAGCGGCCCGGCGAGGAGCGCCTCCCATGCCTCGCGCGAAGCTTCGATATCGAGACCGGTATCGACCAGCGCTACGCCGCCCTCGTCCTCCAGAGCCCAGACGTTGATATGCTTCAAGGAGCCCGGAACCGGAAGCCGCGCCCAGCCCACTCCGTCCGCAAGCGAAATCAGCTCGCCAGCCTCCGGAACCCTTCGCCCGAGCGGGTAGCTCAGCCCCTTGTGGCTGTACGCCTCCTCGCCCGCATCGGTGAAGGAGACGTCCGGCGCCCCCGGCTCAGCTCTTAAAGGGATCGACAAAGTCCGGTTCGGCGGGAGCACCGTCAGCTTCGGCCTGCTCCGCCGCAAGCGCAGCTTCAGCCTCGCGGGCATGAGCCTCGCGCTGTGCCCGAAGCTCGGTGATGAGCGCCTCGCGGTCATCCGCAAGAGTTGCGTCCTGCTGGGCCGGCTCGATCCCTGCCGCCTTGGCTGCCTTGGCGACGATGGCGTCGAGTTCGCGCTGCGAGCAGAGGCCCAGAGTCACCGGGTCCTTGGGCTGGATGTTGGCGATGTTCCAGTGGCTCCGGTCGCGGATTGCCGAAATCGTGGTTCGGGTGGTGCCGATCAGCTTGGAGATCTGCCCGTCGGACACTTCCGGGTGATTGCGGATGATCCAGGCAATCCCGTCCGGCTTGTCCTGGCGCTTGGACACGGGCGTGTAGCGCGGGCCTCTGGTTCGGCGGACCTGATCGGGCTCCTTCTGGATCTGGAGCCGGTACTCGGGATCGTCCTGGCCCCGCTCGATCTCCTCCATCGTCAGCTCGCCAGCCCGAAGAGGATCGCGCCCGGTCAGCTTGGTCGCTGCGGTGTCGTCGGCGATCGCCTGCACTTCGAGGATGTGGAGGCCGCAGAACGCTGCGATCTGCTCGAAGGTGAGCGAGGTGTTGTCGACCAGCCACGAAGCGGTCGCGTGAGGCATGAGGGGTTGGGCCACGGGCACTCCAAATAATAAGGGCCGCCCCTCGCGGAGCGGCCGAAGCATCCCCCAAGATGTACTTCGGCGGCGGCAGCGAAGCAAGCAAAGGTTGGAAGCGCCCGCTGGCAGAAGACGCATTGGAGTAGGAGCGGTCTCTGGAGAGCCCCCTCTCCCAGCGGGAGAGGGCTGGGGTGAGGGGATGGGATCTCGGAACGAGAGTCTAGACGTCCGTACCCCCTCACCCAACCCTCTCCCCATGGGAGAGGGCTTAGGGACGGAAGACGGCGCCTACTCGTCACCGGACCTGCAGCACGATCTTTCCTATGTGGTCGCCCGACTCCATTCGGCGATGCGCTTCGGCGGCCTCAGCGAGCGGGAAAACGCTGTCGATCACCGGCTTCAGCCTCCCTTCCTCCAGATGCGGCCAAACCTCCCGCTTCAGCTCCGAGGCCAAAGCCGACTTGAATTCCACGGAACGTGCGCGAAGCGTGGAGCCGGTGAGGATCAGGCGCTTTGCCATCACCGTCCATATCGGGACCTCGGCCTTCGCCCCACGCTGGGCTGCGATCGACACATGGCGCCCTTCCTCGGCGAGGCAGGCCAGGTTTCTCGCTAAATAGTCTCCGCCGACCATGTCGAGCACAACGCGGACTCCTGCGCCCCGGGTTATCCGCTTCACCTCCTCGACAAAGTCCCGCTCCCCATAGTTGATCGCCTCGGCGGCGCCGATCTCCAGTGCCCGGCGGCATTTCTCGTCGGTCCCGGCGGTGACGATCACAGTCAGGCCGAAGGCGCGTCCCAGCAATATCGCCGTCGTGCCGATGCCGCTCGTCCCGCCATGCACCAGCACGGTGTCGCCCGCCTTCGCGCCACCGCGTTGAAAGAGATTGCTCCAGACCGTGAAGAAGGTTTCGGGTATCGCGGCCGCTTCGATCATTGTGAGCGCCGGCGGCACGGACAGGCACTGACCGGCCGGAGCCGCACAATATTGCGCGTAGCCGCCGCCCGCGACCAACGCGCAGACCGCCTCGCCCAACAGGCTTGCGTCCGCACCCTCGCCGGCTGAGACCACCCTTCCCGCCACCTCCAGGCCCAGGATGCTCGGGGCTGCAGGCGGCGGCGGGTAGAGACCGATGCGCTGCATCACGTCGGGACGGTTCACTCCGGCGGCCTCCACCTCGATCAGGTACTCGCCCGGGCCCGGTCCCGGAACAGGCCGCTCCACCGGCTGCAGCACTTCCGGCCCGCCAGGCTCGGCGGGATCGATTGCAGTCATGCTGGTTGGAACATCGGTCATCGGGTAACGATCTGCCGCATTTTCGCAGCCATATGGAGCGCCTCCGGTTGACACAAGCGCGGCTGGAGCCGAGTCTGCGCGGCATGGACCTGGACGAATTGTTCCCGGACAAGCCGGGCGACCCGCTGACCCTGCTTGTGAAGCAAGACCTCGATCCCCTGTCAGTCGAAGAGCTTCACGCCCGCATCGCGGTGCTCGAAGGTGAGATCGAGCGCGTCAGAGCAAAACTCGAAGCATCGGTTAATTTCCGCGCAAGCGCCGACCAGCTATTCAAGAAATGACGATTTCCGGGGATAAATCGATGTTTTCCCCAGCTATTTTCAGTGCCGGGTTGATGATCGTCAGTCGACGCCCGACATTGAGTTAAAGCCCCGCGAGTCTTGCGGGCAGAAGGAGTAGACGATGCCGTCATTTGCCCGCGAACTCGAACAGACGCTCCACACGGCCCTGGCCGAGGCGAGCGGCCGCCGCCATGAATATGCGACTCTGGAGCACCTGCTGCTCGCCCTCATCGAGGACGTTCACGCCTCCAAGGTGATGCAGGCCTGCGGCGTCAACCTGGGCGAGTTACGCGAAGCGGTCCGCCTCTACCTGGACAGCGAGCTTGAATCGCTGAAGGTGGAAGCTCAGACGGAACCCGCGCCGACGAGCGGCTTCCAGCGGGTGGTGCAACGCGCCATCCTGCATGTCCAATCCTCCGGCCGCGACGAAGTCACCGGCGCCAACGTGCTGGTCGCGCTCTTTTCGGAGCGGGAAAGCTATGCCGTCTACTTCCTCCAGCAGCAGGACATGAGCCGCCTCGATGCCGTGAGCTACATCAGCCACGGCGTCGGCAAGGGCGAAACCTCCACCGAGGCGCCCGAAGTCAAGGGTGTCGAGGAGACGAAGCAGGAGGACGGGAAGAAGAAGTCCGAATCCGCCCTGAAGCAGTTCACGATCAACCTGAACGAGAAGGCGAGCGAAGGCCGGGTCGACCCGCTGATCGGCCGAGGCCCTGAAGTCGACCGGACCGTGCAGATCCTTTGCCGCCGCTCCAAGAACAACCCGCTCTACGTGGGCGATCCCGGAGTGGGTAAGACGGCGATTGCCGAGGGACTGGCCCGCAAGATCATCGAGGGTGACGTTCCCGACGTTCTCAAGCCTGCAGTGATCTACTCGCTGGACATGGGCGCGTTGCTGGCGGGCACCCGCTACCGCGGCGACTTCGAGGAGCGGCTGAAGGCGGTCGTTACGGAACTCGAGAAGCTTCCGGATGCCAACCTGTTCATCGACGAGATCCACACCGTGATCGGCGCCGGCGCAACCTCCGGCGGCGCGATGGACGCTTCCAACCTTCTGAAACCGGCTCTGTCGGGCGGGACGATCAGGTGCATCGGGTCCACCACCTACAAGGAGTTCCGCAATCATTTCGAGAAAGACCGGGCTCTGCTCCGGCGCTTCCAGAAGATCGACGTCAACGAGCCGACCGTCGAGGACACGGTCAAGATCCTCACGGGCCTCCGCTCTGCGTTCGAGGAGCATCACAAGGTCAAATACACCCCCGATGCCATCAAGTCGGCGGTCGAGCTTTCCGCGCGCTACATCAACGACCGCAAGCTTCCGGACAAGGCGATCGACGTGATCGACGAAGTCGGTGCGATGCAGATGCTGGTGCCGCCCAACAAGCGGAAGAAGACGATCACCACCAAGGAGATCGAGGCGGTCATCTCAACAATCGCCCGAATTCCTCCGAAGTCCGTCTCGACCGACGACAAGAAGGCGCTCGAGCACTTGGACCGCGACCTGAAGCGGGTCGTGTTCGGCCAGGATGCGGCGATCGCCGTGCTCTCCTCGGCAATCAAGCTCAGCCGCGCCGGGCTTCGGGATCCGGACAAGCCGATCGGCAACTACCTGTTCTCCGGCCCCACCGGCGTCGGCAAGACGGAGGTGGCGCGTCAGCTCGCAACGATCATGGGCATTCCACTCCAGCGCTTCGACATGTCCGAATATATGGAGCGGCACTCGGTCAGCCGGCTGATCGGCGCTCCTCCGGGCTATGTCGGCTATGACCAGGGCGGCCTCCTCACCGACGCGGTCGATCAGCATCCGCACTCGGTGCTTCTGCTCGACGAGATCGAGAAGGCCCATCCGGACCTGTTCAATATCCTCCTGCAGGTGATGGACAACGGCAAGCTCACCGACCACCACGGCAAGACCGTCGATTTCCGCAATGTCATCCTGATCATGACCACCAATGCGGGCGCCAGCGACATGGCGCGTGAGGGTGTCGGCTTCGGCAACATCACCCGCGAGGGGGAGGACGAGGAAGCGATCAAGCGGATGTTCACTCCGGAGTTCCGCAATCGGCTCGATGCTATCGTTCCGTTCGGCTACCTGCCTCCGGAGGTGGTCGCCCGCGTCGTCGACAAGTTCATCCTCCAGCTGGAGCTGCAGCTCGCCGACCGCAACGTCCACATCAGCCTCGACGAGGAGTCGAAGAAGTGGCTGACGGACCGCGGTTACGACCGCCTGTACGGCGCCCGCCCGATGGGACGGCTCGTGCAGGAGAAGATCAAGCAGCCGCTGGCCGAAGAACTGCTCTTCGGAAAGCTGGTCCACGGCGGCGAGGTCAAGGTCCGGATCAAGGACAACGCGCCTTCCTTCGAGATCATCTCCGCCCCGCCCAGGGCCCGCAAGAAGGGAAAGAAGGCCGCCGAACATGAGGGGGATCAAGGCGGCGAGCAGGACCAGCCCGAGGCGCAAACCTGAAGACGCGAAGGGCCTCTCCGTCCGGAGAGGCCCTTTTCCTGTAGTGCCGCGAGACGGACTCCCGCTCTCGCCGGAGGAGCGCTACGGGTGGCGAGCACAGGGCAGGAGCGCGTCATGACCGGCACCATCACATTCTACACCAACCCCATGTCGCGGGGCCGCATCGCCCGCTGGATGCTGGAGGAAGTGGGAGAGCCTTACGAGACGGTGCTTCTGGACTACGGCACGACGATGAAAGGCTCGGAATATCTGGCGATCAATCCGATGGGCAAGGTGCCGGCGATCAAGCACGGGGACACTGTTGTCACGGAAGGCGCGGCGATCTGCGCCTACCTGGCCGACATGTTCCCGGACAAGCGGCTCGCCCCTCCACCAGGCGACCGGCTCCGCGGCCCTTATTATCGCTGGATGTTCTTTGCCGCCGGTCCGGTGGAAGCCGCAGTGACCGGAAAGGCGCTCGGGTTGCTCGCGCCGGAGGACAAGGCTGCGATGGCGGGCTACGGCACCTTCGATGCAACCATGATGGCTCTGGAGCGGGCAGTATCGCAGGGCGAGTACATCTGCGGCGACCAGTTTACCGCGGCAGACGTCTATGCCGGGTCCCAAATCGGCTGGGGCCTGATGTTCGGCACCATCGATAAGCGACCGGCCTTCAGCGAATATGTCGGCCGCCTTCAGTCGCGCCCTGCGGCGGTCCGGGCTCGCGAGATCGACGATTCGGCGATGCCGAAGCAAGAGGAACAGCAAGCATGAGAGAGGACATCCGAAGCGCCGCTATCGCGCTTTACGACCGCTTCACCCACGAAGGTATGGACCGGCGCGCCTTCATGGCGGAGCTCACGAAGATCGCGGGCGGCGCTGCCGCGGCCAACGCGCTCCTCCTCGCCATCGCTGCCGACCCCGCTGCCGCAGCCCTCATCCCGGAAGGCGATCCGCGGCTGCAGACCCGCTCGATCGATTGGGAGCTCATCCCCGGCCGGAAGATGAAGGGTTATGGCGCCGCTCCAGTCAATGCGGCGGCCAACCTTCCGCTGGTCATCGTCATCCACGAGAATCGCGGCCTCAACGAGCACACGCGCGACGTGGCTCGCCGGGTGGCGCTCGCTGGGTTCTCGGCCCTAGCTCCAGACTTCCTTTCGCCGGTCGGAGGCACTCCTGCGGATGAGAATGCCGCCCGCGAGATGATCGGAAAGCTGGACCTCGCTGCCACGGTCGCCGACGGGCGCGCTCTCATCCAGTGGCTGAGTTCGCCGGCCGGCGGCTCCCGGAAAGTGGGCGCCGTCGGCTTCTGCTGGGGCGGGGGAATGGTGAACCGCCTCGCGGTGGCCTCCGGAGCAGCGCTGAGCGCCGGTGTGGTATTCTACGGCCCCGCGCCAGACCCTGCCGAAGCGCCGAAGGTGCAGGCCCCGTTGCTGATCCACCTCGCTGGCCTCGACCAGCGTGTCAACGCCACCGCCCTCCCCTGGACTGCGGCTCTCGAGGCTGCGGGCAAGAACGTCACCAGCATCGTCTACCCGGGCGTAAACCACGCTTTCCACAACGACACCTCCGCGGAGAGGTACGACCGCGCGGCAGCGGAGCAGGCTTGGGCCGCCACTATCGCATTCTTCAACACGCACCTCGGTCAGCCGGCCCCGGCTCCTGCCAGGGCCGGGTGACGCAAAAAGGCCCGGTGTCGCCACCGGGCCTTTCCTTTCTTCTCCGGGTGCAGCGCTATTCGCGGCTGCCCATGAACTGGAGCAGGAAGGTGAACATGTTGACGAAGTCGAGATAGAGCGACAGCGCGCCCATGATCGCCGTCTTCCCCATCATGTCGCTTCCGGCGACATGGAAGTAGAGGCTCTTGATCCGCTGCGTGTCGTAGGCGGTAAGGCCGGCGAACAGCAGCACTCCGATCGCGCTCACGGCCAGCTGAAGAGCGCTGGACTGGAGGAAGATGTTGATCACCATGGCGACCAGCAGTCCCACGACGCCCATGATCAGGAAGGTGCCGAAGCCCGACAGGTCCTTCTTGGTCGTGTATCCCCACAGGCTGAGGCCCAGGAAGGCCGCTGCCGTCGCGAAGAAGGTCTGAGCGATGGATTCGCCTGTGAACACCAGGAAGATCGAGGCCATCGACAGCCCCATCACCACTGCGAACGCCCAGTAGAGCAGCTGCGCGGTTCCCGTGGAAAGCCGAGTGATCCCGAAGCTCAAAACCATGACGAAGCCCAGGGGGGCGAACATGATCAGATACTTCAGCAAGCCGGGGCCCATCAGAACCTGCTCCGCCATGCCGCTGTTGGCGAACAACAGCGCGACGATGCCGGTCAGCAGAACGCCCGACGCCATATAGTTGTAAACAGACAGCATATAGGAGCGCAGCCCCGCGTCGTACGCGACGCCTTCCCGGCCGACCCCAGCCGTACCCGGCTGCGGCCTGGCGGTCGCTCTAGGGTCAAATCCATTTGCCATTGCAATACGTCTCCTCAAAAACCGGCATTGCCCCTGCCGTTGGGATCAATATCGTGTGAATCGTCCGTCCTTTCAAGGAAAACCGGACCTTCCCGCCGCATGGCTCATTATGAGAGCAGTCAGCCATGTACCGCCTGTTCGTCGCCATCCGCCCGCCGCTTCACGTTCGCGAGCAACTGCTCGCGCTGATGGGCGGAGTCGCCGGCGTGCGCTGGCAGACCGACGACCAGCTCCACATCACCCTGCGCTTCATCGGCGAAGTGGACCGCCACACCGGCAGCGACATAGCCGCAGCCCTGGGTTCCGTGCGCCACCCGCCGTTCGAGGTGTTTCTACGCGGGATAGGTACGTTCGGAAGGCGTGGTCAGGCCGGGGTCCTCTGGGCCGGCCTCGCTCCGCAAGAGCCCTTGAAGGCGCTGCACAAGAAGGTGGACCACGCCTGCGTCCGTGCAGGAGTTGCGCCGGAAGGTCGCGCTTACCACCCCCACATCACCCTCGCCCGTTTGAAGCGCGGCTCCGGCACTCTCGAGGGCGTGGCCGAAACATACGCGGGACTCACCAGCCCGCCGTTCCTAATCGATAGCTTAACCCTCTTTGAAAGCACCCTCACCCCCGACGGCGCCGTGTACGCTCCGGTCGAGCGGTACCGGCTCCGCCAGTTCTAGCACTGCTGAGACGACAGGAGCCGATCCACCATTCCGGCGTAGGTGGCGCCGAACAGGCGCAGGTGTACCAGCGCCGGGAACAGTTGGTAGACGGGCCTGCGCCGCTCCCAGCCCGGCTCAAGGGCGCCGTAGCTGCTCCAGAACTCCTCCGGCGGCTCGCCGAACAAGCTCAGCATCGCCAGGTCGACCTCAGCATCGCCGTAGCAGCAGGCCGGATCGATCAGAGCCACCAGCTTTCCTTCCGACACGAGGATGTTGCCGCTCCACAGGTCGCCGTGCAGCAGCGCCGCGATCGGCTGCGACGGAAGGAGCTCGGGCAGCAGCTCCACCAGCACCGCCACTCGCTCCCGCCACGGCCGGTCAAGCACGCTCGCGGTCGAGGTCAGCCGTTGGGACCAGAAGGAGGGCCAACAACTGGTTTGGCGATTGTCCAGCTCCACGGTGCCGAGCCGGTAATCGACCGGCCAGCCGTAGTTGTCGCCGGTGCGCTCATGGAGGCCTCGTACGACCCGCCCGATGTCGCTCCAGGCAGCAGGACTGAAGATGCCGTCGTTTGGAACATGCTCGATCAGCAGCACGCCTTCGTGCTCGCCCTCGACGGACGGGGCCGGGACCCCCGCGCCTGCGAGCACCCTCAGCATCGCCGCCTCCACGGGAACCGCAGGGCCTCCCTTGGCCACCGTGCAGCGCCCGTCCGGCCGGCGCAGCAACAGCACTTCCGACAAATCGCCCCCCGCAAGACGCTCCAGCCGCTCCTCGGGAACTCCGGTCAGCTGAGAGACCCTGACGGAAAAAGCGCTCATGCGCCGCCGGCGATCGCCCGAGCCAGCCCCTTGGCTCCCTCGGTCACGTCGGCCCAGGCGGTATCGAAGTGACCGGCATCGCCATGATAAGGATCGACGACGGCGTGGCCTCCTCTTCCGTCCACATGGTCGAGCAGCAGCGAAAGCGTCGCCTTGCCCCCGGCAGGCTGCAAGGAGCGAAGGTCGGCGAGGTTCTGCGCGTCCAGCGCCACAATATGGTCGAACCTGTGGAAATCATCCGGAGTCACCTGCCGCGCGCGAAGGTGCGAGATGTCGACTCCGTTCTTCTTGGCCACGGCGATCGCGCGCGGGTACGGGGGCCGCCCCACATGCCAATCCGCTGTGCCCGCGGAATCGACAAGGACCTCGAGGCCCAGCCGCTCCGCCTCGGCCCGAAAAGCCGCCTCGGCCAAAGGCGAGCGGCAGATATTGCCGAGGCAGACGAACAACACCGATCTTCCCATCGCGCCAACGCCTCCGGTTCACTTCAGCCTGTTGCGAAAGTGCTCCGCTCTGCTAGCCATTGGCAAAGCCTGGAACAATGGAGAGTGAGCGTATGGCTTCGAACGTGTCTGGCGACGCCCCCGCAACGCCTGAAGTTCCGAAGCCGACCGAGGCCTATGCCCGCTACGTGCTGGGCATCCTCGTCCTGGTCTACATGCTCAATTTTATCGATCGCCAGATTCTTTCGATTCTGGCGGAGGACATCAAGCGCGACCTCGGCCTCGACGATGCCGACATCGGCTTCCTCTACGGAACGGCGTTCGGCGTCTTCTACGCTTTGTTCGGAATTCCGCTCGGCCGGCTGGCCGACAATTGGAACCGGGTGAAGCTGATGGCCGGCGGCCTTGCCTTGTGGTCGGCGGCGACGGCGCTCTCCGGGTTCGCCAAGACGGGCGGAGTTTTGACTGCCGCCCGGGTCGGCGTCGGAATCGGGGAGGCGACCGCCAGCCCCTGCGCCTATTCGCTCATCTCCGATTATTTTCCCAAGGAAAAGCGGGCGACCGCCTTGGCGATCTATTCCTCCGGCCTCTACATGGGCGGCGGACTGTCGCTGTTCATCGGCGGGGCGATCGTCAAGAACTGGAATGCGTCTTTCCCAGCGGGCGGGCCGCTCGGCCTGGTGGGCTGGCAGGCGGCGTTTTTGGCGGTCGGCATACCGGGCCTGCTGGTGGCCATGTGGGTGGCGACCCTGCGGGAGCCGCTGCGCGGCCAGTCCGAAGGCATCGTCACGCCCCCGCCTGCGCAGCCCTTCCGGGCCTTCTTCAATGAACTGCTCACCGTCATCCCGCCGCTGACTCTGATCGGCGCGATCCGGCGCGGCGCGTCCGCCTTCGCAATCAACATCGGGGTAGCCGCGGGCATCGTCGCGATCGTGATGTCGCTGATCTGGATCACCGGCGACGTCTGGCAGTGGGCGGCGGTTGGGGTCGGCTTCTATGCGGTCTTCTCCTGGGCCGCGGGTCTGCGCCAGCGCGATCCGCCGACGTTTCAGCTGATCTGGGGCACGCCTGCCTTCCTGTGCACGGTGCTCGGCTACGGCCTGGTCGCGTTCCTCGCTTATTCGGCCAGCTTCTGGGCGGCGCCCTATGCGTTGCGCGTGCTCGGCGCCGATCCGGCGATCGCCGGCCTCATCATAGGCGGTTCGGGCGCGGCTGGCGGCTTCCTCGGAGTCGTGCTCGGCGGGCGATTGGCCGACCGGCTGCGCAGGACCAATCCTGCGGGACGGGTCATCGTAATCGCCGGCGGCCTGCTGCTTCCAATCCTGCCGATGGTCGTCGCTTTCACCACCCGCGACTTGACGCTCTTCTACGCGATGCAGCTTCCCACTCAGGCGCTGTCCAGCATGGCGCTCGGCGCGGCAGCCGCGACGACCCAGGATCTCGTCCTTCCGCGGATGCGCGGCGCCGCAACGGCGACTTTCTTTTTGGGCACAACTCTGATCGGCCTCGCGCTCGGCCCCTACCTCGCCGGACGCATGTCGATCGTGATCGGCGACCTCGGCCTGGGCGTACTGTCGCTGATCGCCGTCGTGCCGATCTCCCTTGCCGCGCTCGCCTATCTCTACCGGACGCTGCCGCTCGCCGAGTCCTCGTTGCTCGATCGGGCTCGGGCGGCGGGAGAGCCCGTCTAGGCTAACGCAGGACGCCGCAGGCGATGCGCGCTCCTGAATTGCCGGAGGGATCGGTGCGGTAGTCGTCGGGAGCCGCGTGGATCACCACCGCCGCTCCATCGACGTCCACTAGTGGATTGACGGCCCCCCTCAACGTGGCGTTGGGGATCGTCACCTCCATCGCCCCACGGCCGTCTGCGCCGATCACCAGGTTGGGCAGGTCGCCCTTGTGCATTCCGGCCGGATTGTCCTTGCCGTGTTTGTGGTTGGTCGGGTTCCAGTGACCTCCAGCGCTCTCGAATGCCGGAGCGTCGCAGCGGCCGGTCGTGTGGACATGGGCGCCGTAAGTACCCGTGGGCATGTTGCTGGCCGAGACTTGTACGCGGATCGCGTCCCCCACCTGAGTCGCTCTCGCCGCCGCCTTGGAATTCCCGCTCCGGTCCCTGACGTCGGCCACGACGCTGGGTGCGGCCGCGTATTGCTGCACCGGGGCCTGGTGAGTAGCGCACCCTGCCAGCGCCGCCATGGCTCCAGCGCTCAATGCCAAATGCCTCATGCTGTTTCTCCTCCTGGTCGTCCTTCGACGAACCACCCGGGGCCGAAACAGTTTCGCCCTACGGGCGCGGGGATCGGCCGATGCCGTGCCAGCGCAAGCCCGCCTCTTCGACATCCTCTACAGGATAGACGTTCCTCAGGTCCACGAGGATCGGCTGGCTCATGCTCTGCGCCAGCCGTAAGAGATCCAGGGCTCGAAGCACGTCCCACTCCGTGACGAGCACCACCGCGTCAGCTCCTTGCGCTGCGTCATAGGGGCTCTCGAAGAACTCGACGCCGGGCATCAAGGGGCGCGCCTGCTCGGTCCCTTCAGGGTCATAGCCGCGGACGTTCGCCCCTCCATCCTGTAGAGCCTGCACAATGCTCAACGAGGGGGCATCGCGCATATCATCCGTGTTCGGCTTGAACGTCAGTCCCAGGAGCGCCACGGTCTTCCCCCGCGCGTCGCCGCCGAGCGCCTGGATCACCTTTCGCCCCATTGCGCGCTTCCGGCTATCGTTCACGGTCACTACCGATTCCACGATCCTCAACGGCATCTCGTAGTCCTCCGCCGTCTTTAGCAGGGCGAGGGTGTCCTTCGGGAAGCAGGAGCCGCCATAGCCCGGCCCCGCATGGAGGAACTTGGGGCCGATGCGGTTGTCGAGCCCGATTCCGCGGGCGACGTCCTGCACATCCGCGCCGACGGCTTCGCACAGATCCGATATCTCGTTGATAAAGGTGATCTTCGTGGCGAGGAAAGCGTTGGCCGCGTACTTGGTAAGCTCCGCCGTGCGCCGGCTGGTAAAGATCAGAGGCGCCTTGTTGAGGTACAACGGCCGGTACACCTCCTTCATGAGTTCGGCGGCTTCAGGCTGCTCCGTCCCAACCACGATCCGGTCGGGTCGCTTGAAATCGTCGATCGCGGCGCCTTCCCGCAGGAACTCGGGGTTCGACACCACCCAAGCGGTTGCGCCCGGGGCAGTCTCCGCGATGATCCGCTCGACTTCGTCGCCGGTTCCTACAGGCACGGTGGACTTGGTGACGACTACGGCGGGCCGTTTCAGCGCGGCCGCTATTTCCCTGGTAGCCTCGAACACATAAGTGAGATCCGCATGCCCGTCGCCACGTCGCGAAGGAGTACCCACGGCGATGAAGATCGCTTCGGCTTGAGCGACCGCGGGCGCCAAGTCGGTGGTGAATTCAAGGCGGCCACCTCGGACATTGCGCTCCACTAACTGGTCGAGGCCCGGCTCGAAGATCGGCATCACGCCGCGCTCAAGGGCTTCTATCTTCGAGGCGTCTTTGTCGACGCAGACGACATGGTGTCCGAAGTCCGAGAAACATGCCCCGGACACCAGGCCCACATAGCCGGTTCCAATCACTGCAATGCGCATCAAAAATCCTTGTGAGATCGAAGCGGGCGGACGCCTAACAAAGCTTGAGGATGCGGAACAGCGTTTTTCGCCTCCCTCGAACGCCCGCACGCCGTTCAAGAAAAAGGAGCCGGTCCTTTCGAACCGGCTCCTCTTCCATTGTAGTTTCCGCTGCCGAGGCAGCGGAAGTTAGCTTACCTGCCGGATCCCGGACCGAAGGTAATTTCCACGCGCCGGTTCTGCGGCTCGCGGACACCGTCGGCCGTCTCGACCAGCGGGCGGCTTTCGCCGAACGCTTCGGTAGCGATCGCGCCACCGGGGACGCCGCGGCCAGAGAGGTAGGACCGCACAGCGTCGGCACGACGTTGGGAGAGGCCGACGTTGTAGTCAGCCGAACCCGACCGGTCCGCGTGACCGGCAAGAACCACCTGCGCCTGGCCGGTCTGCTGGTAGGCAGCAGCCGCGTTGTCGAGGATTGCAGCAGCCTGCGGCGTGATGTCCGACCGATCCCAGTCGAAGAACACGATGAAGGGACCGACTGCCTGGACCGGCGGCGGTGGGCAAACTTGCGTGACGGGGATAACGGTTCCGTTGGGGCAAGTCTGCGTCGCGGGCGGGGGCGGCGGAACAAAGACCGGCGGCGGCGGCGGCGGAGCGACGATCACTGGCGGAGGCGCACCGAAATTGAAGGTGAGGCCGCCCAACAGGCTGTGAGTCCGGATCCGGCCCTCGCCTTCGACCCCGCCGACGGCTTCGAAAAGCCCAACTTCCTGGTTGCGGTCGATGTCCACATCCATGTTGAAGAAGCGGTACTTCAGGTGGACGTCAATGTTGGGCGTCAGCGCCTGCCGAACGCCAGCCATGAGCTGGTACGCGAAACCGCTGTCCTCGTCGTCGATGATCCGCGGAGCGTTCTCGAAAGCGCCGATGCCGATTTTGGCCTGGCCGTAACCAACACCGCCGCCGACGAAGCCGGAAACGCCCTCATCGTCGCCGAAGTCGAGCATCCCGTTCAGCATCAGGCTGCGAACCCTCGTGCGGCCGAAACCCTCGTCGAAGTTCCGCTGATTCTGAATTGCCGTGCCGAACTGGTTAGTGAAGAGCTGATTGCGGCTCTGGAAGCCGTCGATGGTCGCGCGCTTCTGCGAGGCTTCGATCTCGATCCTGAAAGCACCAAGGTCGTAACCTGCAAAGATGGCACCGTCATAACCATATTCATGGTCGATCTCGATGGACCTGTCCGTCGTGCCGATGTCGAACTCGATGTCTTCGACGATCATCGCACCGAACTCGGCGCCGACATAGGGCGCGCCATCGCGCGCGAGTGCCGGAGCCGCGAGAACGGTGGATGAAAGCGCCATAGCGATGGCTAGCTTCCGCATAAAATCTTCCCCTTCTATACTGCGTTCCTAGTGGAACGGCCTGGACTCATTACGGTAAGCGGAGTTTCCGCGCAAGCACGATAGCCCCACAAATGTTGCTGAATTGCATCAGTTCATGACTAAGACGAAACGATAGGTTCAGCAGACAAACGACCAAACGACGGGTGGTGGCTCCGGTTTCACCTGTGGATCAAAAAAGATCATCCAATCAAACCATGTGACATTAATGTCGCGATCACCTGGTTCAGAGCAGCCCTCGCTTCTGCGTCAATTGTCGTTCCGCCTGAAGGGCTTAGGATGGGCGGCTGGCGGCTTCCCACCACCTGCTGCCCATTCACCCGAAAATGCGCGGCGGGTACCTCGCCTCCGCTCCAAGACCCGCCCTTCCAGTGGTTCCAGTAGCCGCTGGCCTTGTTCCAGACGCGCATTCCGGGCGCGGGCGCGATGAACCGCCATCCTCCTTGAGTCCAGATTGCCAGGTGGTCGTCCCGTCCGTCCCAGGCCCCGGCCGCTCCAAGCGCAACGATCCAGCACTGGCCCTCCTGAGGTGCGGCCGGAGCCTCGCCCAGTGGAGCGCCTTCGACTGCGGCTTGCAGGAGCGCGTCGATCCGAGTGTCGGCGCGGTGCCCTTCACCTTCCCGTTGTGGAGCCTCAGCAGGCTCAGAGCCAAGGCGGTCGGGACCTGCCGAAGCCGCTCGCCAGACTTTCCCGCATCCGCCGGCCGGTCCTCTCCGAAGCGGCTCCGCTCCAGCATCTCGAGCTCAAGCCTCGAATAGCCTTCCGCGACCGCCGCCTCGTAGCGCGCCCGGAACGCGGGGTTCTTATCTTTCTCCTTGTAGGCCGGCTCGCCGTCTTCGAACCCGGCTGCCCGGGCCGCAGCGGCGACGTTGCAAAGCTCCGCAAGCTCGCGAAAGAAAATCTCCTGCCGCTCCGCCGTCCACTTCAGCTTCTGCACAGGCTCCGGCGCCTGCGCCTTCTTCTTGGCCGGCGCCTTGCGCGCGGCAGACTTCTTGCGTCCAACCATGATCTTCCCTCCCCGAAGGCGCAGGAAGCCGTTCGAAGGCGGCGCCCCTGCCGCTCCCCGATCCCGCTTCGTGCGGTCCCTCCCCGATGCCAAAAAAGGCCGGAACCCCCGTCCCGGCCCGCCGCGACTCGTGCGGCAGCTACAATTCTTCAGCGTTCCCAAACAGTGGCGTATATGTAGCTTACAAACCCATTGCGAAGATTACGAGCATGGCTAGGCCTAGCACGGCGTACGACAGCACGATCACCCGAAACCCGTTGGGATGCTCGGCGCGGCGAACCATTCGCAACCCGGTTGGCACGCGGCCACTCTTGAGGCTCCATAGCAGAACGGCTGCTATCATCCCGGCCAGCAAAAGCTCCATTTAGGGCACTTTGCCTTCCATCACTTCGGCTTCTCCACCGGCTTAACATCTAAGCCTGCGTAGCGAATGCGGTAGTCCGACTCAAAGTCCTCAAGCGCCTCTTGCAGGAGCCTGATGCCTTCATCTGAGTAGTTCTCAGTGATTGCGTCATCCAGCACTCCGCGGAGTGAATTGAGGAATAGGAGGAAGTTCTCCGCTCGGGTCCGATCAAAATAGGACTCGCCGCTCATTCCGGCTTCGGCTCCACCGGCTTATGCCTCACCAGCTTCTTTAGCTGCTCCCGGAAGCGCTGCTCGTCGTCGTCGCACTCAAGCTCGCGAGCGGCTTCCTTGAACTTGTCGGATTGAGACCTGTGGTCAGACTTAGTTGTCATCTTCATGATCTCCGAAATCCCGGAACTCGTTGGCTACTCTGGCTGAGTTTTTCCCGACAGTGTAACAATAAAGGGCGGTCGGCGAGACCACGACGGAACGGCCTTCAAGCTCGATCTGGCCCATGCTGAGCGTCTTAGTCGTGAAGAATGCATTCTTCATTTTGGGCTGCTTCGAAAGTAAGGTTTTGAGGTGCTTCAGCTCCACTCCTGGCTTCGAACCAACTCGATCAGACCATTTGATTTCCCCAGCCCAAAGAGCTTTTTGCGCGGCCTCGTTTATGAACACAACGTCTACTTCCCCGCCCCGCCACCGGGCGTAGCGAAGGGACGAGAAAGCTAACGAGTGCTGCCACTGACTAAACACAGCAGACTCTGCGAGATGGCCAATCAAAGAATTATCGGTCTCTCTTGCAACCGTGAAGAGAGCCGCTCTCATAGAGGGGTTGCTAAGGTAGATTTTGAAATTCCTCTCCCTCTGCATCGAGCGGCAGGTTTCGTTCACGGTAGGAAGCTTAATGACCAAAAACGCGCTCTCTAGGTACTCGATGTAAGTGCGAACGATTGCCTTCGAGATGCCAGATTCCTGCGAAATTCCCTCATAGCTCGCTTCATGGCCCGCGTTGTATGCGAGGAACATGAACAGCTTCTTCAATTCTTGAATGTTGTTGATGCCGTACAGGCTTGGGAGGTCGTTCAGTAGAACCTTTTCGACGATGTCACTGCGGATAAATCGATCGGGATTCTTCCTCACCTCTTCGTTGAAAACCGCCTCGGGATAACCGCCGTAGTTCAGGTAATCGATGAATAGCTTGTTCAACGCGTTGATGTCTGAGCACCGATAGTGACCACGCCTCTCTTCGTCATCGGTGACGAGATGGCCGTTCCCCGAAAATTCCACGTACTCGCTGAAGGTGAGGGGTGGTAGGATGAAGTCGGAGAACCGACCTGCACCGGACTCCTGGCTTCTAAGCTTCAAAGCAGCCGCTGCCGAACCTGACGCCACAAACCGAACGTTGGGGTAGGTGTCTACTAAGTCCTTGAGATGTATCTGCCAGTCTCTGAGGTACTGGATCTCATCGAACATGATGAGGCACTGTTCGCCCTTAGCGGCTGATGACACGGCATCAACGAAGAAGGACAATGGCAGATTGGAGTAGAGGGGCGTGTCAATACTCGCGTACAAGATGTTCTCGCCGGGAACCCCTTGCTTCAGAGCTTCGGCCGCAAGCTGCCGGATCATCACTGTTTTGCCGACACGCCTCGGCCCCATCAAAATGGCAGCGCGCTTCACCTTGAAGTTCAAGGCCAACTTGCAAAAGGGTGCAAAGTAGACGCGCTTGGGTAGGTTTGCCGTGGCCAGCGCCGCCGGTTCCTCAGTTTCCCACCAAGGGTTATCGATAGCTAGGCGAGCATCGATGTCATCTCTAGAAATTTGCAGCATATGCAAATAAGCTTATTTCATAGAGCTTAACCTGTCAAAGACGGTTAACCCCTTGAAATAGAACGAAAAAAGGGACGCGCTTAGCGCCCCTTTTCCCGGTGCGGCTTTGTGTGCCAGCGGGAGCGCCGCCGCTTCTTCGGCGTCACAGCCTCGCTCTTAGGCTGTGACGTGAGGCCTTGCGTAGGTGAGACGCTTGCCGATGATGCCGCGTAGCGCTTCGTCAGCGCGGGCACGGTCATTACAGCCGTTGGCTTCCCGGTTGTTATAGCGGAACTCGAACTCGGCAAGATACCGGTGGAGGTGCTGCTCGCCGCAATGCTGGTAAACGCCCTTCATGCCACGCTTGAAGATCGAGAACGCGCCTTCCACCGTGTTCGTGTGGATCGTGCGGTCGCTGTAATCGACGTACTGGCGAGCGCCGTGGAGGGTCGTGCCATGCTCAGCAAACTCCTTGCCGAGCTTCTTATACATCTTGGCTTCGTCGGTCATAAGACGCGCTTCACGGCTGATATTGGCGCGAACAATCGGGTGAACGGCATCGGCGCGAAACCTGTCGAAGGTGAAGGTGCGCATCGTGCCGCTGTTGCGATCCACCAGCGCCAGAACGCCGAACTTGTGAGCATGGCCACCGCCGGTGCGAGTGGTGGCACCCTTCCTCACGCCGAAGTAGGTTTCATCAACCTCTACAGCGCCGCCATCGGAGCCGAACGGGGCAAGATCGCCAGAGCGCATCGCTTCGCGGATGCGGTGAGCCAGGAACCAAGCGGACTTGTACTGAACCTCAAGCACGCGGGAGAGCTGGTGGGCGCTAATGCCCTTCTTGCTGCTGATGATGAGGTGCACGGCCTGAAGCATCTTGTGGAGCGGCATGCGGGCATGCTCGAAAACGGTGCCCACCTTCACGGTGAACTGCTTGCGGCAATCAGCACACTTCTTCAGGCCGTGACGCTCGACGCCCTTCGGGTTCTTGGCCGAAGCCTTGGAACGGACGCCCGCCAGATCGTACACCTTGCCGCCGATCACTCCGCAATGCGGGCACGTCACACCGTCGGCCCAGACAATGCTCTGAAGGAAAGCAAAAGCCTTGGCTTCGTCGTGGAAGTGGGGAGAAGAGAGAACCGACATGGTAATGTGCTCCGTTGATACGAAGCTTATGCCATATCAAGCTGGGTTTGTAAACTACATAATCGCCCAAACAGTGCCATATGAGCGTGACGCTGTCAAGCATTTTTTTACCGAGTTGGTTATTTTTCTTCGCTCCGCCCCGTCCGCCGGAACGAAGCAAAGCGGGCGTTCGTATCATGGGTTAAGGAGGCAAACCTATGACCCTCACAGCAGCCGCGATCAACTGCACCTTGAAGAGCGACGACACCGAGGATTCCTCGACCGACCTGATGATCCGGGTGATCGCCTCCGAGCTCGCCAAACACGAAGTCGCTCTTACCGAGACGATCCGGATCGCAGCCCACAACATCCTTCCCGGGGTAAGCTCCGATGAAGGACCCGGCGACGACTGGCCCGACGTCAGGCGCCGGATCCTCGCCGCCGACATCCTGATCTTCGGAACTCCGATCTGGCTGGGCCAGATGTCGAGCATCGCCAAGCGCGTCATCGAGCGGATGGACGCCTTCCTCGGCGAAACCGACGACCGGGGCCGGATGCCGAGCTTCGGAAAGGTCGTGCTGGCGGCCATCGTCGGAAACGAGGACGGAGCCCATTCAGTCACGGCTGACATGTTCCAGGCCCTGAACGACGAAGGCTGGACCGTCCCCGCCTCGGCGTCGTGCTACTGGGTCGGCGAAGCCATGCACAAGACCGACCTCAAGGACGTCCCCTCGATTCCCGACAAGGTCCTCCAGTCCGCCGCAATGGCCGCCTCCAACGCCGCCCACCTCGCCCGCCTCCTCAAGCAGCAGCCCTATCCCGGCACGCAGGCGGAGCGCGAACAACCCTAGCCAGCGCCCCGCCACCCTGTCGACGCCGCACCCCACCACCCGCTCTCCCATAGGGAGAGGGCTGGGGTGAGGGGTTACGGTCCCGGAGAACCAGCAAAACGCCCGAGCACCCCACCACCCCCTCTCGCATAGGGAGAGGATACGAAGCCTTGGCAGCTTGCTGCCTAGGCGAAGTTGGTGAGGGGTTACGATCCCCGAGAACAGCGTCGAACATCCCATCCCCTCACCCCAACCCTCTGCCTATGGGAGAGGGGGCAAACGCCCCACCCCTCCCCTCTCCCACAGGGAGAGGATACGAAGCCTTGGCAGCTGGCTGCCTAGGCGGAGTTGGTGAGGGGTTACGATCCCCGAGAACAGCTTCCGACAGCGTAACCCCTCACCCAACCCTCTCCCCATGGGAGAGGGCGCCGGGCGCCGCCACACATACCGCCAGGCGGCCCCGCCCTAGTGCAGCCGCTCGGACAGGAACCCCAGCACTCGATCCACCGCTGCCCGGGTGGGCTCGCCCTCCCGGTCGACGAGCCCGATCGTAAGGACGCTGTGCGGCGGCTCGGCATGGGGCTTGGCCGCCTTGCCCGGCACTTCGATCCCTTCGAATCCCTCGCCGAGCTCCCGCCGGAGAGTTTGGAACCGCGCCGCCCGGCAGAACAGCACGTCGCCCTCGAAGCGAACGCCGAGCACCTTCAGCCCTTCTTCCCGGATCCGGCGCCGCGCATTGTCGAGCGTCTCGGGAGTGACATGGAGAGCCGCGGCCTTCCGGCCCGTCACCGGCAGCGGGAAGGAAGGATGCGCCATGACCGGAGCGACCACACAGCGATCGAGAGTCATGGTCAGCGCGAAATTGCCCGTGACGCACATGCCGACCGCTCCGACTCCGCGGCCTCCAATCTCCTGGAAGGCGTGCCGGGCGAAAGCGCGCAGCCAGTCGGCGATCGGGCTCGACCGGTTCTCGGCGAGCACGTGGAATTCGCGGCTGACGCAAAGCTTGGCGAGCTGGAGCACCCGGTCGGCTTCGTTCGTCTTCCTGCCCAGAGTGCCGAACAGGTGCGGCACGAAAACGGTGAACCCCTTGTGAGCGACCTCGCGGGCGAAGCGGGCGACTTCTCTCGAAATTCCGGGCACCTCGTGCATGATCACCACCGCCGGCCCCTCGCCCTTCCGGTAAACCGGGCGCTCGCGCCCGCCGAAGCTGAAGGGGGAGGCGGTGAAGTCTGAAAGGCGGTCCATGGCGGGAGGAACGCCTGCAACGCCCGAAGGAGCCGCTTGAGGCAGATTCGCCGCTGCCGGGCGGCTCTTTTTTCTTAGCCACGTCTGCTATCACGCAATCCAGGTTTATTTCGTAGAACACACATACGTTAGGAGGCTGCGCCTTCACTTGCCGTTAGTGACTCTCATCGCCGGCTCTACCTTTTGGCCCGCCGGCGCCTGCGAGCTTCTTGCTCCCGCCATCTCCGGGAGCACTCGAATGAACGCCGAAACATCCCCTCTGACGCCGATGCTTCGGAAGCTCGGCTACTGGGCCGAATTTTCCGAAGAAGACCGCGATGCGCTGCTCGCGCTCCCCCACACGCTGAAGTCGATCGAGCCCCAGGGCTTCGTCGTTCGCGAAGGGGACAAGCCAACCCATTCCTGCCTGGTTCTCTCGGGCTATCTATACCGGCACAAGATCGTCGCCCACGGAGCGCGCCAGATCATCGCGCTTCAAATGTCCGGCGACTTGGTCGACCTGCAAAATTCCCTCCTCCGCGTCGCCGACCACAGCGTCCAGGCGCTGACGAGGTGCGAAGTCGCCTACATCCCCAGCGACGCGATCCGCGAGATCGCGTTCACCCATCCCAGGATCGGGATGGCGATGTGGTACGACACGCTGGTCGACGGCTCCATGTTCCGCGAATGGATCGCCAACGTCGGCCGGCGCGACGCAAAGACGCGGATCGCCCACCTGCTCTGCGAATTCACCTTGCGGCTCGAGGCGGCCGGCCTCGCCGAGAAGAACTCGTACGAGCTGCCGATGACTCAGGAGCAGCTGGCCGACGCCACCGGCCTCACTCCGGTCCACGTCAACCGCACCCTTCGCGCTTTGGACGAGGAGGGCCTGATCGTTCGCGACCGCCGCTCCGTCACTGTCGACGACTGGAAGAGGCTGGCCGAAGCCGGCGATTTCCAGAGCACCTACCTTCACCTGCCCGAGGACCGGCTCGGCCTGGTTCATAGCTGAAGGCCCGGTTCGCGCCCGAAACGGCTGAACCCGTAGGCTAGTCAGCTCCCCTCGCCCGCCGGCCGGCGTCCCGTTCGAACCGGCTTGAACTCGAACATCTCCGGCCGATGGTAATGGCCGGTGACGTCCAGGGTCATGCTCTCCTCGCTCGCTCTCCTGAGGTCGAGCTCCGCCATCACCAGCCCCGGCTGGTCGTAGAGCGGCTCGACGACGTATTTCCCGTCCGGGCCGACGATGGCGCTGCCTCCGCGAAGCACCCACTGGTCGGGCCCCGACACCCGGTCGGGATGCGGCTCGAGCTCCGGCGGAAGCGCCGAAGCGCGCATCAGAGCTCCCGATGCAAGCACGAAGCAGCGCCCTTCGAACGCATATTGCCTGCTCGCCACCTGGTGAAGGTCGTGGACCGTGGGCCAGACCGCGACGTGGATGTCCTCGCCCGATTCGTGAAGCGCCTGCCGGGCGAGCGGCATCCAATGCTCCCAGCAGACCAGCGCGCTCACCCGACCGGTGGGCGTGTCGACCGACCGGAGGCCCTCCACGTCGCCGGCGCCCCAGATCAGCCGTTCCGTATAGGTCGGCATCAGCTTCCGGTGGTGGTTGAGCAGGGTCCCGTCCGGGCCGATCGTCACCAGCGAGTTGTACAGCGTGCCCCGGCCGCTTCCCTTGTCCACGCGTTCGCTCAAACCAACGACCAGGGTAGCCGCCGAGTCCCGAGCCGTCGCCGACAGGTGGTCGAGCGCCGGCCCGGGGATCGAGACGCTGTTCTCGGCGATCCGGGCATAGACCTGCTTCACCGGCCCGTGGTCCCAAAGGGCCGAGTCGCGGCAAAGGTCGAGCCAGGCCGGGTAGCCCGGGATCCAGGTTTCCGGAAATACGATCAGCTCCGCGCCCGCCGCGGCCGCCTCCAGGGTCTTTTCGCGGGTGAGCTCCAGGCCCGCCCCTACATCCGTCGCGACCTCCGCCTGGACGATCGCCGCAGTGACCTTCCTGTTCCTCATCGCTCCTGCTCCACTGCCTGGGGCCGCCGGTCGAACACTTCGTAATGAAGCGCCCGCTCGTCAAACCGCGAGAGCACCTCTCGCGCCGAAGCGGGCACATGCGCCGCTTCCCGGTCCTCGCCGACGAACGCTTCGATGGCGGCAAGGGAGTCGAACCACATGATGGTCGCGAATTCGATTTCTTCGCCCGCTCCGCGCCTCATCATGTCGACATGGCGAAAGCCCGCCATGCCCCGAGCCTCGATTCCCGGGATGATCGTCGACCGCAGCAAATGTTCGTAAGCCGCGGCCTTTTCAGCGGTGGTCCACCCGCGCCAGATCCTGCAAATCATCCGCACTCTCCACTGGGAGCGCGCGGTTTAGGCCCCGCGGCGCCCTCTGGCTAGACACGAGCGTCACCGGGCTTCAGAAAGGTGCCGTTCACATTCGAGATGCGACACACGTAGCTTCCTTGGGGGAGGAATCGCAGTGCTCAGCCTGTTTTCAGTTCTGGATCGACATCTGGAGGAACTTCGTCGGCCGCCCGCTGCCGGCAAGCTCGTGCTTTCGCGCCTGGAGCGCGGCCAGTCGATCATCGCCGCGCCCTGCCCTTCACTGAAGCTGGTGCTTGAGGGCGAAGAGATTTACGAGGTCGACGGCCGCTCCGTAAGGGTGGAGCCGGGGCAATTCCTCTATCTCGATGCCGGCACTCCCTGCACGGGCTCGAACCGCGTCTTTACAACCGGGCTGTGCCTTCTGCTTCCCTCCGCCGAAGCTGCGGCGGGCACCGAGGAATTCGCCGGCTGGGATCCCGTGCTCGGCCGCGCCCTGGTGCTTTCGACCCACACCAGCACGTTGGGCCGTCTCCTGGAAAGCGTCGGCCGGCGGATCGCTCGCGACCCTGAACTGGGCGAGCGCCTCGCACCGATGCTGATCGAGCAGGCCGAACAGGCGGTGGCGGATCCGCTGGCGGAAAGCCGGGCCGCGATTGAGGGACTCAAGGCCGCCAAGGCATCCACCCGCCGGGAGCTCTACCAGCGGCTCGAGCGCGCGCGCGGGTTCCTGCACTCGAACCAGGACAGGAACCTGAGCCTGACCGAGCTCTCGTCGGCTGCGGGCCTGTCGCAATTCCATCTTGCCCGCTATTTCAAGTCCGCGTTCGGCAAGTCTCCGATCGGGTATCATCGCGAGCTTCGGCTCGATCGCGCCGCATTGCTTCTGCGGCAGCAAAGCGATTGCCGGCTGACCGACCTCGCGGAAAGCGCCGGCTATTGCGACGAAGTCTCGCTCAGTCACGCCTTCAAGCGCCGCTTCGGCAAGTCGCCCAAGCAGTGGCGGCAGGGAGTGGGCGAAGCGGCCTAGCTTCCCTGCCGCGAGCATATTTTTGCTTCCGCTGGTGGTCAGCCGCCTTATGCAGGTGCAGTGCCTGTGCATCGCCCTTCTCTCGGCCGGCCGGCCAGGGCCATCGTGGCCGCAGCGCTGGTCCTCCTGCTCCTTGGCGCTGGCGCGTGGCTCGTTTCGCTGAGGGCTCCGGAGCCGGTAGTCGAGCTTCCCTCGCATTCCCGAACCATCGGCGCAGTCCATTTCGGCGGCCCCGACCGCCCGCCCGGAGCCCTTCGCTCGCTTCTCCTCCAAAAGGTGCGCTCAGCTCCTCCGGGAAGCACGATCGACTGGGCAACCTACTATTTCCTAGACCGGGAGCTCGCCCAGGCCCTGATCGGCGCCAGCGACCGGGGCGTGAAAGTCACTCTGGTGGTCGAGGGCGATCCGCGCCTCAAGGGAGCGAACGATCCGGCCCTCGACTTGCTGAAGCGGCACGGCCTTCGCGGCGCGCTCACGGTCCGCGCGCCCCGCGCCTTTCCGCCCGGACGGCTGAGCGGAAAGCTCCACTCCAAGATCTACGCCTTTTCAGCTCCCGAGCCGGTCGCTCTGGTCGGCTCCTACAACCCCTCGGACGGCGGCTTTGCCGACTCCGCCACGATCCGGGAGATCGGGGATCAGGACCGCGGCCATAACTTGCTGGTCGAGATCGTAAGCCCCGCCCTCGCCGCGACTCTCACAGCCCACGTTCGCCGCCTCGCCGGTCGCGGCGGCGAAGCAAACCGCTTCTCGAAGGCGCAAAACCGAACCTACGCCGACCGCGACACTCAGCTTTACTTCTATCCTCGCCTGAGGCCGAACGTGGTGGAACGCACGGTGGATAGCCTCGGCCAGGGAGACCGGCTCTGGGCAGCGGTCTCGCATCTCAAGGACGACGCCGTCGACACTCTGGCCAAGGCAGCCGCCCGAGGCGCCAAGCTCCACCTCGTCGTCCACGACACCGAACGCCGGGTTCCCGAGGCCGCAGTCCGGAAGCTGACCAAGGCGGGCGTGTCGGTCCGCCGCTACCGCCACCCCGACGGCCTGCCGATGCACTCCAAGTTCTTCCTGCTTCAGCGCGGCGATGAACGGGTGAGCTATTTCGGAAGCCTCAACTTCAACCAGAACTCGCGGCTTCTGAACGAGGAGGTTCTGATCCGCTCGACCGACCCCGCACTGTTCGGAACTCTGCTCCGGCGCTTCCGCCGGATCGAAGCGGAGACCGAAGGCGCCCCGCCAGCGGCACTCGCCGCCTAGTCGTCCTGCGGAAGCGGCGCATCCACGACGCAGCGCAGGCCGTCGGCAAGGAACTGGAGCTCGGCCTTGCCTCCGAGCTCGGACGCCAGCGCGCGCTCGATCATCCGGCTCCCAAAGCCGCGCTTGTCCGGCATGGAAACGGGCGGTCCGCCGGTCTCCCGCCATTCCAGATGCAGGCTCCGTCCTTCCCCGGAATTCGGCAATTCCCAGAAGATGCTCACCATCCCGGTCTCGTTCGACAGCGCCCCGTACTTCACCGCGTTGGTGCACAGCTCGTGCAGCGCCATTCCGAGCGCCACCGCGGTGCCGGGCGCAAGCCGAAGCTCCGGCCCTTCGACGATCACCCGGCCCTCGTCCGCTCCGCACCCGGCGCCGGTCCTCCGGACCACCTCGTGGAGGGAGGCGGACTCCCAATTCTGCTCCGTCAGAACGTCGTGAGCGGCCGCAAGCGCCGAAAGGCGGTTCTCGAAGGCCCTGCGCGCCACCGGGTCCGCCGCCTCGCCCTTGAACGTCTGCGAAGCGACGCTCTGAACCACCGCCAGGGTGTTCTTCACCCTGTGGTTGAGCTCGTTGATCAGTAGCCGCTGATGCTCTTCCGTACGCTTGCGCTCGAGCACCCGCCCGACCTGCTCTCCGAGGGTTCGGACCGTCAGCATCAGCTCCGGGTCCAGCTCGGCCTCGTCCTGGGAGAAGAACTCGAGCACCGCGATGATGCGCCCCTCGCTCTTCACCGGAAAGGCGAAGGCGGCGCGGAAACCGAGACCCTTTCGGAGGAAGCTGCTGTCTTGGTCGGCATTGGAGACCCAGATCGGTTCTCCGCTCTCCAGGATCTGGCCCGGCAAGCCGACGCCCGGGGTGAATTCCATGCGCCTGGTCATGTCCTTGAGAGGCGCTGCGACCCCCTCTTCTTCCTCGTGCCACACTCCGGCCGAGACCAGCCCGCTCCCGCCGCCTGCCTTCAGCACCAGCGCGTGCCCCACCGGCCAGCGCGTGAGGTGGCAGATCGCCTTCAGGCATGCGCCAAGCGCCTCTTCGAACGAGCTTGTCTCGCCGGCAAGCGCGCTAAGATCGAAGAGCAGCTGCGATTCCCGCGCCTGGCGCGCCAGCCGTTGCTCGGTCTCGCGGCGCCGCCTGATATCGCGGAGGAACCCCACGAACACGATGTCGTCTCCGCTGGGCGCCGTCGTGATCGACAGCTCGACCGGGAACTCCTCCCCCTCCTTGTTGAGAGCGGTGATCTCGATCCGGCGGTTGAGGACCCGCACTTCGCCAGTCCGGTTGTAGCGATCGAGGCCCTCACTATGGGCCTCCCGGTACTGCGGCGGAATGATGAGGTCCCCCATAAACTTGCCCGTCGCCTCGGCGGCGGTCCAGCCGAACGTCGCTTCTGCAAGCGCATTCCAGGCGGCCACGCGCCCGTCGCGGCCCATCACGACGACTGCGTCCAATGCGGTGTCGAGCACGGGTTGAAGCGGGTTGAGCATCAGGAGGCGAAAAGCCCTTGGACTGGAGGCAGTAAACATCTGCATACAGATTGAGCCCGATGCAAGGACCATGAGCCGGGGACGGCGGAACTCTGCAGGCGGTTTCCGGATTTAACCGGTACCAGTCGGAGGAACGATGATGAAGGCACTTGCCGTACCCATTCTGGCCCTGACCGGCCTCAGCGCCTGCGCAAGCGTCGTGCCGCCCCCTCCACCGCCCATGGCCGTGTCGCGGGCTCCGGGTTCCGAGCTCGTCGGCCAGCAGGTCCGCGTCGAAACGGCGGCAGGCCAGGTCTCGACCCTGCACTTCGCACCCAACGGAGTGGTGCATGCGCAATTCGGCGGCCAGCAGGTGGCCGGGAACTGGGTGGCGAACCAGACCCAGCTCTGCTTCTCGTGGGCCGGTGCCGCGCGCGAATGCTGGCCCTACACGGCCCCGCTTCGCCGGGGGCAGACGGTCTCGCTCACCAGCGACCGCGGCAACGTGGTGCGGGTGACGCTGCTATAAAACTCAGGCCGGCGCCGGAAAAGCGCGACGCCTCAGTTATTTATTGATTATTTCGTGCTATGGCTCGCGCCATCATGCGTTCGGCGTCTCCTTCTGCACCGCTGCTTCCCTGCCTCCTCTTTGGGGCGCTCCTGCTCCACGGCTGCAAGACTCCCTCCGCTCCGTCGCCGGCGGAGCAGCCGCGGGCAGCCGTGGTGGCGGAACAGGTTCCCGCCTGGAGACGCACCGCGTCCGGAGACGATCAGGGCCGGGTGGACCAGCTCGCTCAGGCTTGGGACGAGGCGCTGGCCGAGGCCGGCAAGGGTTCAAAGCGGGCACTGACCGCCGAAGGAAAGCTTCTCGATCCGGGTGCCGGCCTCCCCCGTCCCGCCCCCGCTCCCGGCTCCTACATGTGCCGCCTTATCCAGCTCGGCTCCACCAGCCCGCGGGTCCGGCCGTTCGCCGCTGCAAAGCCCGTCTTCTGCTATGTCGGCGTCGACTCTGATGGCCGTCTTTGGCTGGCCAAGCAGACCGGCCCCTTCCGGCGCCAGGGCTATTTGTGGGATGACCGCGATCCGAATCGGATGATCTTCCTGGGATCGCTCGCTTCCGGCGCGAAGGACCCGCCGCCGACCTACGGCGTCCTTCCCGACCGCGACCAGGGCGGGGTGCTCGAGCGGATCGGGCCGCTGCGCTTCCGCCTCGTCACTCCTCGTCCCGCAAGCGGCCACAAGCTTGAAGTGCTTGAACTTACCCCTGCTCCGAGCCAGTTGGACCAGTGACGATGCGGCGAGGCGGTCCATAGGCGGGGCCGCCGCCTCGGGAGCAGCAACAGCCGCCACTCTCCTTCGTTTCTACAGCCATGATAAGTTACCCGGTGCGAATGATGGCGGCGGATCAGGGAATGGTGCTGGTTGCGTTTCCCGACGTGCCCGAAGCCATCGCCGCCGGCGAGACGGAGGATGAGGCGCTCTCAAAGGCGCCGGAAGTGCTGGAAGTAATCCTCGACTACTATGTGGCCGAAGGTCTCCCGCTTCCAGAGCCCTCCGACATCTGCGGTGCGCCCAAGGTGGCCACGCACCGGTTCAGCCTGTGAGTGAGCGGAGGCAGAGGATGGGAAAGCGTGACCAGGCCTATCTCAGAAAGCGCGTTCGCGACGAGACGCGGGCCGCCTTGCGGGCGTCCGATCCGCATGTCGCTGCAGTCCACGTCCAACTCGCGCAACGCTACGTCCAAACCCTGAACGAGGTGAGCTCCGCCGCCCGAGCCTGAGCCCTCGGGGCGGGGCGGGTCCTTAGCGCCTGCCGCGCAGTTGCGCGCTCGCGACGATCCGCTCGAACTCCGGAAGAGCCGCCGGGAAATAGTGGAGCCGCGCCGCGTCGAACAGGGCCAGGTAGAGCCGCCCGTTTATCACGGCGCCGACTGCGCGTCCCTGCCTGTCCACTTCGTCCCCGCCCAGATGGCGATAGTCGAGCTGGAATCCGGGATGGCCCATGAACGTGCGCGGCTGGAGCCCGGTCATGTCGAAGCTCACCGATCCCCCACGGATCAGGTAGAAGCTTTCGATCATGTCCGCGATCTCCTGCGGAGTCATGTCGGCGCGGAAGTTCGGGACCTTACGGTCGTCCTTGCGGCGCTGATAGACGATCGGCCGGTTGTTCTGAAGGCCGCTGATGAAGCTGATCCCATCGAGCGCGGGGCCGTTCAGGGTCCAGTTCTCCTCGCGGTCGAGGTCGTACCGGCCGCGCGGATACCGGTTCCATTCCATCGATGGGGTGACGACCATCGGGCCGCTGGCGATCAGTTGCGGCCTCGGCCGAATGAGCGAGAAGCCGTTCGGCCTGAAGCCGCCGTACTGAGCCGAAGCGGCAGTCGCCGCGCCGGAAATGAGCGCGAAGGCAACCAGCGGCCCAAGCAGCTTTTTTGCACGCATAACCTAGTCTCTCCTAAAGTCCGACCGTCTGCCGCACCATCGGCGCGTCCGGTGCGTTCGGCGCCATCGCCAGATAGCGGCTAAGGGCCCTTTTGCCTTCGTCGCGCCGGCCAGCCTTCATCAAGGCGTAGCCGTGCGCGCGCCACGCCTCGGCCGGAGCGTCGGGGAACGCGACCGCGGCGGCATAGGCCTGGGCTGCGCGCTCCTTGTCGCCGCTTCGCCCGCGCAAGCGCCAGACCTCGCCTTCGTAGAAGCGCAGAAGGCCGTTCCAGCCGTCCTTGGCAAGGTTCTCGATGATGTAGAGGCTCCCGCCCGGATCGTTGAGCTTCACCTGGTCCTCGAGCAGCATCTCGCGAATGGGGGCGATAGCTGTCAGGTACCTTTCGCGCCCACGGTTGTCGGCGGCGGTCAAGCTGCTCATCTCCTGCGCGGAGACCCGAAGATCGACCATTCGGGTCTGCGGAGCCGGGTGGCTCGCAAGCAGAGAGACGGCGCGCCTCGGCCGCTTGTTGCGCATCGCCGCCGTCGCTTCGCTTTCCTCGAGCAGCTGCTGCCAGATGCCGGGCATTGCCATGGGGTCGTAGCCGGCACGGGCGATCAGCTTCAGTCCGAGCGCGTCGGCTTCAGCTTCCATAAGCCGGCTGTACCTAGCGAGCGAAAGCATCGTGCCCATTCCCGCAAGCTGAACCACATCGCCCAGATTGGCGCCCACCGCGACTCCTCCCAGACCCGCGCCCATCGCCAGGATGCTGTAGATGTCGGTCTTGTTGCGCGTATCGCGCCAGCCGCGGATGTGGTGGCGGCGAAGGAAGTGGCCGGCCTCGTGCGCAAGAACGCCCGAAAGCTGAGCCTCGTCCCGCATTCGGGTCAGGAGCCCGCTGAACACGACCATGAAGCCGGTGGGCGCAATGAACGCGTTGAAATCGGGAATATGCGCCAGATAGACGCGCAGGTCCTTTGCGGCCGGACCGCCTACTCGGGCCGCCACATCGCCAAGGTAGGACGTGATCGCCTTGTCCTTGATGAGCAGGTTGGAATCGGCGATGTCGCGCTCGGCCCGCTCGTAGAGCTGCCACATGCCCTGCTCGTCCTTGTCGATCGGGCGGTGGCCCGGGCCGATAAGCGGCTCCATCGCCGTCGGCGAGATCCGTGCCTGGGCCGTTCCGACCAGGCCGGCGCAGCAGGCGCAGCCGAAGCCGGTCAGTATCGAACGCCGTGTCGTCAAAACGGTCATCGCCGTGCTCTCCTTACTTCTCTACCTTCTCTCATCCGCCCGAGCAGTCGGTCGACCATCTGCGCAGCACCTTCGGGAGTGCGGATATCGCCGAATGCGACGCCCGGAAGCTGGCTGCC
>DASYWC010000191.1:0-10905 GCA_035936615.1 Allosphingosinicella sp. | reverse complement strand
GATCAGCTCAAGGCGTTGCTCGGTCAGAAGCAAACCCGGCGCGCGGTGGACCAGGTCCACATGTCCGTCGGGGGCATCGATATCGGCTTCAGGGGCCTCGTCGCCTATGACGTGCTGCCGGCCGGCGGCTACATGCTGGGGCCGGTCGTCCCCACCTTGCTGCCGCTCGTTTCGTCGGAAGAGATCATTTGCCCCTACAAGGCGGAGGCGACGATCCGCGCCCGCTTCTGCTGGCGGCATCCGACGGTGGAAGCCCGGCTCGAGAAGCTGCCGGGGCGCCTGGCCGAGGTGGCCGCCGCCTTCACGAAGCTGGGCGTACCGCCCGGCAAGGTCGTGCACGCCACCTATCCCGATGTGCTTAGCGCCGGCAGCGGCCGCTTCTGCCACCACGCGCTCAGCGACCGCAAGCTCGCGAGGCTCACAGGCGAGCCGCTGAGGAAGGAAACCGACTATCGAAGCGAGCACCCGCAACGCCTCGCGCCTGCCGGATACGAGGCTTTCCACACCCTCGTCCCGGCAATGGCGCGCGGGGTGAACAAATGGAGCTTCGAGTTCGAGCACCCATCGGGCGAGCCGTGCGATGCCGACCGGCCTTCCCCGCGCGACTCCGAGATCTGCAAGTCCAACTGGGCTCGGGTGAGCCTCAACAGGCACA
Source organism: Allosphingosinicella sp. (assembly GCA_035936615.1). Classification (GTDB taxonomy): domain Bacteria; phylum Pseudomonadota; class Alphaproteobacteria; order Sphingomonadales; family Sphingomonadaceae; genus Allosphingosinicella. The sequence continues at coordinate 10,250 of DASYWC010000191.1, read as the reverse complement.
TCGGCCATGCCGCCAACCGGCACGGGTGGAAGGCGGTGACTGCGCACGAGGCGGAGATTGCAGGCCATGGCTGGTGCATGGCCGACTCCAGGCGGCCACTCGCACTGCCCATGGCCAGACGCGATGGGGCGAAGTGGATCTGGAGCAACGGCGACGGCCTTGCTTCCTTCGATCCCTACGATCGCCAGTCTGAGCGCTGGTTCCGAACCGCCAACGACAGCCTGCTGACCCAATATGGCGGCAAGGAGCGGATCATCCAGGGCGCGGTGCATCCAACCTTCCGCGCCCACATTGCCTATGCCGACGCCGTCATCGCGTCGGCTGGCCAGAAAGACCAGATCACAGGGAGATGAACGTGCTGACCACCTTGATTGCGCTCGCGATGGCGCCCCCCGCGCCCGACACTGGAATGAGCACCCTTTTGTCCTGCTATTTCGAGCAGGCACGATCTTCGCAGCAGCAGGGGCTGGAGCCGGGGGCGTACGAGGCAAGACTGCAGAGCGCCTGCCAGGCGCAGCAGGCCGCTGCCGAGCAGGCAAGCGCCAAGCGGCTTGTGGACAGCGGACGTCCTCCCGCCCAGGCCCAAGGCGAAGCTGCGGAAGCCGTCCGCCAGGCTCGGGCTGCGATGGTAAAGGTTTACGTCGCTCGGCAGCAGACGAAGTAGCTTCAGTCCATCGTCACAACGAGTTTGCCGACCGCCTTCCGCGCGGCCATGTGCGCGATCGCTTCTCCGCCCTGCTCCAGAGGCCAGGTGCGGCTGACCCTCGGGGCGATCTTGCGTTCCTCCCACAAGCGGAACAGCGTCTGGATGTGGGCGCCGTTCGCCTTCGGGTCCCGAGCCGCGAAGGCTCCCCAGAAGACCCCGCAGACGTCGCAGCTCTTGAGGAGGGTTAGGTTGAGCGGGAGCCTGGGGATCCCGGCCGGGAATCCGACCACAAGATACCGCCCTTCCCAGGCGATCGAGCGAAGCGCCGGCTCCGCATAGTCGCCTCCGACCGGATCGTAGATCACGTCGGCGCCGTTCGGCCCCACCGAATCCTTGAACATCTGCGCCAGGGCCTTGGATTGCTCCTTGTCGAAGGGGCCGTGGGGATAGACGATCGTCTCGTCCGCCCCGGCAGCGCGGGCGGCTTGGGCCTTTTCCTCCGAGGAGACTGCGGCGACGACGCGCGCGCCGAACGCTTTGCCAAGCTCCACAGCCGCAAGGCCGACTCCGCCGGCCGCACCGAGCACAAGCAGGGTCTGCCCCTCCTTCAGCCCCCCACGATCCAGCAGCGCATGGATGGACGTGGCATAGGTCAGGATCAGAGCGGATCCTTCCTCGAAGCTGCGCCCGGGCGGAAGCGGAAGCGCCATCTGCGCGTCGACCAGCACCTTCTCCGCAAGGCCGCCATGGCCGAGCATTGAGATCACCCCGTCCCCTACCGACCAGCCCTGCACTCCCTCGCCGAGCGCCTCCACGACCCCCGCAATCTCGCCTCCTGGAGCGAACGGCCGCTGAGGCCGGAACTGATACTTGTCTTCGATGATCAGCACGTCGGGATAGTTGATCGCACAGGCTTTCACGCTCACCAGCAACTGGCCCTTGGCCGCCACCGGACCGGGAAGCTCGCTCAGCTCCAGCGTCTCGGGCCCGCCCGGTTCCCTTGAAAGCAATGCTCTCATCGCTGCGCGTCTCCCTTCTTGCTGCCCCTGATCGAGCCCGCCCGGTTCAGCACCGCGAGCGGTATCTGGTAATAGGCGACGATCGCCTCGCGGTCCCGCAGCCCCATCAGCTCGCGCTGAACGAGGAAGCCCCAGACCGCATCGGCAGCCGCATCGATCCGCCTCTCGCGCTCCTCGCCCGCTTCGGTCGCGCGAAGCGCGGCGAGGGCGCCTTCGACCCTCTTGGCGGCATCACCCAAGGCTGCCGCTTTTTCGGCCAGGATCTCATTCTCGACGGCCAAGTGCCGGGCATCGCCAACCTTGCTCATCGCCTCCGTCCCGACGCTCTCAAAAAAAGAGAACTCAGGCCAGATACTTGGCGGTCGTCTTTGCCGCAACTTCCTCACTGGTTACGCCCGGCGCGAGCTCCATCAGCTTGAAGGGGCTCTGGTGGTCCGGCCGCTGGAAGACGGCGAGGTCGGTGATGATCATGTCGACCACGTTCTTGCCGGTCAGCGGAAGCGTGCATTCGGGGATGAACTTGGGATCGCCGCTCTTGGAATTGTGCTCCATCACGACGATGATCTTCTTGACCCCCGCGACCAGGTCCATCGCTCCGCCCATGCCCTTGATCATCTTTCCGGGGATCATCCAGTTGGCGATGTCGCCCTTCTCGCTCACTTCCATCGCGCCGAGCACGGTGAGATCGATATGGCCGCCGCGAATCATCGCGAAGCTGTCGGAGGAGGAGAAGTAGCTGGACGACGGCAGCTCGCTGATCGTCTGCTTGCCTGCGTTGATCAGGTCCGGATCCTCCTCGCCTTCGTATGGGAAAGGCCCGATCCCGAGCATCCCGTTCTCCGACTGCAGGGTCACCGTCATCCCTTCGGGGATGTTGTTGGCGACCAGCGTCGGAATTCCAATGCCGAGATTCACGTAATAACCGTCTCGAAGCTCCTTTGCGGCGCGGGCGGCCATCTGGTTGCGGTCCCAGGGCATCAGGCCGTCTCCCTCTGCCGGGTCATCCGGAACTCGATCTTCTTGTCGTAGGGCGCTCCGAGGATCAGGCGCTTTACGTAGATGCTCGGGAGGTGGATCCCGTCCGGATCGAGGCTTCCGACCGGCACGATCTCCTCCACCTCGGCGACGCAGATCCTCCCCGCCGTCGCCATCGGCTGGTTGAAGTTGCGGGCGGTCTTGCGGAAGACGAGGTTGCCCGCCTCGTCGGCCTTCCAGCCCTTGATGATGCTGAGGTCGGCCCGGATGCCGCGCTCGAGGATATATTCCTCGCCGTCGAACTCCTTCACCTCCTTGCCTTCGGCGACCTGGGTGCCGACTCCGGTCTTGGTGTAGAAGCCCGGTATGCCCGCGCCCCCCGCCCTGCAGCGCTCGGCCAGAGTCCCTTGGGGGCAGAATTCCACTTCCAGCTCGCCAGCCAAATACTGCCGCTCGAACTCCTTGTTCTCGCCGACGTACGAGGAAATCATCTTCTTCACCTGCCGGGTGCGAAGCAGCTTGCCCAGCCCTTCGTTGTCTATCCCGGCATTGTTGGACGCTATGGTGAGGTCCTTGACGCCGCTCGCCTGGATCGCGTCGATCAGCCGCTCCGGAATCCCGCACAGGCCGAACCCGCCGGCGCAAATCGTCATTCCGTCGAACAGGAGGCCTTCGAGCGCCGCCTCCGCACTGGGATAAATCTTCTGCATCTACCGCTCCGTCTGGTCAGGGGGCGATAGGCGGAGCGGGCGAGTCCGGTCAAGGAATGGAACCCGCTCGGGACGAGCGGGATGTGGGACGGTCTAGCTCTTAAGCTTCGAGAGCACGCCCTGGAGCTGCATTGCGTTGGACATGTCGCCTTCGACCTTGATCTTGCCCTGCATGAAGGCGGTCATGCCGTCGAGCTGGCCGGAAGACATGGCTTCCCAGTCGGCCCAGCTGACCTTGATCGTCGTGTCGGCGGCTCCGTCTTCCTCGGTAACCTGGTTCGCCTGCCCGTCGAGCATCACCACGCCATCCGGGCCGAAGTCGATCTTCACCCGCTTGCCCGGAATCCAGGCGTTCTTCTCGTTGAGTGCGGCGGCCATTTCGCTCTTGGTCATCTGCATGTGTCTCCTGATCTGCCGGCCCCCAACTAGGTTACGTGAACGTCAAGTCAACCTCCGCCGGGTCGGCTAAGCTTGTCGAAGGCCTGCCCTTGTTCCTAAGGGGGAAAGGAGAGGCTTCGACAAGCTCAGCCTGAACGGAGTATTTTGTGACGCAGACACGGACCGGCGGCCGGATCCTGATCGACAATCTCGTGAGCCAGGGTTGCGACCGCATCTTCTGCGTGCCCGGCGAGAGCTACCTCGCAGCGCTGGACGCGCTTCACGACACGGCTGAGATCGACCTCGTCGTCTGCCGGCAGGAGGGCGGAGTCGCCTATATGGCGGAGGCCGACGGAAAGCTGACCGGCCGCCCCGGAGTCGCTTTCGTCACCCGCGGCCCGGGAGCGACCAATGCCTCGGTCGGAGTCCACGTCGCGATGCAGGACTCCACACCGATGATCCTTCTGATCGGCGACGTCGCCCGCGGCGACCGCGACCGCGAGGGTTTCCAGGAAATCGACTTCGCCGCAATGTTCCGCCCGCTCGCCAAATGGACCGCCCGGGTCGACGATGCGGCGCGGATTCCGGAATATATGGCCCGCGCTTACTCGACCGCCATCTCCGGTCGCCCCGGGCCGGTCGTGCTGGCGCTTCCAGAGGACATGCTGAAGGACGAAGTGGAGGCGCTTGACCGGCCGCGCGTCTATTCGCCCGCGCAGTCGGTGGATCCGCTGGCGATGACCACCTTGATGGACCTGCTGAAGGACGCCGCAGCGCCGATCGCGATCGTCGGCGGTGCCGGATGGGATGCAGGCGCCTCTCATTACTTTGCCGAGTTCGCAGAGCGCATCGGTCTGCCGGTCGCAGCGGCCTTCCGCCGCCAGGACTCCATCCCGAACTCCTCCCCGGTCTATGCCGGGAACCTCGGCTACGGGCCCAACCCAAAGCTCGTCCAGCGCGTCAGGGAGGCGGACCTGCTGCTGGTGGTCGGAGCCCGGCTCGGAGAGGCCACGACGGACGGCTACACCCTCATCACCCCCGACCATCCGGGGCAGACCCTGGTCCACGTCCACCCGGACCCGAACGAGCTTGGCCGGGTCTACCGAACCGACCTTCCGATCTGCGCGGACCCGCACGAGTTCGCCGAGTTCGCCACCAGCTGGGAGGACGAGATCCTGTCCTTCGACGACGGGCCTGAGGCGCATGCGGAATGGGTGGAATGGAGCACTGCCCGCGCACGCGAGGGCGCCGCTCTCGACCTCGGCCAGGTGGTGATGCAGATGCGCGGAAGCCTGCCCGCCGACACCATCATCTGCAACGGCGCCGGCAATTTTTCGGGCTGGTGGCATCGCTTCTGGCACTATGCCGCCCTCCCCTGCCAGCTGGCGCCGACCAACGGATCGATGGGCTACGGAGTCCCGGCCGCGGTGGCGGCTTCGCTCCGCTTTCCCGAACGGCAGGTGGTCGCGCTCGCAGGCGACGGCGACTTCCTGATGAACGGACAGGAGCTTGCGACCGCGATCCAGCACCGCGCGAACATGCTCGTGCTGGTGATCGACAATGGCAGCTACGGCACCATCCGAATGCACCAGGAACGCGATTACCCGGAGCGCGTGTCCGGCACCGATCTCGTCAACCCCGACTTCGCCGCCCTAGCCCGAGCCTACGGCGCCTGGGCGGAGACGGTGGAGCGGACGGGAGACTTCGCTCCCGCTTTGCAACGGGCGCAGGCTCAGCCGGGCGTGAAGCTCCTCCATCTCAAGACGGATGTAGAGCTCATAACGGCCGGGACCACGATCACCAAGCTGCGGCAGAGAAACTAGTCACCGTGGGAGAAGGGGGGGCCTTGCCTATTCCCCTTAGGCCGCCACAGAACTCAGCCGCGGGGAAACCGGGATATGGCCCATGTGGAACTATCCCCCCGGCGTCCGCTTTCGTAGGTGGTGCCTTGAGCGGCCGAGGGAGAGAACAATGTCCGAACTGTTGGCCGATACAGCAACAGCACGGAAGCGCCGGAAGACCATTGCTTTGGCTTTGGCTGCCGTCACACTCGTGCTGTTGATCATCAGCTTTCTTTGGTGGCGCAGCCTCCCGGAAGAGGAAGGGACGGTCGTACCGAAGACGGCCGCGGCGACCGAAATGTCCGCAGCAGACATATTTGCCGAATACCAGCGCGATCCCACCCTTGCTCGATTAGACAACCAGCCGATCCTCATCACCGCTAATCTGGCGGCTGCGCCCACGACGGGAACGGTGATCCTGCTTGGTACGCCGGATCCACTCCTCCCACTGGGAGCCGAGGTCGATCCACGAGATGCGGTTAAGCTTTCCGCAGCGAAGGCCGGCACCGAAATCTCGTTGAGATGCGCGGGGGCCGAGCCGGGGGTCCGAGCACCGATGTTGCAGAGCTGCACGCTCCAATAGCCAACGCGTGGGATCCCGGGGGCGAGAGGCATAACGGGTAAAATGCGCTATCCGCACCCATTCGAGCCTCACAGCCCAAAGGGGTACGTCTCGTCTTCCCCGGGCTGCGTCGGCCCCGGCAGCGGAGTCACCGCGCTGGTCTCGTCGAACCAGACCCAGGCGTCGAACTGGCCCGGAAGCGAGGCCTGCGCATAGTGGCTCCAGCGCTCCGTCTCTGGACGGTAAATGACTCCGATGAGGCGCTCCAGCCGCGGCTCCTCCAGCACTGACCGCAAGTCCGGCCCGGCGCCGCGAAGATCGAGCAGGTAACGATCGATGCCCGCCTGGTGGGACACCTCCTCGTAGCTTCCGGGAAGCGAGGGCCGCACGTCCTTCACCTCCATAGGAGCGTCCCAGTCGGTGGCGGCTGCGACTGTGCCGGTATGGGTGCCGAACCCGATCAGAACCGCTTCCTCACCGAACCTGTCGCGGCACAGCTGGCCGATGTTCAGCTCCTCGCGCACTTGGCCCATCTCGGTGTGCGCCGCATTTCCGATATGGCTGTTGTGCGCCCAGACCACCGCCTTGGCGTCCGGCCCCTTGGCCTCCAGCAGCTGGCAGAGCGTCTCGAACATGTGCGTGTCGCGCAAGTTCCAGCTCTCGGCGGCGCCGTGATACATGACCCGGTAATAGGCCTCGGCATTCTTCACCAGCCGCGCATTGGCGGCGGCATCGAGGAACTCGTCGCCGTCCTCGCCGACATATTCCATCCGCTTCTGCATCAGTTCGCGAAGCATCTGCACGACCGGCTGCTCGCACTGCGCAAACCCCTGGGTGATCGCCATCCGCCCATAGCCCTGGGGATTGCGGCTCCAGGGCTGGAGACAGCCGTAGCGCTCGCGTGCGACCGCCGCGGCTTCGGGATCCACATCGTCGAGATAGTCGATCACAGCCCGGATCGACCCTCCGAGGTTGTAGAGGTCGAGCCCGTAGAAACCGGCCATTTCTTCGGGCGCGCGTTGCTCGTTATAAGCCCGAAGCCAGCGCACGAAAGCATCGACATCGGTGTTGCGCCACATCCAGGTGGGGAAGCGCTGGAACGCCGCCTCCTCCCCTTCCCGCTTCGGCCGATGCCGAACGTAGCGGTCGACGTTAGCGGCGTCGGGCCAGTCCGCCTCCACCGCCACTATCTTGAAGCCGTGCTCCTCGATCAGCCGTCTGGTGATCGCGGCTCGGGCTCGGTAGAATTCGGAGGTGCCGTGGCTCGCCTCGCCGAGCAGGATCACCCTCGCCCCCGCATAGCGGTCGAACAAGGCTCCGAAGGCAGGATCCTCGAAGTCGGGCAAGGGCTCCGCCGCATCCCGGATCATCTCCGGCAGCGACTGAGTCTGCGGCTGTCCACCCTTTTCGCTCTGCCACCCGTGCTTGCCTACCAGCGGCACGAAGCGAACCGGGCCGAGCTCCTCCTGCTCAAACTCGTCCTCGCCGACCCGGGTGATCTTGATCAGCTTTTGAACCTGTTGCGGCTCGCCGACCGGCATAACCAGCCGTCCGCCTTCCTTCAGCTGGAACAGCAGCTCGTCCGGCACATGGCTTCCGCTGGCGCTTGCTATGATCGCGTCGAACGGCGCCTCCTCGGGCAGGCCTTCGGTGCCGTCCCCTTCCAGTATGTCGACGTTCGTGTAGCCGAGTGCCGCCATCCGCTGCCCTGCGAGCTCCGCCAGCTCCCGATGTCGCTCGATCGCCAGGACTTCCCCCGCCGCCTCGGCGAAGACGGCCGCCGCGTAGCCTGAGCCGGCGCCGATCTCCAGCACCCTGTCCCCCGGCTCGAGCTCCGCGGCTTCCGCCATCAGAGCGACGATATAGGGCTGCGATATCGTCTGGTCCGCCTCGATCGGCAGCGGTCCGTCCTCGTAGGCGAACTCCGTGAGGTGCGCCGGCACGAACTCCTCCCGCGGGACCGCCCGCATCGCGTCCAGCACCCGCCGATCGGAAACGCCGCGGGCGGCGACCTGGCGCTCGACCATCTTCTCACGCTGTTTGGCAAAGTCGCTCACGGCCGCTCCCTCGAATGCGATACGCCGGTTAAACCGGCTGCCGGGGGCGGCGTTCCACCGGGGAGCCAGCCGGGATCAGCCGTCGGTGATGCCTTCCCACATGGTCTTCAACTTCTTGAAGAAGCCGGACGATGCGGGGCACTCGTCCCCGGTTTCCGTGGCTCGGAACTCCTCGAGCAGCTCCTTCTGCCTGGCCGAAAGCCGGGTCGGCGTTTCGACCTCCACCTGGATGACCATGTCTCCGTGGCCGCGCCCGTTCAGCACCGGCATTCCGGCGCCCCTCTGGCGAAGCTGCTTGCCCGACTGGATCCCGGGCGGGATCTTGATCGAGTGCTTCTTGCGGTCGAGCCCGGGAACTTCGATCGTCCCGCCGAGCGCTGCGGTGGTGAAGCTGACCGGACAGCGCGCAAACAGAACCGTGCCTTGCCGCTGGAACAGCGAGTGGCGCGCAAGATGGATGAAGATGTAGAGATCGCCGGGAGGACCCCCGCGGGCTCCAGCCTCGCCTTCGCCCGAAAGCCGGATCCGAGTGCCCTCGTCCACGCCCGCCGGGATGTTCACCTGGAGCGAGCGGCGCTTCTCGGCCCGGCCCTCGCCGCGGCAGCTCGGGCATGGATCGCTGATGACTTCGCCCAGCCCATGGCAGCTGGGGCAGGTGCGCTCCACGACGAAGAAGCCCTGGTTGGCGCGCACTTGGCCTCGCCCCGCGCACAGATTGCAGGTCCGAGCGCTCGTCCCGGCCTTGGCCCCGCTTCCGCTGCAGGTCTCGCACGCGACGGTGGTGTCGACACTGAGCTCAACTGTCTTGCCTGAATAGGCGTCCTCGAGGCTGATCTCGAGGTCGTAGCGAAGGTCGGAGCCGCGCCGGACGTTGGAGCGCTGGCCGCCCTGCCCGCCGTGCATGAATTCGCCGAAGATATTCTCGAAGATGTCGGAGAAGGAGCCGAAGTCCTGGGCTCCTCCCATTCCGCCGTTCTGGAACGCCGCATGGCCGAAGCGGTCGTAGGCGGCGCGTTTTTGCGGGTCCCTCAGGCAGTCGTAGGCCTGGCTGATCGCCTTGAACCGGTTCTCGCTCGCCTGGCATCCCGGATTCCGGTCGGGATGGCACTCCATGGCGAGCCGCCGGTAAGCGGACTTGATCGTCCGCTCATCCGCGTTCCGCTCCACCTGGAGCAGCTCATAATAGTCGGTGTCTAGCATGACGGCGCTCGCAGCCACCCAGCCGTTCGGGCTGAGCCTATCGAAGCCCTCTCCTTCCCTACTATCGTAGGAAGGAAGGACGGTCCTTCGACAAGCTCAGGACGAACGGGGGGCGACATGCCTTAGCCCTTGGTTTCGTCGTCGACCTCGGAGAACTCGGCGTCGACGACTTCCTCGTCACCGCCGGCCTCGCTGCCCTGGGCGGCGTCGGCGTCGGCGCCCGAAGAAGCGGCAGAAGCCTGCTCCTTCTCGTAGATCGCCTGGCCGAGCTTCATCGCCACCTGGGCGAGCGCCTGCGCCTTTTCGTTGATCGAGTCGGTGTCGCCGCCCTCGATCGCGGTCTTGGTCTCGTCGACGGCGCTCTGGATCTCGCCCTTCAGGGAAGAGTCGATCTTATCGCCATGCTCTTCAAGCTGCCGCTCGGTGGAATGGACGAGGCTCTCGGCGTTGTTCTTCGCCTCGGCCGCGGCTCGACGCTTCTTGTCCTCTTCGGCGAACTTCTCCGCGTCCTGAACCATCTGCTCGATGTCGCTGTCGGAAAGGCCGCCGGACGCCTGGATCCGGATCTGCTGCTCCTTGCCCGTGCCCTTGTCCTTCGCCGAAACGTTGACGATGCCGTTGGCGTCGATGTCGAACGTCACCTCGATCTGAGGCACTCCGCGCGGAGCCGGCGGGATCCCTACCAGGTCGAACTGGCCCAGCATCTTGTTGTCGGCCGCCATTTCGCGCTCGCCCTGGAAGACCCGGATGGTCACCGCGTTCTGGTTGTCTTCCGCGGTCGAATAGGTCTGCGACTTCTTGGTCGGGATGGTCGTGTTGCGGGCGATCATCCTGGTCATGATCCCGCCAAGTGTTTCTATGC
>DASYWC010000190.1:0-20862 GCA_035936615.1 Allosphingosinicella sp. | reverse complement strand
AACTCGGCCGTGAAACCAGACAGCGCCGATGGTACTATTGCTTAAGCAGTGGAAGAGTAGGTCGTCGCCAGGCTTTGAAGCCGGCGCATAAAGAAACCCATTCACATGTCTTTGCCTCCCCTCGCGGGAGGCGAAGGTTATTGGCGCGGGATGGAGCAGCCCGGTAGCTCGTCAGGCTCATAACCTGAAGGTCGTAGGTTCAAATCCTACTCCCGCAACCAATACGAAAGTCCCGCCCCTCGAGGCGGGGTTTTTCGTATTGGCTGTGGGGGTTTCGGGATTGGAACCCCGTTCAGCCGGAGCCGCCGAAGGCGCGGAGACGACGCACCGAAAGGTGCGGCAAATCCTACTCCCGCAACCAATACGAAAGTCCCGCCCCTCGAGGCGGGTTTTTTTCGTCTGCTGCGGATTGCGTCCCTGTCGGCTTGCGCAGACTTCCGGTTGGGCTACTCAGGACCGATGGACTTCGAAGACCAGCTTCGCCGCTACTTCGGCACCAGCGATCCGGGCGCCGTCGCTCCAGGCGCACTGTCGGCCGGCATCGATCGCATGAACGTGGACCTGGGCCTGGAGAAGGACGGCGGCCGCCGGTTCGCGCTCTGGGCGCTGATGTACATGCTCGGAGCCGCGCCTGATCTCGACGTCGCCTTCGATGACGAGGCGGAGCGCGAAGCCGCCCGCAACTTCATGGATTTGGCCTCCGCAGCGTCTCGGCCGAAAGAAGGCGGCTAGGAGCCGGCCCCGAGGATCCGGTCCGTTGCCTCGTCGGCCTCGCCGGAGAACCAGCGCTGAAGCGCCGCGTCGAACAAGGGCCCGCCGCCGGCGCGCGTGAAGAGCGTCAGCGACGATCGAAGCTTCATCGCATCCACCGGCCCGAACACCTCCGCGGCATCCGCCAACGGCAGATCCTGCAGCGCCGTCACGCACTCGCGCAGGCGCTGCCCCAGGACGGCGTGGGCAAGGTAGGCCCGCGCCTCGTCCAGCGAGGCGATCCCGTAGCGGCGCGCCATGGCGCTCGATCCAAGCCCCAGCAGCTGAGGGAATATAAACCACATCCAGTGGCTCTGCTTTCGGCCCCGGCGGATCTCGCCGAGCGCCGCCGAGTAGACATCCGCCTGCGCGTCTTCAAACCGCTTCAGGTTGAAAGGATCGGGCATTCAGAGCAACCCGCGCCGTCCTTCGTCCAGCAGGGCTCCGCTCAGAACCGCCTGCTGAGCCCAGGCAAGCTCATCCGCGAAGTACCGGTCGCGGTCGTAGTGCGGAACGTGCGCCCGGATCGTGTCCCTTGCCTTCTCCAGTGCCGGCGAGGTCGTGAGCGGAGCGTGGAAGTCCAGTCCCTGCGCGGCCGCCAGAAGCTCCACCCCGATCACTCCAGCTGCGTTGCCCGCGATCGTCCTAGCCTTGCGAGCGGCCGTCGTGGCCATGGAGACATGGTCCTCCTGATTGGCCGAAGTCGGTATGCTGTCGACGCTCGACGGGAAGGCCAAGGTCTTGTTCTCCGACACCAAAGCCGCAGCGGTGACCTGAGCGATCATGAAGCCCGAATTGACTCCGCTGTCCTTCACCAGGAACGCGGGCAGCCCGCTCATCTTGGGGTCCACCAGAACGGCCGTCCGCCGCTCGGAAATTGAGCCGATCTCGCAGAGCGCCATTGCGATCATGTCCGCGGCGAACGCCACCGGCTGGGCGTGGAAGTTGCCGCCAGACAGGGCTTCGGCGCCGAAGACGACCGGATTGTCCGTGACCGCGTTGGCTTCGATCTCGAGCGTCCGGGCGGCCTGGCGCATCAGGTCGAGGCACGCGCCCATCACCTGCGGCTGGCAGCGGAAGCTGTAGGGGTCCTGCACCCGCGGGCAATCGGGGTGCGACTGCCTGATCTCGCTTGAGCCCAGCAGCCGCTTCAACTCCGCCGCTACCTCGATTTGTCCCGGCTGACCGCGCGCCTCGTGGATTCGAGCGTCGAACGCCACGTCCGTGCCTTTGAGAGCATCCAGCGACATGGCCCCGGCCATCAGCGCAACCCCGAACACCCGCTCCCCTGCGAACAGCGCGTCCAGAGCGATCGCAGTCGAGACCTGGGTTCCGTTGATGAGCGCAAGCCCTTCCTTGGGCCCGAGCACCAGCGGCTCGAGCCCAAGCCTCTCCAGCGCCTCGACTGCGGGGAGACGTTCGCCACCCAGTGTGAGGCTGCCCTCTCCGATCAGTGCTGCGGCCAGGTGCGCTAGCGGCGCCAGGTCTCCCGACGCTCCGACCGAGCCTTGAGCTGGGATCATCGGCAGCGCGTCTGCTTCCAAGAGGGCGAGCAGACGCTCCACCACCACCCACCGGACGCCCGAATGGCCGCGCCCGAGCCCGATGACCTTGAGCGCGATGATCATCCGGACCACCCGTGCGTCGAGCGCCTCGCCCAGCCCGCAGCTGTGCGAAAGGATCAGGTTGCGCTGAAGCTCGAGCAGCCGGTCGTCGGGAATCCGGGTCTGGGCGAGAAGGCCGAAGCCGGTGTTCACCCCATAGACGGTTCGTCCCGAGGCGACGATGTCGGCAATGCTCTGCGCCGCTGTTTGCACGGCTGCTAAGGCTTCATTGCTCAGCCGGACCGGAGCTCCCGCCCATATGGAGCGTAGATCGGCCAGCGTGACCGAGCCGGGCCGGAGAAGCACCGGATCCATCAGCGGACCATCGGCAGGTCGAGGCCCTGTTCCCGAGCGCAGTCCACGGCCAGTTCGTAGCCCGCGTCCGCGTGCCGCATCACTCCGGTGGCCGGGTCGTTCCAGAGCACCCGCTCAAGCCGCCGTGCAGCCGCTTCCGTGCCATCCGCGACGATCACCATCCCCGCATGCTGCGAATAGCCCATTCCCACTCCGCCGCCGTGGTGGAGCGACACCCAGGTGGCTCCCGATGCCGTGTTGAGCAAGGCGTTGAGCAAGGGCCAATCCGACACCGCGTCGGACCCGTCCTTCATCGCCTCGGTCTCGCGGTTGGGGCTCGCCACCGATCCGCTGTCGAGATGGTCGCGGCCGATCACGATCGGCGCCTTGAGCTCGCCCCGAGCAACCATCTCGTTGAAGGCGAGGCCCAGCCTGTGCCGCTGGCCGAGGCCGACCCAGCAAATCCGCGCCGGAAGTCCCTGAAAGGCGATCCGCTCCCGAGCCATGTCCAGCCAGCGGTGGAGGTGCGGATCGTCCGGGATCAGCTCCTTCACCTTCTGGTCGGTTCCGTAGATGTCTTCCGGATCGCCCGACAGTGCCACCCAGCGGAACGGCCCGATGCCGCGGCAGAAGAGCGGGCGGACGTAGGCGGGCACGAACCCTGGAAAGTCGAAGGCGTGGACGATGCCCGCATCCTTGGCAACCTGGCGGATGTTGTTGCCGTAGTCGAAGGTCGGGACACCCATTTCCCTGAAGGCGAGCATCGCCTCGACATGGATGGCCATCGACCGGCGGGCGGCCGCCTCCACGGCCTCCGGTGCGGCCTCGCGCATCTTCATCCACTTTTCGACCGTCCAGCCGAGCGGGAGGTAGCCGTTCACCGGATCGTGAGCGGAGGTTTGGTCGGTGACCGCATCGGGCCGGATGCCGCGCCTCACCATCTCGGGCAGTACCTCCGCCGCGTTGCCGAGAAGCCCCACCGACGTCGGCTCCTCTGCGGTGCGGATGATCTCGAGCGCCTCGTCGATGCTGGTCGCGCGGCGGTCCAGATACCGGGTCTCAAGCCGCTTCTCGATCCGGCTTTCCTGGCATTCGACGGCGATACAGTGGGCTCCCGCCATGACAGCGGCAAGCGGCTGCGCCCCTCCCATGCCCCCGAGCCCCGCGGTGAGGATCCAGCGGCCCTTGAGGTCACCGCCATAATGCTGGCGCCCCATCTCGGCGAAGGTCTCGAAGGTGCCCTGGACGATGCCCTGGGTGCCGATATAGATCCACGATCCGGCCGTCATCTGGCCGTACATCATCAGCCCCTTGCGATCGAGGTCCTGGAACACGTCCCAGCTCGCCCATTTCGGCACCAGGTTGGAATTTGCCAGGAGCACTCGCGGCGCATCTTCATGGGTCCGGAACACGCCCACCGGCTTTCCGGACTGGATCAGAAGCGTCTCCTTCTCGTCCAGCCGCTTCAGAGTCTCGACGATCCGGTCGTAGCTTTCCCAGTCCCGCGCTGCACGGCCAATACCGCCATAGACCACCAACTCCTCCGGGGCCTCCGCGGCCTCGGGATCGAGATTGTTCATCAGCATCCGCATGGCAGCTTCGGTGGCCCAGCTTTTGGCGGTCAGCTCGGTGCCGGTGGCCGCCTTGATGTGTCGGCTATTGTCTCTTCGATTACCCATGTATTTCCCATATCCGTTCGTCGCGAGCGAAGTCGAGGGGCGTGGCTCCGGCTCCTCACCGGCCCCCCTCGACTTTGCTCGGGAAGAGCGAGCTAGGTATCCACTCCCCCCACGATCCGCCGCTCGGGGCCTGGGTGTCCGATCCAGTAGCAAAGCTCCGCCGGCCGGCTCACCCCCCACACGCAAAGGTCCGCGGCCTTGCCGGCGCTCACCACGCCGATCTCCTTCTCCAGTCCCAGTGCCCGGGCCGCTTCCCGGGTCATGCCCGCAAGAGCCTCTTCGGGCGTCAAGCCAAACAAGGTGCAGGCCATGTTGAGCATCAAGGTCGGCGACATCACCGGCGAAGTACCCGGATTGCAGTCGGTAGCGATCGCGATACGCACCTTGTGCTTGCGAAGCAGGTCGACCGGCGGCTTCTTCGTCTCCTTGAGGGCATAGAATGCGCCGGGGAGGAGCACCGCCACCATCCCGGCATCCGCCATCGCCTCTATCCCGGCTTCGTCGGCATGTTCGAGATGATCGGCGGAGAGAGCCGCGTAGCGCGCCGCCAGGGCCGCGCCTTCCTGGTTGCTGAGTTGTTCGGCGTGCAGCTTGACCCGCATCTTGTGCATCCGGGCCGCATCGAAAAGTCTGCGCACTTCGTCCACCGAAAAGCCGATGGTCTCGGCATAGGCATCCACCGCCTGGGCCAGGCCCTTCGCCGCCGGGATCATCTCCTCCGCCGCAATGCGGACGAACTCCTCGCGCCTTTCCCTATACTCGGGCGGCAGTGCGTGAAGGGCGAGCAGGGTGGGGACCACCCGAACCGCCTCGTCTTCCCCCAGCGCCTTGGCCGCACGAAGCATCTTCACCTCGGTCGCCACGTCCAGGCCATAGCCTGACTTGATCTCGACGGTCGTCACCCCACCACGCATCAGCGCGCGAAGCCGCGGCCGCGCCTGTTCGACCAGCTCCTCGAGTGAAGCAGCACGCGTCGCGGCCACGGAGGACACGATCCCGCCTCCGGAGCGCGCGATCTCTTCATAGGTCGCGCCGTTCAGCCTTTGCTCGAACTCCGCGGACCTGTTGCCTCCGAACACGAGGTGCGTGTGACAGTCGATCAGCCCGGGCGTCACCCAGAGGCCGCCCATCGGCTCCACGACGCGAGCTCGGTATCCGGCAAGCTCCACTCGGCGGCCGACGCGGATGATGCGGCCATCCTGGATTCCGATGGAGCCGTCCATGATCGCTCCGAACGGAGCATCGACGGAAGGGTCCATGGTGGCGATATTGCAGTGCGTCAGCAGGCGGTCCCACATGCCTCGCCTTCTGGCACGGAGCCGGTGTAAGCGTCAAAGCATGAGCAGCTGGCCTCGCATCACAGACCTGATCGTCGACGGACGCGCCGATGTGGCGATCCTCGGCGCGCCCATGGCCGAGGGCTCGGTCACCCCGGCCAGCTACGACCAGGCTCCCGGCGTGATCCGAGCGGCCCTAAGCCGCTTCAGCACCTACGATCTGGAGACGCGCGGCGAACTCACCCTGGCGATCGCAGATGCCGGCGACGTTCCGCTAGCGGGCATGATGCCCGCCGTGGGCTTCGAGCCCGTCCGCGACGCCGTCGCGCGCTGCACGTCGCAGCATGGCCTCACGCTGGTTCTGGGCGGCCATAACGGCGTCACCCGCCCTGCCGCGCACGGCCTCGGCCTGCCGCTGGACAAGGTCGGACTGATCACCCTCGACGCGCATTTCGATCTACGCGACACCGACGAGGGGCCGCGAAACGGTAACCCGGTACGCTGCTTGCTGGAGGACGGCCTTCCAGGCCGCAACGTCTGCCAGATCGGCCTCGTACCCTTCGCGAACAGCCCGAAGATGCACGCCACCGCAGATGAAGAGGGGATCGGCGTCTACACCATTGCGGACGTGAAGCGGCGCGGGGTGGTGTCGGTTCTAGACGAAGCTCTGGCTCGTATCTCGCAGGTCGAGGCAATCATGATCGATTTCGACATCGACGTGATCGAACGCTCCCAGTGCCCCGGAGCGCCCGGTGCCCGGCCCGGGGGGATGCCTGTCGACATGTTCTTCGGCGCAGCCCGCTATCTCGCGCGCCAGCCGAAGGTGAAGCTGGTCGACCTCACGGAATTCGACCCGGGCCTCGACGTAAGCGACATCACCGCTCTCACCGCCGCCCGCTGGGTGTGCGAGATCCTGGCCGGCTACTCGGCCCGAAGCCGCGCCGCCTCCGCCTGATGGAAGCTTATTCGGCTGCCACGTCGACTGAGGGATCGTGCTCCTCCGGCACCGTCGGCGGGGCTGTCTCGTCCATCTTGCCCGCGGCGGCGACCAGGCCTTCCAGGCTTCCTCCGTCGAAGCCCAGCTCCTTCATCAGGCTGTCGACGATCGGAGCCTGCGCCCGGTAGCGAAGCGCTGCGGACACTGCGCTGTTGGCAAGATTGCGTTCCCCTCCGCCGATATCGTTTGCGGCGCTCTGACCGTTCCCGGCGCCGGTGAGCCCGTCCACCTGCACGATCTTGATGCTGTCGATCGCCTCCATCGGCTTTGCGGCCTCGCGGATGACCTCGGGAAGCACCTTCAAAAGCGCGAGCTTGGTCTGGAGCGAGATCTGGTCGGACGAGAGCAGGTTGGCCGCCTCGTTCACGGCCCGCTGGCCGGCCGCCTCGACTTCGAACCGGACTCGCGATGCCTCGGCGCGAAGCTTCTCCGCCTCGGCTTCGCCTTCCGCCCCGAGCCGGATCGCGAGCGCCCGGTTGGCGGCCGCTTCCTTCTCCGCCTCGGCCTGGACCTTGACCCCGATGGCCTCGCGCTCGGCATGCTGGGAGGCCTCGATCAACTCGATCTTCTTCTGGCGTTCGGCGATTTCGCTTTCGCGGGCAGTGGCCACGCGCTCCTCCGCCGCGACCGCTTCCGCCCGGGCTTGGTCCGCCTGGGCCCGTGCCTGGCTTTCCTCGCGGCTCTTGTTCTGAACCGCGATCTGTTGCTCCTGACGGGCAATCTCGATCGCCTGGGCCTGGGCGATCTTGGCCTGCTCGACCAGCCGGTTCGCCTCGATCTGGGAGCTGTCGATCTGCTGCTTGGCGGCGATCCGCGCCTGCTCGGCCTCGCGCTGCCTTAGCGATTGCTCCTGAGCCACTTCGGCGTTCTGAGCTGCTCGGCGAACCTCGACTTCCTGTTCCTGGTGAAGGCGAGCGAACTCGGTGTCGCGGGAAATCTCGAAGCTCTTGCGCGCTGCGTCCAGGTTCTTCGCCTCGATCTGCACGCGCGTTTCCTGCTCGATGTCGTTGCGCGCCTTGCGGCGGAGTTCGATCTGCTCGGTGAGCTTCGTCAGGCCTTCCGCGTCGAAGGCATTGTTCGCGTTGAAATGGTCGATCGAGGTCTGATCGAGACCGGTCAGCGACACCGACTCGAGCTCGAGTCCGTTCATCGCCAGATCCGCGGAGGAGACCTGCTGCACCTTCTGCACGAACTCGGAACGCTGCTCGTGAAGCTGGTTCATGGTCATGCCCGCAGCGACGGAGCGAAGCGCGTCGACGAACTTGCCTTCGATCAGCTCCTTGAGATGCTCGGGCTGCATCGTTCGAAGACCAAGCGTCTGCGCTGCTATGGCGATGCTCTCGCGATCCGGGCGGACCCGGACGTAGAATTCGGCCTTCACGTCGATCCGCAAGCGGTCCAGCGTGATCAGGGCGTCGTTGTTCTTCCGCTCTACCGCGAGACGAACGGTGTTGAGGTTTACCGGCATCGTCTCGTGCAGGACCGGGAGCACCATGGCGCCGCCGTTGATCACGACCCGCTCCCCTCCAAAGCCGGTCCGGACGAAGCCGATCTCCTTCGTCGCACGTCGGTAAAGACGGGTCACCACCAGTCCGATGATGATTAGGGCGGCAAGGACAATCCCCGCGTAGATCGCCAGTTCAATCATGTCATTCTCCCCTGTCATATCAATTCGAGCCGAGCGCGGTTCGCTCGTCCAGAGCGGCCAGTTCCTCGCCTTCGTAAAGCCCGATGAAAACGGAATCCTCCCGCCGGACGAGAAGCATCGTCTGTCCGGCCGATACGGATTGATGGTCGGCGGATGGCTCCACCATCACATAATGGCTCTGGCCGTGAACGTCCCGAACCCGCGCTTGGGCCGGGGAACCGCGGCGGGCCGTGCCAACGGTCACAGTGGCCCGTTTGCCGATCAGGCTCTCCAGGCTTACCGCGGTCGTCTCGTCCTGAGGAAGGACCCGCGCCAGGGCCCGAGCCGCTCCCCCGGTCAGGGGCAGCGCCGCAATCAGCGCTGCCGGCGCTGCGAGCCAGGCCGAGAGCGGGCCTCCGGCGACCGCTGCCGCGATCTGCTGCAGGATTATTCCTGAAAGCCCGAACAGACCGAGCAGAACCACGATCAGGATGAGGAGCGGGACCTTGCCGACGCCGAGCCAGGCCAGCATGTCGAAGTCGCCATTCACGTCCACGCCGGCGTCGAGATCGACCGCGCCCAGGCCGAGCCCAAGCGCTTCCACCACCCCGATCATCAGCATCAGGGCAAGAGCCACCGCGAACGGCAGGTTTTCAGGCGCAAGGATGAAATCGAACATTGGCCCCCGAGTCCGAAACCTAGGGCCCTGTCCGAAATTTTTCCAGCGAAATCGAAGGCTTGCTGCTGCTGAAGGGGAGCGTCGGCGAAGCTGCGCTCGCGGCTACCGGGCGGCCGACTTCTTGGTGCCGGCGCTCGTCGGCTTGGTCTCTGTCGCGGCTGCGGCAGGCTTGGCCTGGTTCTTGGCCGCCGGGGCCTTGGACTCGGCAGTCTTCGACTCCGCCGTCTTCGACTCCGTCGCTTTCGACGCAGACGTCTTCGACGCAGAAGTCTTCGACTCGGCCGTCTTCGAAGCGGCAGCGTTCGACTTCGCCTTCTCCGACGCAGCCGCCTTCGACTCTGCCGTCTTCGACTCCGTCGCTTTTGATGCCGCCGTCTTCACAGCGGGTGTTTTGTCAGCCTCCGCCGCCTTCGACGCGGTCTTGGCTGCCGCGCCGGTCTTTGATTCGACTTTAGCCTTGGCGGGTTCGTTCGACGCCACCTTCGTCGGCTCGGGTGCCTTCGCTCCGGCGGTCTTCCCGCCCGCTTCGGTCTTGGCTGCCGCCGTCTTGGTCGGCTCTCCGCCCTTTGCTGCCGCTGTCTTCGCAGGGGCGGACTTGGCCGCAGCCGGCGCCTTGTCTGCCTCCTTGGCGGCGACCTTGGTTGACTCCGAGCCCTTCGAATCCGCCTTCGCGGCTGCCGTTTGGGTCTTGGCCGGTTCCTTGGCGGCCGTCTTCGTGGCCTCCGCCTTCACGGCGGCAGTGGCGGCAGGCTTGGGCTTGGCCGGGGCCGGAGCAGCCTTCTTGACAGCTTCCGGCTCGGGTTTCGCCTCGACCGGATCGGCGCTTGCCAGGGCGACTTCCTCAGCGTCGGTCATTCCGTCGCCCTGGGAGTCGAACCGGGCCAGAAGAGGCGCATTGCGCTCATAGGGATCGGCCCGGAAGGCGAGTCCGTTCCCCTCGGCCGCGACGGTGAGATAGGTGATATAGACCGGCACCGGCTTCTCGAGATCGACCCGCTCCTCCCGCGAGGATGCCGTCGCCCGCGGCATTTCGCCGAATATCCAGCGCGCCAGCCGCTTCGCGTCCTCAAGCCGGACGCAGCCATTGCTCAGCCAGCGATCGTCCTGAGCGAACAGGGCCTTGTTCGGGGTGTCGTGAAGGTAGATCCCGAACTCGTTCGGCATCATGAACTTGATTTCGCCCATCGAATTGGCCGGCCCGGGAAGCTGGCGCATACGAAGCTCCAGGCTTCCGTCCGCGGCTGCCTTCCAGTCCACGGTCGCTGGATCGACGATCTTCGCGTCGTCGGCCCAGCTGTCGAGCACCTCGTAGCCCCTGTCCTTGAGGTAGGAGGTGCCCTCGGCGAGGACGCGCGGAGCGATCAGGGTCTGCACCAGGTCCCACGGGATGTTCCAGTAGGGATTGACGTTGGCGTAGCGGATCAGGGCCGCAAGCATCGGAGTCTCGGACTTGGGCGTGCCGACGATCACCTTCATGCTGTCGACCGGCCGGCCGTCCTCGTACATCCAGAGGCGAGCGGAGCCGGCATCCACAAGCACGTACTTGCTCGCTCCGCCCGGCGCTGGAAGGCGCCGCGCCCGCTCCATGCTGAGAAGGATCAGCCGCTCGTAATGGGCGGCGCCGCGGTTCAGGGCCTCCAGAGTGTCGGCACCGGCTGTGCCGTCCGCCTTGAGGCCGTGCGCCTGCTGGAACTCCATCAGCCGGGTCTTGAGCGCCTCGTCGAAGCCGCCCTCCCGGGAAAGGCCCAGGCGTTCGCGCAGGATCGGCACGCGCGGGTCGCTGGCTCCCGGTTTCATCAGCTTGCCGCCGACAGGGACCCGTACCTGGGGCAGCCTGCTCCAGTTCATCTGATAGCGCACGAGTTGGCGCCGAAGGTCGGTGTAGAGGTGGTGGACCGGCTTCATCAGGTCGATCGCGGCCCCGCTCCAGCTCTCCTCCTGTACCACGGGGATATCCTTGGCGAGCTCCGGCTCCTGCGGCATCTCGTCGGGATCGATCATGAGCATGTCGAGGCCCTTCTCGCTGCTCGGCGGAAGGGCGACGGTCTTTATGGGGGCGAAGGCCGGCGGGGGCTGTGCCGCTGCACCCAGGGCAAGGCCCGCAAGAGCCACACAGAGGCTACGCAGCACCAACATCTACTTGAAACTCCCCCGACACTCCCCGTCCTTCATGCATTAGCCGGATGAACGGAGCCCGAACAGCTCTCGGGAGCGATAAAGGGATGGAACGACTCATCTGCGGGACGGATTGGGCTCCGCGCGAAGGAAGCACCCGCCAAGGCCTATTGTTTCGCGCTGCCGGAGACTAAGGAGCCTCGATGATCGAGCACGACGAGCAGCTGATCGAGGGCTTCAGGCAGGCGATGCGCCGGGTCGCCTCGACCGTCCACGTGATCACCATCTGCGTGGGGGGCGAACCGCAGGGAATCACCGCTACCGCCATGTCCTCGCTTGCCATGGATCCGCCGAGCCTGCTGGTCTGCATCAACCAGGCCGCGGCGCTTCACGGCTCGATCAAGGACGTCTCGCACTTCGGAGTGAACGTCCTCCATCGGGACCAGGAGCATCTCGCCCAGATGTTCGCCGACCGGAACAAGACGGCCCTTCGCTTCACCGAGGGCTGGCACCTCGATTGCGAGCGGCCGCCCCGGCTTCTGGACGCCCAGGCATCGATCCTGTGCCGGAGGATCGACCATCATCAGTTCGGAACCCACAGCATCTTCATCGGAGTGGTCGAAGACGTGGTCGTTCGCTCCGAGATCGAGCCGCTGGTCTATCTGGGAGGAAAGTACCGCAGCGCGGGACTCTGATTCCTCCCCAGCTTTTGCTGGGGAGGGGGACCATGCTAAGCATGGTGGAGGGGTATCCGCGAGATCGGCGCCATTACCCCTCCACCACCCTTCGGGTGGTCCCCCTCCCCACGAAATCGTGGGGAGGAACTACGGAATCACTTCGCCCCTGATGAATTGCTCCAGCTGCTCGTGAGCCTCGTCGTCGGGCATTTGCACCGGGGGATGCTTGCAGAAATAGGCCGACGCCGGGTGGATCGGCCCCGCAAGACCGCGGTCCTTTGCGAGCTTGGCGCAACGGATCATGTCGATCGCCACTCCGGCGCTGTTGGGGCTGTCCTCGACGGACAGCCGAAGCTCCAGGTTCATCGGGACCCCGCCGAACAGCTGCCCCTCCATGCGCAGGAAGCAGACCTTGTTGTCGTTCTGCCACGCCACGTAATCGGACGGGCCGATGTGGATGTTCTCATCGTCCAGCCGGTGCTCGGCGACCGACTGCACCGCCTCGGTCTTCGAGATCTTCTTCGACGCGAGCCGCTTCCGGTTCGACATGTTCAGGAAGTCGGTGTTGCCGCCGGTGTTGAGCTGGTAGGTGCGGTCCAGCTTCACTCCGCGCTTGTGGAACAGGTCGGTGAGCACGCGGTGGACGATCGTGGCTCCGAGCTGCGCCTTGATGTCGTCACCGATCAGCGGAATGCCCGCCTCGGCGAACCGGCGCGCCCACCCTTCGTCGCTTGCGATGAAGACGGGGATGTTGTTGACGAACGCCACGCCCGCTTCCAGCGCGCACTCCGCATAGAACTCCGTCGCCTGCTGGCTCCCCACCGGCAGGTAATTGACCAGCACATCCGCCTCCGTCTCCCGAAGCACCCGGACCACGTCCTCCTTCTCCGGCTGCGGTTCGCCCGCGGGCAGGAACGTGCGCTCGTCCGGCATCTCCGCCATGTGCTCGGAAAGGCCGTCCAGCACGCGCCCCATCCGCACCTTCACTCCGGAACGCGGTACATGGTCGCAGAAGACGGCGGTGCAATTGGGCTTGGCGAAGATCGCGTCGGCGACGTCCTCTCCGACCTTGCGCCGGTCGATGTCCCAGGCGGCGACGAAGCGTATGTCCTTGGGCCTGTATCCCCCCAGATCCCAATGCGAGAGCCCGACCTGCTCGTTGGCGCCGCCGTTCTGGTAGTGCGCTACGCCCTGCACCAGAGAGCTTGCGCAATTGCCGACGCCGACGACGGCAACATTGATATCCGTGCCGCTCATGCCACCGCCTGCCTTGCCTGCGCAGGAGCGTAGCGCTCGATCATGCGCGCGCAGAAGTCGGCGAAATACATCGGGTCCCTGGGCGGGCTGGTGTGGTGCGGCTCGATTCCCAGATGATCGGGCGTGAAGCAGAAGGTCACCATCGTGTCGAACTCTTCCAGAGCCTCCATCTGCCGGTCGAACCATCTCTCCCAGCCGGGACGGTAGCTGTCCCACCAGCTAAGCCCGGTTCGGAGCCGCTTCACCCCCAGCCGCCGCATCCACTCTACCGCGTCGTCCAGCCGGTGGTCCTCGAAATGGAACCACTGCATGATCCCCATCTCCGGCGTGTGCCGGGCGAAATGCTCAAGCGCCAGCTTGGGGGTCCCGTCCTCCTTGATCAGACCCATGTAGAAGTGGCGGTAATAGCTGGAACCTTCCGCCTGCTTGTGCCTGGTCGTCGCCTCCCAGGCCTGGGGCAGGTCGAACAGGCTGTACCAGTAGACCCGCGGCACCCGACCAAGCAGCAGCTCCGCGGTACGGTCGACTCCGAACACCTGCACTTCCTCGGCTCCGAAGCTTCCAACACCCACTTCGGTCGCCCAGATCTCGTGGTCGGGCGCAACCACCTCGATCTCGGCGATACGGTCCGGCCATTCGTGGATCGGCCACAGGTTCCAGTCGAGCGGGAAGCCGTGCATGGCAACCACGTCGACATGGTCGAGCACCCCATTGTCCTTCAGCCGTGTCACGAAATGCGGGTCGATCGGCGACATTCCGCCAAGCACTCGCGTGACCTCCGGGTTCACCGACCTGATCGCCTTGCCGGTCTCGATTACCATGTTGGAGAAGATCGACCACTCGGGGTCCAGCTCCGGGTCCCAGTGGGACTTGTTATTGGGCTCGTTCCAGATCATCGCCGCTTCGAGCATTATTCCCCCCTGGCGGGATAGACGGCGCCCGCATTCTCGCCCCAGCCCGCATAAGGCTTCTCGGCCCGCCGGCAGATATAGACCTCATCCTCCGCCCGAGTCTCGATTGCGAACCCTGACGAGCGAAGCATCGCTTCGGCGCAGGCGCGATTGGGGATCCACCAGTTGGTCCAGTCGTCCGCATATTCCCGCTCGACGAAGTGGAGCTTGGGATAGCCGGGCTCATCGAAATAAGCGGGCGGCTCGTGGGTACCCGGAACGTAGAAGGGATGGTTCTCCGGCACCTCTGCGATCTCCGTGCTTCCGCGCTGGAGCGACTGGAAGATCAGCATGTCGCCCGCCACGTGCTCGTGAATGAGGTCGAGTGCGAGTAGCGGATGCCGCAGGTGATAGAGCACGCCCATGAAGATGACGACGTCGAACATCTCGCCAAGGGCCCCGACATCGTACACGGAAAGATTGCGGAACTCGATGTCGTCATAGCCGAGCGCCTCCGCGGCAAGGCTCCCCTGTTCCAGGTAGCGGTCGTCGCTGTCGATACCCAGTACCCGGCCGGCACCGCGCCGCTTCATTTCCATCGAATAGAAGCCGGCGTTGCAGCCGATGTCGAGCACGCTCTTGCCTTGCAAGTCCCTGGGAAGGTGGGGCGCGAAGCGCTGGAACTTCAAGTTGGGATAGTCGCCGAGGAAATGGTCCGGCGCGGTCTCGATGCCCCCGAGGTTCATGTTGTGGAACCACGGACTTAGCGCCCGCACCCGTTCCTCCAAATCGACGCTCGCCGCCGGAACGGCTCTTTCCGCCAGGTTCATTGATACAGCCTCTCGTTGATCGTCATGATCAGCGCTCCCCAATTGCCCACCGCAATGCGGGACACGGAAGCCGGATCGACGTCGAAGCGCAAGAGGTTGTCGAGCGGAAGCCCAAGATAATGGGCGATTACGCCCCGGATGATGTCGCAGTGGCTCACCGCGGCAATCATCTGGTCCGGGTGCCCGGACGCCAGCCCCTCCACCGCCGCGACCGCCCGGCTTACCGCTTCGGCCATGCTTTCGCCGGCGGGCGGCCGAGCCGATCCGCGCGCCGCGTTCCACTCGTCCCAGACAGGGTCGCCCTCGAGCTCGTCGAAGCGGCGTCCGGTCCAGTCGCCGAAATCCACCTCGTCCAGATCGTCCACCACCTGCGGCTTCATCTCATGCTGCTCAGCGATCGCTCGAGCCGTGTAGAAGGCGCGCTCGCGCGGGCTGGAATAGACCGCAGCCAGCGGCTCCACGCCCAGCAGGTCGGCGACGATTTCCGCCTGTTCCAGTCCCTCCCGGCTCAGCGACACGTCGCGCCTGCGCCCGCTCAGGACCTGGCCAAGCTCAACGTGCGCGGCGTGACGGATCAGCAATATGATGGTCGTCACGCCGTCTCCCTGCAAACGCCGACTTGAAGCTTCTACATTCCTCCAACCGAGAAGGAAGTTGGTTGTTCCCACGAAACGGAACGGGGCGGGAATGAACCCGAGGCGGAACAATGAAGCGCACAGGCGGTTGATCAAGAAGAAGCTAAGTAGAAGATTAACGCATGTTATTCGCGGGAAGAGCCGGACCTGTTGCAAACGGCTACCTCCCATCCCTGATCTGCACAAGGAGGGCTGGCGCGACAGATTGATTGGACGGCCGGGGAATCCACCTGCGCCACAAGTGGCCTTACTTAAACATACAGGGGAATGAGATTGAGCGAGACGGTGTTGATTACCGGCGGGGCCGGTTTTATCGGGCGGCGCGTCGCCGACGAACTTCTTGGGCGCGGGCATCGGGTCAGGGCCCTCGATTCCATGATCGAGCAGGTCCACGGCGACCGGGAGCGGCCCGAAGGCCTCGATCCGCAGGTTGAGCTGATCCGCGCCGACGTGCGCAACGGCGATGCGGTCACGAAGGCTCTGAAGGGCGTCGACAGCGTCATCCATCTTGCCGCCGAAGTGGGCGTCGGGCAATCCATGTATGCGGTGGAACGGTATACGTCGGTCAACGACGTCGGAACCGCGGTCCTGTTCGAAAAGCTGATCGACCAGCCGGTCCGCCGGGTCGTCACCGCTTCCTCGATGAGCATCTACGGGGAAGGCCTTTACCTCGACGCCGACGGCAATCCGATTCAGGACGCGGTGAGGGAAGTGAGGACCCGGGAGGACCAGAGCTGGGACCCGGTGGACGCTGAGGGGCGCCCGCTGACTCCGGTGGCCACCCCGGAATGGAAGCGCCCCGATCTCGCCTCCATCTACGCGCTCGGCAAATATGTGCAGGAGCGCACCACCATGATCATGACCGGCGCGTACGGAATGGAGGGCGTGTGCCTCCGACTCTTCAACGTCTATGGGCCCGGACAGGCGCTTTCCAACCCCTATACCGGGGTCTTGGCAATCTTCGCCTCGCGCCTCCTGAACGGGCAGCAGCCGATGATCTACGAAGACGGCGAGCAGCGCCGCGACTTCGTCTATGTCGGGGACGTGGCTCGCGCCTTTGCGGACGCCCTGGAGCTTCCGCAGGCGGCGGGAGGGATATTCAACATCGGCTCCGGCAACGACCGCTCCGTGACGGAGGTCGCAACCGAGCTCGCAAAGGCGATGGGGAAGAACGACATCGCTCCCCAAATCGTCGGAAAGAGCCGGATCGGCGACATCCGTCACTGCTTCTGCGACACGACAAAGGCGGCGGAGGTCCTGAACTTCGGTGCCACGCAGGATTTCACCGAAGGCCTTGCCGAGCTTGCCGAGTGGGTGGCGGTCCAAACCGCCGACGACCGGGTCGACCAGGCTCGGGCGGAGCTCGAGGCGCGGGGTCTCGTGGCATGAGCAGGGACGGTCACCCAGCGGACGGGCGCCCGGTCCTCGTCACCGGCGGCGCCGGCTTCATCGGCTGCAACATCGCCGACAGGCTTGCCGCGGACGGGCACGATGTTCTGGTCTACGATGCTCTCTCCCGGCCCGGGGTTCAGACGAACCTTACATGGCTGAAGGAGCGGCACCCCAGGCGAGTGACAAGCATCGTCGCCGACATCCGCGACGAGGACGAGCTCGCCCGAGCCGCTCGCGAGGCGAAGGCGGTGTTCCACATGGCGGCCCAGGTGGCGGTCACCACCAGCATGGTCGATCCGCGCGAGGATTTCGAAGTGAATCTCCTCGGCACGGTCAACCTGCTCGACGCCCTTCGCATGAAGGGCGACGGAACCCCGCTGATCTTCGCTTCTACCAACAAGGTGTACGGCGACCTCGGCGACATCGACTTCCGCCTGGAGGGAGAGCGCTACGTCCCTTCGGACGGGCAAGTCGCGGCTCACGGGATAAGCGAGGAGCGGCCGCTCGATTTCCACACGCCCTACGGCTGCTCCAAGGGGGCCGCCGATCAATATGTGCTCGATTACGCGCGCAGCTTCGGAGTGCCCACCGCAGTGCTTCGGATGAGCTGCATCTACGGGCACCGGCAGATGGGCACCGAGGACCAGGGGTGGGTGGCCCACTTCCTCATCCGAGCGTTGGAAGACGAGCCGATCACCCTCTACGGCGATGGGTACCAGGTGCGCGACATCCTGGACGTCTCCAACGCAGTCGAAGCCTATATAAACGCCTGGCAGCGCATCGAGCGAATCTCGGGCCGCGCCTTTAACCTCGGCGGCGGGCCCGGCAACGCGGTAAGCCTTCGCGAGTTGCTCGGTCACATGTCCGATCTGCTCGGGCGCGAGATCGACGTGCGGTTCGCCGACTGGCGGGCGGGCGACCAGCGTTACTTCGTCGCCGATACCCGCCTGGCGCAGCGCGAGCTGGGGCTCTCCCCGGCGGTGCCGTGGATGCGCGGAGTCGCGGAGCTCGCGAACTGGCTTCGGGAGCATCGCGGTCTCGAGACCACATCGCCGCCGCTGCTGGCGGAGGCGGCTCAGTGAAGATCCTGATGACCGCCGACGCCGTCGGCGGCGTGTGGCAATATTCCACCGATCTTGCGCGTGGGCTTTCCCGCCTTGGCGTGGAGACGGTGCTCGCGGTGTCGGGTCCCTCTCCGACCGCCGCCCAGGCGGAGGCGGCGTCGGCCGTCGAAGGCGTCACTCTGCTCGACACGGGCCTGCCGCTCGACTGGCTCGCCGACGACAGCGCCTCGGTCGAGCGGGCCGGCAAAGCCGTCGCGAAGCTGGCCCAGCGGCACCGAGCGGATATCGTCCAGCTGAACGCTCCTGCGCTCGCGGCCAGCGTAAGTTTCGACCAACCGGTCGTGGCGGTTGCCCATAGCTGCGTCGCCACCTGGTGGGCGGCCGTTAAGCGCGAAAGGCTCTGCGAGGAATTCAGGTGGCGCGCAGACCTGACCGCGCGCGGGCTTGAAGCTGCAGACGTCGTTGTCGCCCCCACTGACGCGTTCGCAAAGGCGACTGAGGAGGCCTACCGCCTCAAGCGCCGCCTCGTGACGGTCCACAACGGACGTGCGCCGCTGGCCCTGCCGGAGCGGGCCCAGCACGACTGCGGGTTCACCGCCGGCCGACTGTGGGACAAGGGCAAGAACGTCGCGACTCTGGACCGCGCTGCGGCGAGGCTCCCGTTCCCGCTCTACGCTGCCGGTCCCACTCGCGGCCCGAATGGCGACTCCGTCGGGCTGGAGCATGTCCACGGCCTCGGCAGTCTCGGCGACAAGGACATGGGCCGCTGGCTTGCCGCGCGTCCGGTGTTCGTTTCCGCAGCGGTTTACGAACCCTTCGGACTTGCAGTGCTTGAGGCCGCGCAGGCCGGATGCGCGCTGGTCCTGTCCGACATCCCGACCTTCCGCGAGCTCTGGCATGGCGTCGCCGCCTTTGTGGATCCGATGGACTCGGAAGCCTTCGCGAAGACCATCGGCCTGGTCGTCGGCGACGAATTCGCCCGCGCACAGATGGGCCGCGCCGCGCAGGAGCGGGCCTCCCAGTTCACCGTCGAGGCGATGGCTGCGAAGATGGCCCGCATCTACGACAGCCTCGCCGCACGCCCTGAGCCCGTTCGCCCGCGCAACATGGTGGCCGCGTGAAGATCGTCTACTTTACCCATTCGCTCGCAAGTTGCTGGAACCACGGAAACGCCCACTTCCTTCGCGGGGTGCTTCGCGAACTCATCGCCCGCGGGCATGAGGTGCAAGCTTACGAGCCCGAACATTCCTGGAGCTTGAAGAATCTCCTCGACGATCATGGGCCTTCGGGGCTGGAGGCGTATAAGCGCGCCTATCCGGAGCTCGGCTCCCGAATGTTCGGCGACAAGGCGAAGCTTGAGAAGATGGTCGACGGGGCCGAGGTCGTCATGGTCCACGAGTGGAACGACCCTTCGCTGGTTGCGGCGATGGGCCGCCTCCGGCTCGCCGGCGGCAAGTTCCGATTGCTGTTCCACGATACCCACCACCGCGCCGTCAGCGATCCGGAGGCGATCCGAGCCTTCGACCTTTGGGGCTATGATGGCGTGCTTGCTTTCGGGGAGACGCTTGCCGAGGTCTACCGCAAGTGGGGCTGGGGCGACCGGGTCTTCGTCTGGCACGAAGCCGCCGACATCCGCCATTTCCATCCTCCGGCCCAGGAGGGGGAGCGCGAAGGCTTGGTCTGGATCGGGAACTGGGGGGAGGGCGAGCGTACCAAGGAGCTGGAGAATTTCCTGTTCCGTCCCGCCCGCGATGCCAGGCTGCCGCTGGAAGTCTTCGGAGTCCGCTACCCGCCCGAAGCGCTCCGGCTGCTGGAAGGATACGGGGTTACCTACAGCGGGTGGCTCCCCAATGCCCGAGCCCCCGAAGTCTTCGCCAAGCACCTCGCCACCGTTCACGTGCCGCGCAAGTTCTACTCCACCATCCTTCCGGGTATTCCTACCATCCGGGTGTTCGAAGCGCTCGCCTGCGGAATCCCCCTCGTGTCCGCGCCGTGGGAGGACAGCGAAGGGCTGTTCCGAACCGGCGAGGATTATCTCACCGCCGCCAACGGAGCCGAGATGACGAAGCAATTGCGGCGCCTCCGCGACGACGCGGACCTCCGCGCCTCGCTGGTCGCCAGCGGCCTCGAAACCATCCGCACCCGCCACACCTGCGCCCACCGCGCCGAAGAGCTGCTCGCCATATCAGAGCGGCTGGCCTCTCCCGCCCCCATCAGGAGCGTTGCATGAAGATCGCCTTTTACGGCTCAAGCCTGCTCTCATCCTACTGGAACGGAGCCGCGACCTACTATCGCGGCCTGCTCCGGGATTTGGCGGGCCGCGGCTACGATATCACCTTCTACGAACCCGACGCGTTCGACCGGCAGCAGCACCGCGACATGGATCCGCCCGAATGGGCGAACTCGGTCGTCTATCCCGCCACCGCCGAAGCCGTGCGCGGCGTCCTTGCAGAAGCCAGGAATGCCGACATCGTGGTCAAGGCGAACGGAGTCGGAGTGTTCGACACGGAGCTGCTCGAGGGCATCGTCGACCATAGCCGCGATGATGCGCTACGCATCTTCTGGGACGTGGACGCAGCCGCAACCCTTGAGGAGATGCGCGGGCAGGAGGACCATGTGGTCCGCCGGATGCTGCCCTCGCTGGACATGGTGCTGACCTATGGCGGCGGGCCACCGGTGGTGGACTCCTACACGGGCTTCGGCGCCCGCTCGTGCGTGCCGATCTACAACGCGCTGGATCCGACCACCCATTTCCCGGTGGAGGGGGAGGAGCTGTTCCGCTCCGACCTCGCATTCCTCGGCAACCGCCTTCCCGACCGCGAGGCTCGGGTGGAGGAGTTCTTCCTTAAGGCCGCGGCCGAGCTCCCCGACCGAAGCTTCCTGATCGGCGGCAACGGCTGGGAGACCAAGCAGATGCCGGCCAACGTGCGCCATCTCGGCCACGTCTACACGCACCAGCACAACGCCTTTAACTGCACTCCGCTCGCCGTGCTGAACGTCGCGCGGGACAGCATGGCGGACATCGGCTTCTCCCCCGCCACGCGAGTGTTCGAGGCCGCAGGAGCCGCCGCCTGCCTGATCACCGACGCATGGGA
>DASYWC010000189.1:0-3285 GCA_035936615.1 Allosphingosinicella sp. | reverse complement strand
ACTTACCGGCGGCGCGCGATCAGCCGGTAGATGAAGAGGATGATGATCGCTCCGAGGGTCGCGGCGATGAACCCGCCTGCCTGACCCTGAGTGTACCAGCCGAGCGCGTTTCCGACGAAGCCGGCGAGCAGAGCGCCCGCGATTCCGAGCAGGATGGTGACGATGCAGCCGCCCGGATCCTTGCCCGGCATGATCAGCTTGGCGAGACCGCCTGCGATGACGCCGATGACGATCCACATCAAAAACCCGTACGTTCCAAGCATTCGTCGCTCCCTGTCTTGGCTTCGGCCTTATTTGCGGCCGAACAGCTTCTCTATGTCGTTATGGCCAAGCTTAACCCACGTCGGGCGGCCGTGGTTGCATTGGCCGGAGTGGGGCGTGACCTCCATCTCGCGAAGCAGAGCGTTCATCTCAGGCACCGAGAGCAGCCGCCCTGCCCTCACCGATCCGTGACAGGCCATGGTTGCTGCGACATGGTCGATCCGCTCCTTGAGGCTCAGAGCCTCGTCATAGGCGGCAAGCTCGTCCGCGAGGTCGGTGACGAGGCCCTTGATGTCGCCGTTGCCGAGCAGTGCGGGCGCTGCCCGAACCAGCACCGCACGGGCCCCGAACCGCTCAAGCTCCAGGCCCATTTCGGTGAGCTCCGGAGCGCGCGCCTCAAGCCGGTCGCAGGCGCCCTCGTCCAGCTCGACCACTTCCGGGAGGAGCAGCGCCTGCCGTGCGACTCCGCCATTCGCCATCGCCTTGCGCATTCGCTCCAGCACCAGGCGTTCGTGGGCGGCGTGCTGGTCGACGATCACGAGGCCGTCCTCGGCTTCGGCCACGATGTAGGTGGCCGCGACCTGGCCTCGGGCCACTCCGAGCGGGTGCGAGATGGCTTCCGGCGGGGCTTCGGCGGCGACTTCGCCTCGGGCTTCGGGCGGTGGGGCGTAGTCCTGGTGGCGGTCCCAGACCGAGCCCTGCCTTAGCCCCTCCCCTTCAGGGGAGGGGTAGGGGGTGGGGCCGAGCGGGGAGGAGAAGCGGGAGTGTGTCCGCCCACGACTCCCCCACCCCAACCCCTCCCCCGAGGGGGAGGGGCTTACCGAGGTGCTCCAATTGCCCAGGGCTCCTGCCGAGGGGCGCTGGGCGCTTCTGTGACCTGCGGAGTCGAGGGCGTTTCTGAGGCCCCCGATGATGAGGCCGCGGATGTTTCCGGAGTCGCGGAATCGGACCTCGGTCTTGGCGGGATGGACGTTGACGTCCACCTCTTCCCACGGGAGGTCGACGAAGAGGGCGACGATCGGGTGGCGGTCGCGGGCGAGGAGGTCCTGATAGGCGGCCCGGACCGCTCCGATCAGAAGCCGGTCCTTTACCGGCCGTCCGTTGACGAACAGGAACTGGTGGTCGGCTACTCCGCGGTTGAAGGTGGGAAGGCCGGCCACTCCGCCGAGCCGGGCGGGGCCGCGCTCGTAATCGACGGCGACGCTGTTCTCGAGGAGCCCGCGGTCGGTGAGCGCCGCGACGCGCGCCGGACGGTCCTCGCCCGGCTGAACGGCGAGGCTTCGGCGGCCCTCGTGCTCAAGGGTGAAGCCGATGTCAGGCCGCGCCATTGCGAGCCGCTTCACCACATCCGTGCAGGCGGCGTATTCGGATCGGGGCGAGCGAAGGAACTTGCGGCGGGCCGGGACCCTGGCGAAGAGCTGCTCGACGGAGATCCGGGTGCCGGACGGGATTGCGGCCGGTCCCTCCCCTTCGAGGCTTCCGTTGTCGACGATTCGGGACCAGCCCTCGCCGCCCCGGACCCGGCTTTCCACCGTCAGCCGCGCGACGCTCGCGATGGAGGGCAAGGCTTCACCCCTGAACCCCAGGGTCGCCACCTCCTCGATCGCTTCTCCCGGAAGCTTGGAAGTGGCGTGCCGCTCCAGAGCAAGGGCCATGTCGTCCCTGCTCATCCCGCAGCCGTCGTCGGATACCTCGATGCCGTCGATCCCGCCCGCGGACAGGCGGACGGCGATCCGTTGCGCCCCTGCGTCGATCGCGTTTTCCACCAGTTCCTTCAACGCGCTGGCCGGTCTTTCCACCACCTCGCCCGCGGCGATTCGATTGACCACATGTTCAGGGAGGCGCCGTATTGACATGAAAAACTCTCTAGCCGAAGCGACCGCGTGCCGCGAGCCGCGTTAACTGCCTTGTGGACGCGAGCCGCGCTCCACACCTATAGAGACAATTCGAAGTCGGCACCGGGACTTAATCCCAGCCGTCAGCAATAGAAGCGAGACCAACCGACATGTCCCTCATGCGTCTGCTGAAGTTTCCGTCCCACGACATGGCCATCGATCTCGGCACCGCCAACACCGTGGTCTATGTCCGCGGCCGGGGAATCGTCCTCAACGAGCCGTCGGTGGTCGCGATCGAGACGTTGAACGGAGTTAAGCGGGTCAAGGCCGTGGGCGACGACGCCAAGCTGATGATGGGCAAGACCCCCGACCAGATCGAGGCGATCCGGCCTTTGCGTGACGGGGTCATCGCCGACATCGACGTCGCCGAGCAGATGATCAAGCACTTCATCCAGAAGGTTCACGGCAAGCGGCGATTCCCGCGCTGGCCGGAGATCGTCATCTGCGTTCCGTCAGGGTCCACCTCGGTCGAGCGCCGAGCGATCCGCGACGCAGCCTCCAATGCGGGCGCTTCCCAGGTCTGGCTGATCGAGGAGCCGATGGCCGCCGCGATCGGGGCAGACATGCCGGTGACGGAGCCGATCGGGTCGATGGTCGTCGATATCGGCGGCGGAACGACGGAGGTCGCAGTGCTCTCGCTTCGCGGGCTGGCCTACACCACCTCCGTCCGCGTCGGCGGCGACAAGATGGACGAGGCGATCTCCTCCTACGTCCGCCGCAATCACAACCTCCTGATCGGCGAAGCAACCGCCGAGCGGATCAAGCAGCAGGTCGGCATCGCCAAGCCGCCTGCGGACGGCGACGGGCTCACCGTCCATATCAAGGGCCGCGACCTGGTGAACGGCGTTCCCAAGGAGATCACCATCAACCAGCGGCAGATCGCCGAAGCCTTGTCCGAACCCGTCGGCACCATTGTCGAAGGCGTTCGCATCGCGCTCGAGAACACCGCACCCGAGCTTGCCGCCGACATTGTCGATCAAGGCATCGTGCTCACCGGCGGCGGCGCGCTCCTGCAGGGGCTGGACGAGGTGCTGCGCGACGAGACGGGCCTGCCCGTCACGGTCGCCGACGATCCGCTGACCTGCGTCGCGCTTGGCACTGGCCGCGCGCTGGAAGAGGAAATCTTCCG
>DASYWC010000188.1:0-5840 GCA_035936615.1 Allosphingosinicella sp. | reverse complement strand
CTCCCACTGGGGCCTTGCTTTTTCCTCCGGAACCTTCGCGACGGTCATCGCGGTGATCGTGATCGGCTACGTCGTTCAGCGCCTGATCGAGGGCACCTTCCTCAGGCGCTTCGGCATGCACATCCATGTCTGGGAAAGGTTCGATTCCCAATTCAGGCTGATCACCGCCCGGCGCAACCCGAACATGGTGATCCTGTTCGTCGCGACCCTGTTCGGCCGCCCCGACATCGGCCTTCTGCTAGTGGCTTGGTGGACGGCCATTTCCTGTGTCATTCACGCCGTCCGCTGGGCTCAGGCCGAACTCGCCCACCGCCGCGGCAGGCAGATCGTCTCGTGGCTCGGCTCGGCATGATGAACGATACGATCCGCAAGTTCGGCTACCCCGCCACTCTGGTTCGCGAGTACGAGCAGTGGCTGGTCCTGCTCCGGCCGCAGCAGCCGACGCTGGGCTCCCTGGTGCTTGCGGCCAAGTCCGAAGCGACTGCTTTCGGGGATCTGCATCCAGCCGCCTTCGCCGAACTTGGCACCGTGACGGCGCATCTCGAGACGGCGCTGCAATCCGCCGTCGCCTACGAGCGGATCAACTATCTGATGCTGATGATGGTCGATCCGCACGTCCACTTCCACGTGATCCCCCGCTATTCGGGAGAGCGGCAGGCCTGCGGCCTCTCCATCCGCGACGCGGGATGGCCGAAGGTCCCGGACCTCGCGGCTGCGGTTCCGCTCGACGAGGAGGGGATAGCCGCCCTCTCCTCCTGGCTTCAGGACCTGTGGCCTGCCGCCTAGGCGGCGGCGGACACCCGCTCGGAAGCCCAGCGCCCGGCAAGTTCGCGCGCGAACTCCAGGTCGGCAGGAAAATCGACTTCGGCCCAGTCCAGCCCCTCGATCGAGACGGTGCCGACGATCCCGTCCTGCGCGATCTGGTGGATCGCCTTCAAATACCAGTTGGCGACGCCCGCAGAGGTCCGCATCATCGATTCAACCTCGGCCTTGAAGCGGTCTCCTCCCTCGCCTCGGAACGCCAGCATTCCGATCGATTCCGCGTTTGCCTGCTCGGCAAGGAGCCTCTTGCCGATCGCCACAAGGCGGTCGCCCTCTCGCTGCACCTTCATGTCGTCGGCGTCGTACTGGGGCTTGACGTCGATGGTGACGGTGATCGGCGCGCTCGCCTTGGCAAGCAGCCGAGCCACGATCTCGGGGGAAACCAGGGTGTCGCCGTTGAGGATGATGAAGTCCCCCGCCATCGCCTCACGGGCGATCCAACAGGAGCCCAGATTATCCGCCACATGATAGAAGGGGTTGAAGATCGCCCGGGCGCTGACGCCTTCGAGCCGCTCAAGCTCCGCCTCCACCATCTGGGTGCGAAAGCCGGTAACCACTGAAATGTCTGTGATGCCGTTCGCCGCAAGGGCGCTCACCTGCCACTGCAGCAGGCTCTTGCCCGCAAAGTCGATCAGGCACTTGGGCCGGTCCTGCGTGAGCGGAAGAAGGCGCGAACCTTGCCCGGCGCTTAGAATGATTGCATGTCGGATACTCATGGCCGGGCGCGATAATCAGCAATTGTGGCAAATCTTAGCGAGCCCGCGAGGGCCCTCGCCGACGCCTCCCACTGCGCCCTTTTCGACCCGTCGGCAGGCCCGGTGAGCACCGCGCGCAAGCGCAGCGAGCGCGCCAAGCGCAGCGGGACCTTGGGCCGGGTGCTCGAGAATGCGGGATGGCTGCTCGCCGGCAAGGGGTTCAGCGCTATCCTTGGCGTCGCCTACACAGCGATCTTGGCCCGATCTCTCGGGCGACAAGATTTCGGCGAATTCGTGCTGGTGGTCGGCACCGCCGCGCTGGTGAGCTCGTTCGTCGCCTTCCAGACATGGCAGGCGATGGTGCGCTTCGGAATGGATCATGTGCGGGAGACGATCTCGCCCGGGCTCAGCCGGCTGACGGCATTCTGCATCGCGCTCGACCTGGGCGGCGCGATAGTAGGGTGCATCTTGGCGGGTGTCGCCGTCCTGCTGCTCGGCCCGAGCTTCGAATGGAGCCCCGGATTCCAGCTCGAAGTGCTGCTGTTCTGCTGCGTCATGCTGCTATCGATACGTTCAGCGGCGAGTGGCCTGTTGCGGGTCCACGACCAGTTCGCGCTCGGAGCGGCAGCGGATTCCGTCCAGGCGGCGATGCGCATGGTAGGAGCCGTGGTCGTGCTTCTGGTGGAGCCGACCGTAAGGCACTTCCTTCTGGCTTGGGCCGTTGCGGAAGTGACGATGGCGCTGGTCTACTGGATCCTCGCCGCCCGGACCGAGGGATGGGACCTCCGCTCGGTCTCCTGGCGCGACGTCCGGTCCGTTCCGGGCGAGCATCCGGGGCTGTGGCAGTTCGTCGCGATTACCAACGCCGGGGTGACGTTGCGCTCGATCAGCAGGCAGCTTCCCGTTCTGCTGGTCGGACTGGTGGTCGGAACGGCTGCGGCGGGCGCCTACCGCCTGGCGCACCAGCTTGGGCAGGCGCTTGCCCGGATCGGCGATCTGCTCTCCCGAGCAATCTTTGCGGAGCTCGCCCGGCTCCATTCCGGCGGCGGCGGCGACAAGCTGAACACCCTTTTTAGAAGCTCCACTCGCTTGGCATTGGGCGGGGCCGTGGTGATCGTGGCGGTCCTGCTCCTGATCGGGGAGCCGCTTCTGCGCCTTGTCGCCCCCGCGTTCGTGGGCGCCTACCCTCTCCTTCTCATCCTCGGCATTGCAGCTGCGGTCGAAATGGTTGGAGTAAGCTTCGAGCCCGCGCTGATGGCCACCGGCCGAGCAGGGACCGCCTTCCGCCTCCGGGTCATGGTGACCCTCTTCCTGCTCGTCATGATGGCGATACTCCTCCCCGCTCTGGGCGCGCGCGGCGCAGCCTTCGCCAACCTCTCATCGGCATGCTTCGCGGTTTTGCTGTTCGGATGGTTCACCCGGCGGGCGATGCTGCAGAAGGATGGGGTGCCTTAGCCGCCCCTTCTCCGAAGCACGTCCTCCACCAGCGCATGGTCGGCTGGCTTGTCGACGTCGATGCAGGCCTCCGGGTAGGGCAGCACCACCGCTCGGGCGACAATCCCGAACCGCCGCCCAACCCGCGCCGCCGCTTGCTCCACCGTCAGAAGGCGCAGAGCCACCGCCGCCAGGAGGAGAGGCCCGAAGGCCCCCAACACCGCCCGAGCGCGCTTGCGCTGCTGTTCGACCCGCCGCCAGACGTCGAGGACCGGCAATACCTGCGGCCCGGCGAGCCAGAACAGGTTGGCGCCCGAATAAGCGCCTGCCCGGAACCGAAGCCACGTCCGCTTCGATCCCGGATAGGCCGAAAGCAGAACCCGCCTTTCCACCAGGCCCGCCGCAAGGTCAGCGCGCTTCGCTCCGGCAAGAAACGCATCGATCATCGCAGAGTCGAGCAGGGGATTGTCGGCGGTCGTGAGGAGGAACGGGCCGTCATGCCGCTCCAGCGCCGAGCGGAGCGTGTCGGCGATGGAGGCACCCGCTTCCTCGAAGGACGCACGGTCGTCCTCCACGACCCACCGAAGCTGGGGATCGCCCAGCACCACGACCTTGTCGACCTGCGAATGAGCCAGCAGGGTTCGCACCACCCGGGACAGCATCGCCTCGCCCCCCACCTCGATCAGGGCCTTGTCGGCAACCCCGAAGCGGGAGGCCAGGGGATCCCTGCCCGGACGGCGGCCTGCAAGGACCAGCGCGATCAGCTCGCCGCCTCCGGCTGTCCCGCGCCCCAGTTCAAGTTGCGGGTGAGGTACATCACCGCCGCGAGGGCAGCGAAGAGCATCAGCGATCCGATCAGGAGCGAGAACGCCTCGAGGCTGAGCAGGATGTAGAGCACCACGTAGAGCCCGGTAAGAAGCGCGGCGATGAAGCCCGCCCTTCGCCAGCTTCCAAGCACCGCCGCCGAGTAGGCCGTGTTGAGGCCGATGATCCCGGCGCTGGCGAGCACATAGGCGGCGGTGAAGCCGATCACCTCGGCAAAGGCGAGCAGAAGCACGAAGAACAGCACCAGAGCCGCGCCGACCAGCAGATATTCCACCGCCGACACCCGCACTCCGCCAATCACGTCGAACAGCAGGAAGGCGAGGAACGTGAAGCCGATGAACAGGAAGCCGTACTTCGTCGCCCGGTTGACCCGGGAGTAGAGGTCGACCGGCTGCACCAGGTCGATCTGGGCATTATAGCCGGGACCCGCGCCGCCGCCCGGGGCAGGAGGCGGGGGGACTTCGACCGTGCCCTCTATGGGCGAGCGCGGCGCCGGCTCCCGTCCGGCGACGGGCCCCGTGCTGACCAGCGACTGGCCGAGAGCCAGGTTGCCGACGCGGTAGGTGGCCGTGAAGCCCTGGTCGGTGACGTTGCGCTGGCTCGGAAGGAAGCTGCCCTTGAAGGATGGATGAGGCCAGGGCGAGCGCACTTGCCAGCGCGTGTCGCCCCCCTGCGGAGCGAGCGAGAGCCAGCCATTGCCGCGGAAGGAGTAGGCGAACTCCGCCACGATCG
This sequence comes from Allosphingosinicella sp., assembly GCA_035936615.1. Taxonomy (GTDB): domain Bacteria; phylum Pseudomonadota; class Alphaproteobacteria; order Sphingomonadales; family Sphingomonadaceae; genus Allosphingosinicella. Next base: position 1,332 of record DASYWC010000188.1, on the reverse strand, counting down.
GCGCGTCGGCCAGCGCCCCCGCGTCGACCCAGGAGAAGAAGCCCGCATTGCCGGTCGCCACCGTGCCTCCGCCGGGCTGGAGCCGGAGCGAGCGGCCGCCCACCGACACGCGCGGAGGCTGGCCGAACAGCCCGCGCGGATCCGTCAGGCCGAAGCGCAGCTCAGCCCGGTCCAGCGCCATGTCGGCAACGGCCACTCCGAAGCGCGACAGGTCCGCGGGCATCGCGAAGCGCGCCTTGCCCGACACCGCCGCCTCGTAGACGACAACTTCGTAGATGGAGCGCTTGCGCCGCTCCGGCCGGATCTCGGTCGAGATCTCGACAAGCTCCGGCGACAGGGTCAGCTCCTGCCACACCTGGCGCGAGCGCACGACCGGCCGGTTGGCTTCCGTCACGGTCTCGGTAATGGTCGCGCGGTACGGGATGACGAGCAGCGGCCCTGCAATCTGCTGCGGACCGCCCCAGCCTTCCGCGATCGAGGCGCGCGCCGTCTCCGACTGCTGCTGCCGGTCGTAGACCAGCAACCACACGGAGAAGAGCGGGACCGACAGCAGGATTCCGATAAGCACCGCCAAAGCCAGCTTGGCCCCGGGCGAGCGGTCGCGTGAAAACAGTCCCATCGGTCGGCTCCCTGAAAAAGCTTTAGCGCATCATGAGCCAAGGAGCCTAGCGGGCGCGCCGGTGAGCGGCATGAGCAAAGCCTGAGCATTCGGTGAAAAGCGGCCTCGCCGCCCATACGCAGGTCTACCCTCTAAACAGCCTGGACTGCCGGTGTGCTGCCCCGAGCTATAAGAAGGTCGTGAACCATTCGCTTAACTTCCGAGCTGCGGATGGCGAAACCCAGATGCATTGGAGTGGAGATGTTCACCACAGGTGTGCGCAACACGACCTGCTCTTCCTGCAGATACACCGGGCCCGCGTACAAAACGCCTACGAAGCGCAGGCCCCTTCCGGTCAAGCTGTACTGCGAGGTGTTCCTATCGAACGAGATGCCGGGATTGTACGAGAAGATCGGCGATCCCGAGGAACCGCCGAAGCAGGCTATATCCGCCAAGAACTCCTGCTTGCCTTCGTAAGGGACTGACAGGGGCGATGCCGTTATGCCTTTGCGAATGATCGCGAAATGGTTTTCCTGATCAAACAGCCCATTCGGGCAGCCGATCATCAGCAGGTCCTCCAACGCATCAAAATCTGCCCACCCCTTTTCATCAGGGACCAAGCTGGGCGTTAGAGCCTTGTAGAATATGGTTCGGCCTTGCGAGGCCCAGTGGTCGAGAAGTTCGGCCACAGGAAGAACAGCCAAATCGACGTTTAGGTCCGGGTGGAAATGAAC
>DASYWC010000187.1:0-5650 GCA_035936615.1 Allosphingosinicella sp. | reverse complement strand
GGGGGGGGGGAATCGGCTATACAGCCGCAATGCCGCGGTTCTACTTTCACGTTTACGACGACATCGTTGCGCTCGACGACGAAGGCGTTGAACTGCCCGACCTTGAGACGGTCCGTCGCGAAGCTCTGAAGGGCGCGCGGGAACTGGCTTGTGAGAACCTGCGCAACGGCAAGCTCAACCTCGATCACCGGATCGAAGTCGTCGATGAGGATCAGCGGCTGGTGCTTAACCTACCGTTTCGAAGTGCTCTGGAGATTGAGGGCTAAAGGCTCGGCGGAACCCGCTTCCGCGGCCTTGCGCTGGAATATGGCGGCCAGCTCGCTGTGCGAGCGCTTGGCCTCCGGCGTTATGGCTCTTTCGGCACGACGCGCTTCTTCAGCGGCGCGGCGCTCGTAATAAGCCTGGTCATCGGCGCGTTGGATTTCATTGTAGTAAGACATAGACCCCCCCGGGAGCGTGTGGCGGGAGCACGACCATTGTCTCTCTGTCGCTAGTCTGCCGGGTGGGGCTAGCGATAAGTTCCTCATAACATAGGTGATGTTCCTGTGAACCTGCGGCAACTGCGGTAGCGAGCGATCAAACCCTCCCTCCCCTCGCCAGCGCGTCCTCCTTTTGGATGCCGGAGCACAAATTACGGACGCGAGGGCACCGTATCTGCCGATTGCTCAACTCGCTCGTGGCTGAGACAGGGCGCACCTCCTTGCAGGCCAAGAGCCACTCAGGAGGAAAGCTCGCTTAAGACGGCGCGCCCGCACCGTACGCACAGATGAGCAAGCTGCCCGTTCGATGCACCGACTGAGGGCGCGACGGAAAAGTTCTACCTTTAGGCAAGGAAGCTCCGAAGAAGCCTCTGAACCTTGGGCCATTCCGGATCGCGCTCAGGCAGAAGGTGGTTCTCGCTTTCCAGTGCGACGAAGCGGGCTCCAGGAATCTTCGTGGCCATGAACCGGCCTTCCTCAAAGGGAACCATGGCGTCACCGCGGCTGTGGATAACCAGTGTGGGAACCTGCACCTTCGGCAGGAGATCTTGCACGTTGAGCTGGCCTAGAACTCGCATCAGGCGCTGCGCCTCCTCTGGCGAGGCAGAGACTCGCTGAAGCTCGTTGAAGGCCTGCACTTCCTCAGGGGTTCCGTTGGGGTAGTACAAGCTCGTGAAAACCTGCCGAAATGCAGGGTTGTTCTTACCCCAACCCACACCGGCAAGCGTGTACATCGCCTTCCACTGGATCTGGAGGTCTGTATCTTCATGCCTGCCCCCCGGAAATCCCCCATAGAGGACAAGCCTGCGGACACGCTCTGGATAGCGCACGGCGTAGGCGACGGAAACGGCGGCCCCCTGAGAGATGCCGACGAGGTCGAATTCGTCGAGGCCGGCGGCGTTCACAACCGTCTCCAGGTCCTCCACAAACGCGTCCAGCGACAATTCCGGCACGTCGCGGTCGGACATTCCATTACCGCGTTCGTCATAGCGAAGCAGGGTGTGCCTGCGCGAGAGTTCCCGAATCCAATGCCGCCAGATCGGGGAATCCCACTCCAGTTCAAGGTGGTTTAGCCAGTTCGCAGTCTTCACCAGCGGCGGCCCTTCGCCCACAACACTGAACGCGAGCCCGGTTCCGTCAGGCGCTGAACAGAACTGCACCTCCTGATGAAGGATGTGACCCTCGTCCTCTCCCCGAGGCTCTTCACCCCGTGCGTGCGCGCGTCCTTCCGCTTTGGCGGCTAGGCTCTTCAGCAACTCGCGAGGTGCACCATCCTTGGAAGCCAGCCAATCAGTTAAATCGATCGTCTGGTACTGCCGAAAGCCAAGGGGGGCCTGAACTCCGTCGATCGAAGCAGGAATCAAGCGAAGGGAATCTCTTCCCAGCTCTGCCTCGTCCCTCACCCACGCGGAATGAACAGAGCTCTTCGACCAGAGGACGACGACCGCGTCGACCTGCTCTAGCGCCTGCTCAATCTCTCGAGTGAACTCCGCACCGCCGCTAAGCCGCCTGTCCCACCAGACCTGGTGCTCTGCCGCCTCGAGTGCCCGTGCCAATGCTTCGGCGGCAGAGGCGTCTTCACGAGCATAGCTGAGAAATACGCTGGCCATTGGGCCAGTTTGTAAGCGGCATCGTCCGAGGGATGCAAGTTGCCGCAGGCCGGTAGCAGTCGTGGCGGATAGAGAAGGGAATGTGCGCTTTCCACGCAAGAAGACATCGCCGACCGAACAGCTTAAGGTTCGGGCGCATGTTTTTGAGATAGGTGCAATGACTACGCTCCGAATCGAGAGTCGTTTTCGCGGACCGCCAGCGAGCGGAAATGGCGGCTACGTTGCGGGGCTGCTCGCCGAGGGTCTCGGCGGTTCCGACTGCGCGGTAACCCTTCGCAAGCCACCGCCGCTGAACCGCGACCTGGAGATCAGATCCAATGGCTCGGAGCGGACATTGTGGCATGGGGACGAGCTGATCGCCTCGGCACAGCCGGCGACGATCAACATCGAGTTGCCGACAGCGCCAGATTTCCTTGCTGCCAAAGCGGCCAGTGCACGCTTCACGGGATTCAATGACCACATCTTCCCGGAATGCTTCGTCTGCGGGCCGGGACGTCGCGACCGAGACGGACTTCGCATCTTCCCGGGGGCGTTGGACCAGACGATGGTCGCCGCTCCCTGGGAGCCTACCTACGACCTTTGTGACGCAACTGGTGTGCTGCAGTCTCGGTTCATTTGGGCCGCTCTCGATTGCCCAGGCTATTTTGCCGTCCAAGATCGGTCGGGCCCGGCGGTCCTAGGCCGCTTCACCGTACACGTCGAACGTTTGCCATCCTGCGACGAACCGCTCGTCGTTTGTGGGTGGCAAATCAGCAGCGACGGGCGAAAGCACGAGGCCGGCACCTCACTGTACGCCGACAATGACCTAGTCGCATTTGGGCACGCGATCTGGATCGCCCTCGACAGCAAAGGTGCTGAATAGCCCTCTGGTTGCAGTGGATGTCCAGGTCCCACCCAAAGCGGCAGTACCCGCGGAAAATTTTGTGCTGTCCTACACGGCCAGAATTTGCGCATAGACTCGTCGATGCGCGACTCGCCCGATCCTTTCGACTTTGACCCGGTCCCTTCCGCGTCCCGCCGCCATGACGGCTGGACTCCTGAGAAGCAGCGGGATTTCATCTTCCAGCTCGCCCGAATTGGGGTGGTGTCGGCGGCGGCGCGTGCGGTCGGGATGAGCCCCAAGTCCGCCTACGCCCTTCTGACGCGGGCGGGCGAGGAGAGCGGCTTCGCCCGCGCCTGGCATGCCGCGCGGTACGAAGGGCGCTGCAAGGCGCGCGACAAAGCGATCGAGCGGGCGATCGACGGAGTGGCGGTCCCTGTCTTCTACCGCGGCCGGCAGGTGGGGGAACACCGGCGCTATAACGACCGGCTGCTGATCGCGGCGCTCCGGCATTTCCATCCCGAAACCGATTCCGGCGCGGACCCGTGGGAGCTCTGATCCTCGCAACGCTCTTCATCGGCACGCGCCCTCCGTTCACCGACGTATCGCGGTCATTGGCGTTACCTTCGTTACCTTTGCGGGCAGCGGCGCCGGTTGCGGCGTCCGGCCAAGCAACCTACTTGGCAGCCCAATGACCGAAGCGTCGCCCTTCCAGTACCGCGACTATCGCTTCTTCTGGGCGGCGAGGCTCGCGACCACCATCGCCAGCACCATGCTGGTCGTCGTTATCGGAATCCACGTTTACGACATCGCCCGACGCACGATGAGCATCCAGGAGGCGAGCTTCTGGCTCGGAATGGTGGGGCTTGCGCAGTTCCTGCCGCTCTTCCTCCTCACCCTGGTCGCGGGCTACGCGGCCGACCGGATCGACCGGCGCTGGATCGTCCGGGCGAGCCTTGCGCTGGAGATGGTCTGCGCAGCCGCGCTCGCCGCTCTGGTCTGGTCCGACTCCATGTCGCTTCTGCCGCTGTTCCTGGTTGCAATCGCTCTCGGAATCGGCCGCGCCTTTGCGGGGCCGGCCTTGTCCTCCTTCGCCCCCAACCTCGTGCCCGCACCGCTTCTCCCGAGCGCGATCGCCCTCAACTCAATCGCCTGGCAGGCCGGAGCGGTCGCCGGGCCGCTTCTGGGCGGGGCAGCCTACGCCCTGAGCTTCGCCCTCCCCTATGAAGTCTCCGCAGTCCTGTTCGCAGTCGCTCTTGGCGCGATGCTGATGATCCGGCCCATCCCACGCGGCAATGCTGGCGACTCCCACCCCCTGCGCGCTGTTCTCGAAGGGCTCGCCTACGTCCGCGACAACAAGATCGTGCTCGGAGCCATCACCCTCGACCTGTTCGCTGTCCTGCTCGGCGGGGCCACCGCAATGCTCCCAGTCTACGCGCGGGACATCCTCCACGTCGGCTCCGAAGGCCTGGGCGCGCTTCGTGCCGCGCCCGCGGTCGGAGCGGCCCTCACCGCGCTGGTCCTCGCGCGCCGTCCGCTCAGGCGGCACGTGGGCGCCAAGATGTTCATCGGAGTCGCCGTCTTCGGCCTCTCCACCGTCGTCTTCGGCGAAAGCCGGGTCATGTGGCTTTCGCTCGCAAGCCTGTTCGTGCTTGGCGCCGCCGACATGATCAGCGTCTACGTTCGCTCCTCTCTCATCCAGCTGCACACCCCCGACGCCATGCGCGGCCGGGTCTCCGCCGTCTCCGGCCTCTTCATCTCCGCCTCCAACGAGCTCGGCGAGTTCCGGGCGGGCATCGCGGGCGCCATCTTCGGGCCCGTGGTCGCAGTGGTCGGCGGAGGAGCGCTTGCGGTGGCGGTAACCGGCGCCTGCGCCTGGCTTTTCCCCGGCCTTCGCCGAGCCGACCGCTTCGTTCCACCCGACGAGGCCGTGCTTGCCGAGGCTCCGCGCAAGGACGCCCCTCAATCCGAACTTCCTGCGATGGTCGCAGGTCTCAATCCCAAAGCCGAGAAAGGACAGCCATGAAAGCCGCCAGCATACTCGAGACGATCGGGAACACCCCGCACATCCGGATCAACCGCCTGTTCGGCAACGCCGAGGTGTGGGTGAAATCGGAACGCGCCAATCCGGGCGGATCGATCAAGGATCGGATCGCCCAGGCGATGGTCGAGGACGCGGAGCGCTCGGGCGCTCTGAAGCCGGGCGGCACCATCATCGAGCCCACGTCCGGAAACACCGGCATCGGCCTTGCCATGGTCGCAGCCGTCAAGGGCTACAAGCTGGTCCTCGTCATGCCCGAAAGCATGAGCCTGGAGCGCCGCCGGCTGATGTCGGCCTATGGCGCCACCTTCGACCTTACTCCCAAGGAAGGAGGCATGAAGGCCGCCATCGCCCGAGCGCAGGATCTCGCCTCCCAGACCGAGGGCGCCTGGATCCCGCAGCAGTTCGAGAACGACGCCAATATCGACGTCCACGTCCGAACCACCGTTCAGGAGATCCTCCACGATTTCCGCGACAATCCGATCGACGTCATCATCACCGGAGTAGGCACCGGCGGCCACATCACCGCCTGCGCCGAAGTGCTGAAGAAGGAATGGCCGAACCTCAAGGTGTTCGCGGTGGAGCCGACGCTCTCTCCCGTCATCTCCGGTGGCCAGCCCGGGCCGCACCCGATCCAGGGCATCGGAGCCGGCTTCGTACCCAAGAACCTGCACGTGGACTCGATCGACGGCGTGATCCA
>DASYWC010000186.1:0-3900 GCA_035936615.1 Allosphingosinicella sp. | reverse complement strand
CTGTGTGCCAGCGCCCCTGGACTTCGCTCGGGACGAGCGGAGGAGGCGGACGGGCGCGAAATTCTCGGCGTGGCCAAGCCCGTTCTTCTCGATGAGCACCCTCTGCCGGGTGCCGACCAGGCTCTGCAGCCACATTGCTCTGCGCCCCGCGCTTGCCTCCCGGAGCTTGCGGGCGCGCTCCTTGATCTGCGCGTGCGGCACTTGCGGCATTCGTGCGGCGGGGGTGCCCTGCTTGGGCGAGAAGGGGAAGATGTGGGCCATGACGATGTCGCACTCGTCGATCAGCTTGAGGCTGTTCTCGGCCATCTCCTCTGTTTCGGTCGGGAAGCCCGCGATGAGGTCCGCTCCGATCGCGATCTGCGGCCGCTTCGACTTCAGCCGCTGCACCGTCTCGATCGCCTGAGCGCGGCTGTGGCGGCGCTTCATCCGCTTCAGGATCATGTCGTCGCCGGCCTGGAAGGACATGTGGAGGTGCGGCATGAAGCGTTGCTCGCCGGTGATGATCTCCTCCAGCCGCCCGTCGATCTCGACGCTGTCCAGCGAGGAGAGACGGAGGCGCTGCAGCCCCGGCACGTGCTTCAGGATGCGCTCGACGAGCTGACCGAGGCTGGGGCTTCCGGGGAGGTCGGGACCGTAGCTGGTGACGTCGACTCCGGTCAGCACCACCTCCGCGAAGCCTTCGTCGACCAGCGCTTTGATCCGATCGACGACCAGCCCGGCCGGAACGGAGCGACTGTTCCCCCGGCCGTAGGGAATGATGCAGAAGGTGCAGCGATGGTCGCAGCCGTTCTGAACCTCCACGAAGGCTCGGGACCGCTCGGCAAAGCCGGTGACGAGGTGGGGAGCGGTCTCGCGCACGGCCATGATGTCGGAAACGTGGATCTCGGCGTCTAAGGCCCTCCGCCATGGGGGGAGGGTTGGGTGGGGGGGTACGGCGTCCGCGGTTGTTCTCTTACTCCGTAACCCCTCACCCCAGCCCTCTCCCGCGGGGAGAGGGGGCTGGAATGACGCAGGCTCGAACTTCTCCCTGTTGCCGACCACCCGCTCGACCTCTGGCATTGCCGCAAAGGTGTGGGGTTCGATCTGAGCCGCGCAGCCGGTGACGATCACTCGGGCCTCGGGACGGGCCCGCTTGGCGCGGCGGATCGCCTGGCGGGTCTGGCGCACCGCTTCGTTGGTGACCGCGCAGCTGTTTACAATTACGAGATCCTCCTGCCCCCCGGCGAGCGCGCGCATCGCCTCGCTCTCGGCGAAGTTGAGCCGGCAACCCATGGTGATAAACTCGGGGCCGCTCACAGCTCGATCTCGCCTGTGAATACGTGGGTAGCGGGCCCGGTCATCCGCAACGGCGAGCCGCGCGACCACTGGATTGTGAGCGAGCCGCCTGGAAGTCGAACCTCCACGGGACTTTCCGATAGGCCGCGGCTGATCGCCGCCACCGCAGTCGCGCAGGCTCCGGTCCCGCAGGCGAGGGTAAGGCCCGCGCCCCGCTCCCACACCCGCAGCTTCAGTGCGTCCTCTTCCTTGGACGCTACGTTGACGTTCACCCGCGAAGGAAAGAGCGGGTCGTTCTCGATCTGCGGTCCCAGCCGTTCGAGGGCGACCGAGTTCGCGTCGTGCACGAAGAACACGACATGCGGGTTGCCGACGTTGACCGCGAACGGGTGCTGCAGCTCTTCCCACGCAACCGGCATGGCCGCCGTGTCCATTGCGTAGGCGAGGGGGATATCCTGCCAGCCGAAGCGCGGCTCGCCCATGTCGATCGCGGCCTCGCTTCCCTCCGCGGAGCCGCTGATGATCCCGCCGGCAGTCTCGATTGTGCCTCCGCCGGCGAGGATTGCGACACAGCGCGCCGCGTTGCCGCAAGCTTCGACCTCGCCGCCGTCGGAGTTGAAGATGCGCATCTTCACGTCCGCGGGCGAAGAGGGCTCCAGAACGATCAGCTGATCGCAGCCCACGCCAGTCTTCCGGTCGGCGATTGCCCGCACCTTGGAGGCGTCGAGCTGCAACGGCTCTTCGCGGGCGTCGAACACCACGAAATCGTTTCCCAGCCCATGCATCTTGTGAAAGCGGCGCGCCATTGCGGGCGATCTAGGCAGTGGCGGGGTGCAAGTCCACCCGGCCGCCACGGCAGGCTAGCCGGCGCGGCGGGCCATCACCTGAGCCTCAGGGCTAGGGGACGCGGTCAGGTAGCCGCGCCTGGCGGGCAACAGCCCCCGCTCCGCCAGCAGAGCGCGTACCTCCTTCAGAGGCATCGGCTTTCCAAGCAGCCAGCCCTGGCCTGTATAGCTCCCCATGGAGCGGAGCCTCGCCTCGATGACGCTATCCTCGATCCCCTCGGCGGTGACGGCCAGGTTGAGGCTCTCGGCGAGCCTGGTGACCGCAGCGACGATCGCCGCGCTCTCGGGATTGTCGTTGATCGAGGTGACGAGGCTTCGGTCGATCTTGATCCTGTCGAACGGCAACGCGCGAAGGTGCGCCAGCGAGGAATAGCCGGTTCCGAAATCGTCCAGTGCAAGCCTGATGCCCTGGTTCTTGAGGCTGCTTACGATCGCCTGGACCAGCCCCAGATTTCCAAGCAGCGAACGCTCCGTGATCTCCACCTCCAGCCGCTCAGCCGGAAAGCCCGTCTCGCTGAGCAGCTTGGCCAGCTTCTGGGCCAGCCACGGATCCTCTAGCTGGACAGGCGAGATGTTGACCGAGAGGATGAGGCTGTTGTCCCATGCCCGCGCCTCCGTCAGCGCCTGGCGCATGACCGAGAGGGAGAGCTCGCCGATCAGCCCGCAATCCTCGGCGATCGAGATGAACTCCTCCGGTGCGACCAGCCCCCGCGTGGGGTGACTCCAACGGGCCAGCATCTCGAAGCCACGAAGCCTTCCGCTGGAAAGGTCGATCTGCTGCTCGAAATAGGGGACGAGCTCGCCAGCGCGTATCCCGGCCCGCACGCCCGCCTCGATCTCGCTACGCTCTTGAAGCTCCCGCTCCCGGTCTTGATCTGCGGGAGCGCTGGCGGGCGCGCTGTGGGCCGGCGCCTGGGCAATTGAGTCGGAGGCCGCCTGGCGAGACGCCCCCCGGTAGCGGCGCCATGCGAATAGGGCCACGGCTAGGTTGAGCAGCAGAAGTGCGGCTATGAGCATTGACAGCTGCTAGCCTTGGCCTGGTGAAAATCGGGTTAAACGGCGCAATTTTCTTGACGATTGCGAGGTGCAGCGGCTACCGGGCCGGCATCGTAATCATGCGATGAGAGATTTGGCGCGTCCAAGGATGCACGCTGGCCGGCGAGGTTTCGCCCGCCGGCGGTTTTGCGTTTTTGGAAGCCCGCCCCGAGGAGGCGAGGACATGTTCGACAGTTTGAGCGACCGCCTGAGCGGCGTCTTCGACCGGCTGCGCGGCCGCGGCGCCCTCAACGAAGCGGACGTGCGCTCCGCCATGCGCGAGGTGCGTATCGCTCTCCTCGAAGCCGACGTGGCGCTCCCGGTGGTGCGTGAGTTCGTCGACAAGGCCACCGAGCAGGCCGTCGGCCAGCAGGTCCTGAAGTCGATCACCCCAGGCCAGCAGGTCGTCAAGATCGTCCACGATGCGCTGGTCGCGATGCTGGGCTCGGACGCTTCGGACCTGGATGTGGACGTCACTCCGCCCGCGGTGGTGATGATGGTCGGGCTTCAAGGTTCCGGCAAGACGACCACCACCGCCAAGCTCGCCAAGCGCCTTACCGACGGACGGGGAGAGGGCGCCCGCAAGAAGGTGCTGATGGCCTCGCTCGACGTTGCCCGCCCGGCAGCGCAGGAGCAGCTCGCAATCCTCGGCCGCCAGGCCAGCGTCGATACATTGCCGATCGTCGCCGGCCAGCAACCGGTCGAGATCGCGCGGCGCGCGATCCAGGCCGCCAAGCTGCAGGCC
>DASYWC010000185.1:0-13590 GCA_035936615.1 Allosphingosinicella sp. | reverse complement strand
GCGGCAAGCTGCTTGTCGAGGTGGCGTGGATCGCCGGTTCGGACCAGCGCCTCGCCGAGCGCGAATGCTGTTCCGCTGAACGTCTCCCGCTCCCGAAGCGCGTCCGCGACCAGTTCGTTCTTCGCCTCCGTAAGCTCGGCCGCGGTCACCGGAGTCGAGCGCATGCGGTCGAGTTCGGCCGTGAGTGCCGCCTCCCCTTCCGCCAGGGTCTTGCCGCTCGCGAGAATTACGATGGGAGCGTAGAAGCCCGCCTCCTCGATATCGACCAAATTGCCGGAGACGCTGGTGGCTATCCTCTTGTCGTAGACAAGGCTCTTGTGGAGGCGCGAGCTTTCGCCGCGGGCGAGGATCGCGCTCATCACCTCAAGCGCTGGGATGTCGGCGTGAGCCGCCCCAGGGGCCTGCCAGATCTTGGCCACGACGGGCAGCGGCACGTTCGGCGCATAGGCGATGACCTGCCGCGGCTGGGTGCGCCGCTGGTCCCTCTCGGTGATCTTCAGCGGGATCTTAGTGGCTCGCGCGGGTATCGCTCCGAAATAGCGGTCCACCCAGGCGCTGAGCTGCGCCTCGTCGAAATTTCCCGAGACGATCAGGGTCGCGGTATCCGGGCCGTAATAGGCCTCGTGAAAGGCGCGTGCGTCGGCGAGCGTCGCCGAGTCGAGATCGGAGATGCTGCCGATGGGCGGGCGCCGGTGGGGCATCCGGTCGAAAGCATTCTCGGTGATGACGAAGGGAAAGAGCCGGCCGTAGGGGGGCGCGAGCACGCGTTGGCGAAGCTCTTCCTTGACGACGTCGCGCTCCTTCTCAAACACCTCGGGGTCGACCACCGGCCGAGCCATCCGCTCCGCGTGGGTCCAGAGCATCGTTTCCAGGTAACGCGCCGGGACTATCTCGTAATAGTTGGTCCGGTCCCAGCTGACCGAGGCGTTTCGGACGCCGCCCACGTCCTCGGTGAGCCCGTTGATCATGTTGTACGGCATGTTGACGGTCTTGCGCGAGAGGATGTGCTCGAACAGATGCGCGAAGCCCGAACGTCCCGCGGGGTCGTGCTTCGCGCCCACCTCGTACCAGACGGAGACCGCGACGTTGGGCGTCGCAGTGTCGCGTAAGGTATAAACGGTCAGCCCATTGGCTAGCTTGCGCGCCTTATAGGCGAGCGGCGGCACGCTCATCGGCGCGGAGATGGCGCCCTGCGCGGCGATTGCCGCCGCCGGAGCGGCGAGCGCAGTCAGGCCCGAAGCCAGTGAGAGAAGCACGAACCTGGCTCCGAACTTTCGTGACGACGACATCTCATCCCCCAATTTATGGTGTTCGGACAACGGAATAGTGGAGCGCGCCCGGTGTCGCCAGACTGATTCGGAAGGGAACGGGCCGTTCGTCGAAGCGGCCATGGCGTTCGCAGAAATCAGAGCGCCCCAACGGAACCCGCGTCGGTCAGCCGGCAAGCTGTCGAGCGAGACCGTCCGCCTGCACGCGTATGTCCGGAACGGCGACGACCTCCCAGAGCGCGCCGCGGGTCATCGGGCCGATCGCGTAGAGCGAGGCCGCAGGAGTGCCGTCGCTCGCGATCGCACGGCAATCGGAGTCGATATCGATGCCGATCCGGCAGGGGTCGGGGCGGATCCGGCCCACGGAGACAAGCTGGTCGAGCAGCGGCTCGCCGGAGCGAGTCACGTTCCCCCTTGGGCCGGTGCAGTTGACGATCCGAGCCGCGCAAAGCTCCTCGGTCCCGGCAGCGCCTCGGCGCCGCCAGACGACCTTCGCAGCCGCCCCAGAGGGCTCTACGGAGACCAGCTTGCCCGCCTCGAAGGACAGGCGGCCATCGCGCTGCATGACATCGATCCGGTCGCCGATTTCGGGGGCGATGCGGTGCCGGTGCACGTCCCAATAAGGCCGGAGGTGCCGAAGGAAGCGCATCCGCCGCTCGGGCGGGGCCGATGCCCAGAGCGCCTGGGTATGCGGGCGAAGCTGATCTATGGCGGGCTGCCAGCCGATCCGCTCCGCATTCTTCCGAACCGCCTGAGTCATGTCCGCCAGGCCGCCGCTCGGAGCCTTGAGGAGCTCCGGCGTCTCGAGCAGCCTGCGGTCGTGCGGGCGCGGGACCATTCCCCGGCGGGAGATTGCGGCGATGCGCCCCTCGAAGCCGGCCGCGTCCAAAGTCAGTGCAGCGTCGATCGCGGTGAGGCCGGTTCCGATCAGAAGCACATGGTCGCCGCTGGAGAGCCCCGCCGCAATATCTCCGGCCCAGGGATCGGCAACGAAGACGCCCGGTGGCAGGTCGGCGGGGATAGTCGGCGCGTTGGGGGGAAGGTTGCCGATGGACAGGATCACCGCGTCGGCGTGGACGGTCTCGCCGCCTGCGAGCCGGACGGATTCCCCTTCCCCGTCCGAAGTGACTGCGACCGCCTCCCCTGCCACGACCTGCAGCCGCTCACCGGCTTCGGCCGAAACCTGCTCGAACAGCTCTTCCAGATAGGCGCCGTAGAGGCGCCGCTGGGCGAAGCTGGCACCGTCCCCGGCACCGAGCTTCGACAGCCAGTCCTCGAAATGCGCGGGCGCGTCGGCGAAGGCGCTCATCTTCGAAGCCCGCACGTTGAGCAAATGATCGGGGTGGCGGGTGCTGTAGGCGGCTCCCCGGGGAAGCCGGCCGGTGCGCTCGATCAGGGTGACCCTGGCGCTGCTGTGCCGGAGCAGGCTTAGCGCCTGGATGGTGCCGGCATAGCCGCCGCCGACGATCGCGATGTGGCGAAGGGTCACTGCGGCGGCTCGCCCGCGAACTCCGCAGGGACTTCGTCCGCAAGGCTGATATTGTCTAGGATGCGGGCAGTCTCGTCCCTGACCATCAGCATCACCCGGTGAAGCCGGCACTTGTCCTCGGTGATGCAGTGCTGGCAGCTTTCATAGGCGTTTCGGCTGGCGCAGGGCAAAAGGCCGAGCGAGCCGCGCGTGCGCCGGACGATCTCGCCGTAGCTGATATCCTTGGGCGGCTTGGCGAGCCAGTAGCCGCCCTCCCGCCCGCGAAGCGACTCCACCAGGCCGTCGCGCCGCATCTGCGAGAGCATCACGGTCAGGAACTTCGGGGGAATGTTCTGCGCCTCGGCGATCTCGGTCAGCTGCACCGGCCCTTGGCCGTAGCGGTCTGCCAGATGGAGGAGAGCACGGATTGTGTACCGCGTTCGTTGAGAAAGCATGTCCGGCTAATGAACCTGCCATCTCCCCTTGGCAAGGCTTCCGGAAACCGCAGATACTAGAAAGCGTGGAGCAGGATCCCGGCCGCGGCGCAGGCGGCGATCACCGTCAGCATCCCAAGCTTGAAGCGCAGGATCGCGATCAGGGCCGCAGCGGAAAGCAGTGCGGCCCTGACGTCGATCGTCGCCCAGCGCGGAACCTCCAGGCTGAGCGGCCCGGCTCGAACCGCATCGACTTCGCCAAACAGGTAATGGAGCGCGAACCACAAGGCGAGGTTGAGGATGACTCCGACCACCGCCGCGGTGATCGCAGTCAGGGAGGCGGAGAGCGCCCGATTCTCCCGAAGCCGCTCCACGAAGGGCGCGGCGACGAAGATCCACAGGAAGCAGGGCACGAACGTCACCCACGTCGTCAGCAGGCCGCCCAGGGTTGCGGCCAGCAGCGGCGAAAGCCCTCCGGGATCGCGGTAGGCGCCAAGGAAGCCGACAAACTGGGTCACCATGATCAGCGGGCCGGGCGTCGTCTCGGCAAGGCCAAGGCCGTCCAGCATCTCCTCGGGAGCGAGCCAGCCATAGGTCTCCACCCCCGCCTGGGCGACATAGGCGAGCACCGCATAGGCACCCCCGAACGTCACCACCGCCATCTTCGAGAAGAACAGGGCGATGTCGGCGAACACGCCTCCGCCGGCGGCGAGCAGAACCGCCACCGGAGCGAGCCACAGGACCAAGAGCGTCACCGCGACCCTGGCGAGTGCGGCTCGGCCCGGGCGCGCGTGCGGCGGAAGCTCGGATCCGAGCGCGCTCTCGGCGTCGGGCACACCCGGTCCCAGGGCTCCATGCCCCCCGCCCACGAAGGCACGGCTCCCCGCCTTGACGGCTGCAAAGCCGATCAGGGCGGCGCCGAGCACGATCAGCGGGAACGGCAAGCCGAACAGGAAGATCGAAACGAAGGCGGCGGCTGCGACTGCGAGGCGGGCGACGTTGCCAAGCGCGCGCGACCCGATCCGGATCACGGCCTGGAACACGATCGCGAGAACCGCAGCCTTCAGCCCGAAGAACAGGGCGGCGACCGGGCCCGCGCTTCCGTAGAGGACGTAGAGCCAGCTCAGCGCCATGATCGCGAGCAGGCCCGGAAGGATGAAGAGGGTCCCGGCGACGAGTCCGCCTTTCACCCTGTGAAGAAGCCAGCCGATATAGGTCGCGAGCTGCTGCGCCTCCGGCCCCGGAAGCAGCATGCAGAAGTTCAGCGCGTGGAGGAACCGCTCCTCCCCGACCCAGCGCTTCTCCTCAACCAGGATGCGGTGCATCACCGCGATCTGGCCCGCGGGTCCGCCAAAGCTCAGGAGCGCGATCCGCGCCCAGACTCGAGCCGCCTCGGAAAAGGAGATGCCATGTGCGTGATCGCCCGCTTGCATCCGCCGAGTTGCCGCGGAGCAGGCTCTTGCCGCAAGCTAAATCTTCTCTCGCTCCGGAAAGAAGTCACATCAGGACGCGGCGGCGCTGAGCGGCAGGGTCAGAACCGGCCGATGCTCCTCATCCTCCACTTCGATCCAGCCTTGCTGCGGCACCCTGCCGTTAAGGAGATCGTTCAAAACCAGGTCCGACGCGCACCTTAGCGCCTCACCGCGCACCGCGTTCAAGGTGGAGCATTCCTCACCCACCAGATCGGTGGTTTCGAAGGCATCGGAGCGCACGTTGAAGTAGTATTTTGGCATGGCGCCTCAACACCTTGGCCCCACCGGATTCTCCCTGTCGGAGCGGGATGACGCGACAACCGGACGATAATGCAGGTTAACTCGTGGAGGATCGCCTTCCGCCGCTCGCAGCGGCTTGTCAGTGCGCCGATCTTTGTCCTACCACCGGGCTGCGGTGAAGCACCGGCAAGGGGGATAATCTCAATGCGTTTCCTTAACATGGCGTCCTTGGCGCTCCTGCTGGTGGCCACTCCAGCCCTTAGCCAGGGAACCGCCGCCACTCCGAGCCGCTACATGACTCCGCCGGCGCCCATTGCGCAGATACTGGACGCGCCCCCCACACCACTCCCGTCGGTAAGTCCGAGGCGGGACACCGTCGCCTTGTTCGGGCGTGCCAACCTGCCGCCGATCGCCGAGCTGGCGGAGCCCGACCTCAAGCTGGCCGGTTATCGAATCAACCCGCGCAACAACGGCGCCGCCAACAGCCGAATCGCGTGGCTGAACGCAATCAGCTTTCAGAACGTGTCCACCGGGGCGGAGCGCAAGGTCGCGCTTCCGACAGGCACCCGCTTCACTTCGCCGAGCTGGGCGCCGGACGGAAGCCGGGTGGCGTTCCTTGTCGACCGGCCGGACCGTCTCGAGCTCTGGGTAGCCGAAGCCGCATCGGGCACGGCCCGCCGGGTCGGCCCCTTCGCAGTGAACGCCGCGTTCGGGAGCGGGTACGAATGGCTCCCCGACAGCTCCGGCTTCATCGTCCGCACCGTCCCGGCGCGCCGCGGCCCCGCACCCAACATAGAGGGCGCACCCGAAGGCCCGATCGTCCAGGAGAATGCGGGACGCACCGCGCCCGTGCGGACGTTTCAGGACTTGCTTCGCAATTCCGCCGACGAACGGCAGTTCGAATATTATTTCACCTCGCAGCTCGTCCACGTGCCGCTCAACGGCACCCCGCGTGCTGTCGGGGCGCCGGGGCTCATCTGGGGATCGGGCGTATCGCCGGACGGCAGGTATCTGCTCCAGAGCCGCGCCAAGCGCCCGTTCAGCTATGTCGTTCCGGCGGCTCTGTTCCCGACCGAGATCACGGTCACGGACCTGACGGGCAAGGTGGTCCGCAAGCTTGCCGACCTGCCGCTTCGCGACGACATCCCGACCCAGTTCGATGCAGTCGCTCCGGGAGTCCGTTCCCCCCAGTGGCGCTCGGACAAGCCGGCCACCCTGGTCTGGGTCGAAGCCCAGGACGGCGGCGACGTCCGCAGGGAAGCCGCCGTGCGGGACCGGCTCTTCATGCTGGATGCTCCGTTCACCGGGCAGCCGCGGACCCTCGTGGACCTCAAGGACCGCTATGCCGGCACCGCCTGGGGCCGCGACGATTTCGCGCTCGTCTATTCGCAATGGTGGAATACCCGCCGTGAGAGGCACATCGCCGTCGATCCGTCGCGGCCGGGCGAAGGGCGGATGCTGGTCGAGCGCAATTACCAGGACCGGTACAACGATCCCGGCACCCCGATCATGCGCCCGAACGCGCAAGGCCGCCCGGTGATGCACTTCACCGCCGACGGAAAGGGCGTGTTCGTGACCGCTCCCGGCGCGTCACGCGAGGGCGAGTTTCCGTTCCTCGCGCGCCTGGACATCGCCACCGGCAAGACGGAGCGGCTTTGGCAGGCCAAGGCTCCGCATTACGAGACCATCCTCGCTCTGCTCGACGACAACGGGAACAGGCTTCTGACCCGGCGCGAGAGCAGGATCGATCCGCCCAACCTTTACGTGCGCAGCCGCGGGGGCGGTGAGCCGGTACAGATCACGCGCTTTCCCGACCCGGCGCCTCAGCTCGCGGGAGTCACCCAGAAACTGGTGACCTACAAAAGGGCCGATGGAGTAGACCTTAGCGGTACCCTCTATCTGCCGGCAGGCTACGACCAGGCGCGGGACGGGCCGCTGCCGCTTCTGATGTGGGCGTATCCCACCGAATTCACCGACCCGACGGTGGCGGGGCAGGTGGTCGACACGCAGAACCGCTTCACCCGGCCGGGCGGAACAAGCCACCTGTTCCTTCTGACCCAGGGCTATGCGATCCTCGACAACCCGAAGATGCCGATCGTCGGAGTGAACGGAGCGGAGGCGAACGACACCTATGTCGAGCAACTCGTCGCAAGCGCCGAGGCCGCAGTGGACGCGGTGGTCAAGATGGGTGTGGCGGATCGAAGCATGATCGCGGTCGGTGGCCACAGCTACGGCGCCTTCATGACAGCTAACCTGCTCGCCCACAGCGACCTCTTCCGGACCGGGATCGCCCGCTCGGGCGCCTATAACCGCACTCTCACTCCGTTCGGCTTTCAGGCGGAACAGCGGACCTATTGGGAAGCGGTAGACACGTACACGCAGATGAGCCCGTTCACCCACGTTCGGAAGATCAAGGAGCCGATCCTTCTCATCCACGGGGAGGTCGACGACAATAGCGGCACCTTCCCGATCCAGAGCGAGCGCTTCTACGCGGCTCTCAAGGGACAGGGCGCGACCGTGCGCTACGTGGTGCTTCCGCTGGAGGCGCACGGCTACCGAGCCCGGGAATCGACGATGCATACCCTGTGGGAGATGACCCGCTGGCTCGGCCAGCATGTAAAGAACGCTCCGCCGAAAGCGGTGGCGGCTAAGTCACCGGGTACCGCTACCCAGTAGATACGCGCCTCTTCTTTTCCGCTCGCGCCGGCCGAGTTGCGCCCTTCGAGCTTGGGCGACGGCGCGTTCAATATGGGTCCATACCGGGGGAGCGTTCCACCCGGTCAAGCGGCGAGGGTGCGTGAATGGCGGTGGAAGCAGTCTGCTGCGAACCACTCCCTCATCGCGATACGCTGGCAGTGGGGAATTCTATAGGGAATTTGTGCATGGATGCACTCAGGTGGATGCACTCAGAATGACCTGTCGTGGTGCCACAGAGCTCCCTCACTTGACTGCGGTGCAGCTGGAAAGCAGTCTTACGCATTCAGTTGCGTGCCCAAAGGGGGCGGAGGTTCAAACCCGACATGATCAGCCTCTGTGCAAGGACAGCCGGCACGTTCGAAGTTGATCTTTAGCCAGTGAGATCCGGCCCTCTCTCCGGTCTGTCGCATTGGGCGATCGCTCATGAGAGATGGATATGGCTGCTGTTCGGGCTGCTTCTGGCGCTCGGCTGCGCGAGCTATTCTCAACTGCCGGTCAAGCGCTTTCCGACGGTGAAGCTTCCTGCCGTGGCGGTCACGGTGTCCGCCGGAAAGGCGGACCCCGCAGAGGTCGAGCGCAAGGTTGCAAGCCGCACAGAAATCGCAGTCGGCACTCTGCCGGGCATCCACAGAATCTGGACTCAAATAGGCACCGGACAGTCCGTCACCATCGCGCAGTTCGAAAGCAGGTTAAGCGGTCAGCCGCTTACGAAACGAGTCGAAGCAGCCATTTCCCAGCTCAGGCTGGAAAGCAGCGGGCGCAGGATTTCCGTCCGTCGGCTGGAGATCGATTCCGCACCGATGCTGTCCTATGCCATCACTTCGGCGATAGGCTCCGGGCCGTCGCTCTCGGCCTATGTCGATCGGATCCTCCTGCCGAGGCTTCGCGCGCTCCCCGGGGTCGCATCGGCCCGGCGGCTCGGAGGCTCGGATCAGCATCTCGAGATCGCGCTTAGTCCGGAAGCGATGCGTGCACAAAAAGTCACTCCGCTGGCGGTGAGGAGCTCGCTCGAACGCTGGCGCGCCGGCGCCGGCATTGCGACGTTACCGGCGCTGGCCAATCTGCGCGTGCCCTCAGCCGATGGGCGACCGGTCCCGCTGCGGCAGATCGCCACCATTGCGGAGGCTCACGACGTTTCCAGTCACGCGACCCTCGACGGTGCTCCCGCAGTCGGCTTCACGGTCGCCAAATCGCCTAACGCGGACAGCTTGGAGGTCGACGACGCAGTAGCCGATGTCGCAGCCGAATTGGCGGAGCGCCGGCCCGACCTCGGATTCGCCAAGATCTGGTCGAGTGCCGACGAGACTCGTGCGGCTCTGGGCTCGACTCAACGCGCCCTGGCCGAGGGCATGCTCCTGGCGGCGCTGGTCGTGTTCCTCTTCCTCCGGGATATGCGGGCGACTCTGGTGGTGGCGCTGGCGATGCCGATCTCGCTGTTGCCGACCTTCGCCGTGCTCGCAGCCTCGGGGTTCAGCCTCAACATGGTCAGTTTGCTTGCGCTGACCCTGGCAGTCGGCATCCTTGTCGATGACGCCATTGTCGAGGTCGAGAACATTCAGCGGCTGGTAAAGGCGGGTGCAACGCCTCGGGAGGCCGCGCCGCGCGGTGCCGACAGCATTGCGCTTGCGGTCCTCGCAACGACTGCAGCCATCGTTGCCGTCTTCGCTCCGGTATCGTTCATGCCGGGCGTGGCCGGGCGCTTTTTCTTCGAGTTCGGAGTCACGGTTTCGGCCGCCGTGATAATGTCCCTGCTGGTGGCGCGTTTGCTGACGCCGATCCTCGCGGCGCGCCTCCTCCAAGCGGGCACGCGGAAGGAACGGGCGCCGTCTCCCCCGATATACCGAAGGTTTCTCAACCTTGCGCTGCGCAGGCCTTGGCTGACCATCGCCGGAGCTGTCGCGTTTATCGTCGCTTCAGCGGCCTTGGTCCCGCTCCTGCCGACGGAGTTCCAGCCAGCGGCCGATCCGGATTTCTACTTCGTCTCGGTCGTCACAGAGCCGGGCTCGAGAATCGAGGATCTCGAGGCGCTCGCGGCCCAGGCGAGCGCCATCGTAGCGCGCCGGCCGGAGACGAAGCACGTGCTGGTGCACCTCGGAGCCACTGCCGAAGGCGGCGGCGCCGCCGGCATCAGCGCCGGGCCGCCGCCCGCCGATCCGCGCTCCGCGAGGATCGCCGTCGCCATCGATCCCGAACGCGCAGCCTCGCTGCCGGAAATCCGGCGCGCGCTACGTCCCGCCTTCCAAAGGCTGAGCGGCGCGACGGTTTTTGCCGAGCCTCCTTCAGGAGCGGCGGATCTGCAAATTCTCCTCTCCGGGGAGGATCCGAACGCGCTCGCGAGGACGCGGGAGAGACTGCTTGCCGAAATGAAGCGCCTCCCCTCGGTCGTCGACCCAAGGCCGCTCCTGCAAGGCCTCGCGCAATCGCCGGAAGGGGCTGCTGGCTCGCCCACCCGCAACGAATTGAAGCCGGGCGAGTATGAGGCCGCTCTCAGCTTCGCGACGCTGGGCGAATATTTCGGCAAGAGCTGGACGGACGAAGGCGATCTGCTGCCGGTCCACGTGCGAATTGCGGCACCGGCTTCGGACGCGAAGATCGCAGACGTGCCCATTCAGAGACTGGACGGCAACCTCGCCTCGCTCGCCGCCATGGCTCCGCCGCTCGACTCCCTCCGCGCTGTGATCCTTCGGCTGGACGGGCGCCGGGTGGAAGGCATCGATGCGGACCTCGCCCCCGGCGTCGCCAGCGGCGAAGCCATGGCTGCGATAGAGCGGCTGCCGGAGATGCGCCGACTGCCCGACGGGGTCGCGCTTGCGCCGACGGGTGATCAGGAGGAGATGCAGACCCTGTTCCGCTCGATGGTCGCGGCGATGGCAGGGGCTGCGCTGGCCGTTTACGCTACGCTGGCGCTCCTCTTCAGGAGCTTCGTGCTGCCGCTGATCATCGTGTCGGCGCTGCCGCTGGCGCTCGGCGGGGCGGTGATCGGGCTGCTTGCCAGCGGCTCCGCGCTGAACCTGCCGGCGCTGATCGGCTTTCTGCTCTTGCTGGGGCTGGCCGCGAAGAACTCGATCCTGCTGCTGGAGCATGCGGCGCGCCGGTTGCGTGAAGGCATGCCGGTTCGCGATAGTATCGTCGAGGCCTGCGAGCGGCGATCGCGGGCAGTGATCATGACGAGCGTAGCCATGGCCGCGGGCATGCTGCCGGCTGCCCTCACGCTCGGCGCCGGGGACGAGTTCAGGCAGCCGATGGCGTTTGCCGTGATCGGGGGCCTGATCAGCTCGACGGCACTTTCGCTGCTGTTTGTGCCCGCCGTGTTGCAGGCGGCCCTTTCCGGTCGGGAACGAAGGTCAAAATCCGCGGGACTGAACGAACGGCGCGACCAATGATCGCACCGCCTTGTCTAGCGCGGCGAGAGCCAAGCGTCGCGGCTTCGACAGGTGCCGATCGTAGAAGGCGTTGTATTCGATCATCGGGCGGCCTCCCCTGTTCGCCTTGAAAGTTCCCGCGCCGGCAGACCAGTTAAGCTTCATGCCCCGTTCGCATGCCATCAAGACCGAAATAGCCATCGCCGCCCGGTAAAGCCCCTCCGACCTCGGCCGCGACTGGTCGTAGGCGATAAGCGGCGGGGTGAGCACGCTTCCGTCGTCGAATGTTGCAACGAGCACCGACAGGGCTCCGCCCTTGTCGCGG
This sequence comes from Allosphingosinicella sp., assembly GCA_035936615.1. Lineage (GTDB taxonomy): Bacteria > Pseudomonadota > Alphaproteobacteria > Sphingomonadales > Sphingomonadaceae > Allosphingosinicella. The sequence continues at coordinate 2,324 of DASYWC010000185.1, read as the reverse complement.
GCGCCGCGGTAGCGCAGGACGCCGGCCTCATGCGTCATCCGTACGAAGCTGGGAGTGAAGGCTGGGTTGAGCGCCGTATACTTACGGATGTACAGGTCCTGGTAGAGCTTGGATATGCGCGCGGCATCGCCTTGCGCCAGCACATCGAGGTCGCCGATCTCGTCGGCGAGCAGCTCCATCCTCCTGAGGTCCTTCCTGCGGTTGCTGTGGGCGCTCCACTCGGTGTGAGGGTCGTCCATGACGAATATCTGGCGCGACGGGATCAGCCGCCAGCCGTCGGCATGCATCTGCCGGATGAGATCGGCGTCTGCCCATTGGGTGAGCGAACGCACCGCCATGAAGTGGCTCGGAAAATGATCGACCAAGCATTCCCGCACAGCCGGGACCGACGCATGCGACCAGCGGGCGTGGAGGTTCGTCGACATCATCCAGTTGTTGACGTTGACCACGCGGTTGATCCTGGCGGCACGCAAGACGGCTCCTGCCGCGTTGGCGGCCCCCGCCAGGAACGGCCGCGCGGCGCCCGTGTCGACCACGTCCAGTTCCGCCTTGGAATAGAGCGCATAGGCGGAATGGGGTAGGCAGGTGAATGCCTGCCCATATTCCGAGTGGTTTACCGTGACTGGGACCACCACTCCGTCCAGCTCCAGCGCAAGTAGCTGCGTGGTGAGGTTTGAAACATACGTCCGAGAGCCGTTGGTGGCGAATGCTTCGATGTAGACCCGCGCGGGATCGGGTGCACGGGCACGTAGCTGTTCGAGTTCGAGAAGCGCCGGGACGCTCACCCGATCGCCTCGCCGTTCCATTCGATGTCGGCCGTGCTCTCCTGCGTGCTGGAGCGGGAAGAGATCAGCCCCTTGACTGCAAAGCGTGTGAAATCGAGGACCGCGCCGAGGGCCACGCGGGTGCCGCCATTACCGCTCAGCACGTCCTGGCTTCGACGGGCATCGCCGCCTGCGTCGGAAAAGCTGCGCGTAGAGACGGCGCGAGCGGCAGCAGCGGACCAGAATGCCGGGCCGACGTGGCATGCAGCGATCGCGGGAGTGAGCAGTCCCGGCTCTTCGCCTATGAGTGCGCTTGCCAGCCGCGCATCGCCGGCGAACAGCTGGACGCCGCTCACCGCCCGCGGATTGCACTCGATCGGGCGAAGCGTGCCGTCCGAGGTTCTCATGAGGTCGAGCGAGATTTGCCCCGTTATGCCCGTCGCGGCCGCAAGTTTTCGGCAACTCTCGACCAGCCCCGGATCCCGGTCTCTGAGGAAGTAGGAGCTGGCGCCGCCGAAGTGCCACATGGGCCGGTAACCCGAAGCCGCGATCAGGCGACCTCCCCGCGCAGCCGACCAGACGCACACCTCCTCCCCGTCCACATATTCCTGTACCACCCACGGCTTGTCCTCGCTCACATCGAGCGTCGCCAGCTTTCCGGCGGCGGGACGAACGAGGGTCTCGGCACCGAACCGGGAGAATTCAGGCTTGAAGACAAGGTCGCGACTGGATTCCGGGAACGATCGAAGTTCGTCCGGGGCCGTTACTCGCCACGTGCGCGGCGGCTCCAAGCCGCTGGCGACCGCCAGTTCGGCAAACTGGGCCTTGGAATGCAGGCGCCTCAGCAGAGAAAGCGGGGGCGCGAACAAGCGGTCCTGGTATCCGTCCAGCTCGGCCGCTCCAGCAAGGTAGAATACTTCCTCGCAGGTGGGGATGATCAGGCCCGGGCGCAGCTCTGATATCAGGGCGCGCATGTCTTCACGGAAGCCTTGGAAATCGGCTCTCGGCGCGCGCACCCGATGCATCTTGTTGCCGCGCAGCGAACTCCACCGGACCATGAAGCTCGATACGCTGTCGACCAGATCGACTTGGAAGCCCGCAGCTTCGAAGGCGCGGCCGATCCCGAGCGCGACCGGAGCTCGCGCCCCGGAGATGAGGACTGTTTCGGCCTGAGGAGGACTCACGTGCCCGTCGCCGTGAGCCGGAAGGCGGGCTCCACGCTCGGCATCGTCGAGATGATGGCCTTCGGCATGACCGGACGCCTGTCGACCAGGCTGATCACGAAGTTCTCGATGAGGTAGGCCATCAGGATCGTTGCTTCGGCTAAGGCGAAGCTCGCGCCGAGGCAGCTGCGCGGGCCGGATCCGAACGGGATGAACGCGCCGCCGGAAAGATGTGCGCGCGGCCGCTCCACGAAGCGGGCGGGGCGGAACAGATCCGGCTCGCTCCAAAAGCGACGATGACGGTGGAGCACCCACGGGCTGATCACGATGATGGTGCCCGGAGCGATGTTCCGCCCACAAATCTGCGTGGGTTCGACGGCTATGCGGGACATGAAGG
>DASYWC010000184.1:0-14018 GCA_035936615.1 Allosphingosinicella sp. | reverse complement strand
GCATAGGACCGGGTGGTCTTGTGACAGATCACCATCAGGCCCTTCACCTGCTCGTCCCTGTGGATGCCCGATCCCAGGGGCAAGTCCCGGATGCGAGCCTCAGTTAGGTTGATTACGGCCATTCCTTTTCTCCTCTGAGCACCGCGCCAAGCACCGTGCGGCCGCTATCCTTGGCTGCCGCCGACTGACGCTGAGTGACTGGAATGTCGCGATAATAGGCCCCCGGGAGCCCCCCGCTGACCCTGATTGGCCCCGGATGACCCTTGAGAGCCGATCTTTTAATCAGTAGGTCGCTGGTTCGAACCCAGCAGGGCTCACCAAATTGCTAAGCGTTATCAATAGATTACGTCTGGCGTATATATCGGCTACGCCGGCCCTCTTGCTTCAAACTCGCCGTTAGGACTAGCCGGGGACTAGTCTTTCGGAGCTAAGAGTGGGTTCGACCCTTACCACGCAGCAGTTGCGAGCCTTGAGGCCAACAGGGATTCGGCAAGAGATACGCGATCCAGCCGGCAACAACCTCTTCATCATCGTCCAACCAAAAACCGGGGAAATCAGCTTCGCCGTGCGGATGATGGTGGGAGGTCAGCAGCGAAGAAAGACGCTCGGCAATTTCCCGGCTGTCTCGCTGGCAGAAGCCAGAGACAAGGCCAGAGAGTTGAAGGTGGGCATCAGGCGTGGAGAAGCCCTCCCCGGCGAGTTTGGGCCTCCTTCAAGCGCTCCGAAGGCTCCTGTGGGCATGTCAGTCGCAGAGGCCTGGGAACTGTATTGGCAAGAGGAAGCCAGCGGCAGGAAGAGCGCGACCGAAAAGCTGCGCATCTTCAACAGGGACGTAAAGCCTTTAATCGGTGATAAGCTGCTAGCCGACGTAACAAGGTCTGACCTAGCCACCCTGATCCGGAACAAACATGCGAGGGCTAAGACCGCCTCCAATCGGCTACACTCGCATTTGAGTCGCTTCCTCAAATGGTGTTCCACCCACGGGCAAGACCTTACCGGCCTGGACGCTAATCCAATGGCCTCGGTGCCGAAGATGTTTTCGGAAGCGGGCACGGCCCGCCGACGCTACTTGGAAAGGCACGAACTGCGGTGGTGGTTTCAATCACTGAACGCGGCTGGTGAGTATGCCAGAGTCCATGAAATTCTGATGCGAACTCTGTGTCGATTCTCCGAGATAATGAATCTCACTTGGGGAGAGGTTTCCACTCACAGCAACGGCGATCAGATGTTGGTTATTGCCGACCCGAAGAATGGCGAACCCCACGTGGTCTATTTGCACCCGTCTGCTTTCAAGCTGCTTCCGAACCCGCCCGAAGGGGCAAACGCCGGTGACAGAGTGTTCAGGGTCAAAGGCAGCGGCAAACCTGTTGAGCGCATAAGGCACCGCATGAGAGCTTTGGCAGAAGCCGAGGGTATGGCTGTGGAGCATTGGCAGCCCCACGACTACCGACGCACTGGCACCACTCACCTAGCTGGAATGCTAGACAGCAATGATGATCCCATTGTTCCTGATCATGTTCTTGACCGCCTCCTCGGTCACAAGGAGCAGCGTGTAATCCGACACTACAATATATACAGCTACTACAAGGAGAAGAAGAGGGCTTTGCACAATTGGAGCGAAGCGTTAGACGAGATTCGTAATAACTAATTATTCGCTTCAATTTTTTGCTGCTTCTATACTGTATAATCTTGTTGCACCCAGCCGCACCACTCCATAGCTGGTAAGCCGATTTCAGGCGCGGCATCTCGAAGTTCAACAGTAGCATCAAAGCCGTTATCTATCTTCGCACCGACATATGGGATGAGCTTAGATTCTCAGATAAAAACAAGATTTCTCAATCATCTTCTATCTTCCTAGAGTGGGACCAAGACTCTCTGCTGGACATGGTGAACGAGCGTGTAAGGGCCAAACTAGGCGATGAATATTCATGGTCAGATTTGGAGGATGGTGCACTTATGCGTGGCTCCCAAACGAAGTGGAGTCACATCATCGCCCGCACGTTTCTGCGTCCAAGGGATGTGATTCAGTTTCTGAACAACGCATTGAATCTGGGTCTACGGGAAATGCCTGACGCCGATCTTTTTGAGAACAGAGACATACAGGCGGCCCGCGAGCCTTACTCCCGATACCTCAAGCAGGAATTAGATGATGAAATCGGGCCTCACTGGGACCGGTGGGGTGAAGCTCTTCAAGCGTGTTCTGAACTGGCGACAATCACATTCAATCGCACTGCGTTCGTAGAAGCCTACGAGAAAAGGAAGTCGGCAAAGAATCCGCTCGACAGCGATAGCGCTCTTGAAATGCTATACCAGTTTTCGGTGGTAGGTTATCGCCGTGGCATCGGCACCGGGGGCAGTGCTTGGGTGTTCCAATATACCGACCCGCATGCCGGATGGGATAATGGTGCTTCGCTGTTGAAAGTGCACCTCGGCCTGAAGGAATTTGCCAAGCTCAGAGAGGAACGGTCAGAAGCACCGAGGACATAACGGTTAGGACTAAAAAAGGACTAGAGCAGCCGCAACTCACAGCCCCCATCTGCACCAAACAGCACCCTCGAATCACCATCTTCTCTAGGCCCAATGGTGCAGTGCGTTGCCTAAAGGTGCCACTATCCGGACTTTTAATCAGTAGGTCGCTGGTTCGAACCCAGCAGGGCTCACCATCCGTTCTCTTCTTTTCCACCGGCGAGAAGCAAGGGACTGAACCACTCGTGATCACCCAATATGGCGTCCTTGCCTATGAACTGACGGCCGAAGGCGAGCCGCGCTTCATGCTGATCACGTCCCGCTCCACCAGGCGCTGGGTGATCCCCCGCGGCAACCCGATCGAGGGCCTCGCCCCCCACGAATCCGCAGCGCAGGAAGCTTATGAGGAAGCGGGGCTCGGCGGCCATGTCTTCCCAAAAGAGGTAGGCACCTACCAGTACGGCAAGCGCCGAAGGAGGGGCCGAGTCGATCCGGCCCAGGTTCATGTCTTCCCCCTCCATGTAACCGGCCAGAGCCGCGACTTCCCGGAACGCGACCAGCGCGAGACCCGCTGGTTCACTCGCGAAGAAGCGGTGGAGGCAGTGGATGAGGACAGCCTGAAGTCCCTCATCACTGCCTTCCAGGTGCCGGCGGATGCTGCGGGCGCCATTCTCACCCGGCCCCGAAGCACGGCTCCCGCCTCTCGGCCGCATCTGTATCCCGCGCCGATGGGCGCGCTGGCGCTTCTGGCGGCAATCTGGGCGGCCATGTTCGCGACCGGCGGCGCAGGCTCGCAGTTCGATCCGCCGCTGCTCGCGCTGTTCTACGCGGGCGATAACCCGCCGCTAGCGGCCGTAGCGAGGGTGATCACCCAGTTCGGAGGCTGGGCGTGGCTCACCCTCTTTTCCGCCGCCTTCGCGCTCGGGCTCTGCTTCAAGGGGCAGTTCCGGCGCGCGCTCTTGTTCCTCCTCATCGTGGTTTCCGGCCGCCTCCTCGTGGACGCACAGAAGATCCTCAGCGCCCGCGACCGGCCGGAGCAGGAGCATCTCGACACGGTCCACTCGCTCAGCTTCCCAAGCGGGCATTCCGCTAACTCGGCGATCGTCTACCTCGCCGCCGCGATGCTGCTGCTGCCCCTGCTCCGCAGGACGCGGATGCGGCGGCTGCTCCTGAGCCTCGCGGTGCTGCTGACCCTGGCAATCGGGTTCACCCGGATGATCCTGGGGGTTCACTGGCCGAGCGACGTTGCGGGCGGCTGGGCGTTCGGGCTCCTCTGGACGCTTCTGCTGCTTCGTCTCGTCCGCCTGCCGGGAACGCACGCCCGTCCTGCTTCATTGAAAGAGCGAAGGAGAGCCAAAGATGAGCAATGAGAACGACCGCTCGAAGGAGCGCGCCGAGACCGCCCGCCGCCACGACGACAGCGAGCTGATCGAAGGCATGGAGCCAGCACCCAGCCAAGGCGGCCGATCGGGCCACCAGATCAACCGCGACATCGGCACCCAGGACGAGATGAAGCAGCAGGTAGGCGAAGGGGGCGTCACCCGGGTCCGGAAAGCCGACGAAGGCGAAGACAGCGATCTGCCGCGCTTCAACGAAAGCAACTAAGCCCCTCCCCCGTCACCCCGGACTTGATCCGGGGTCCACCTTCTGACGGGTCCGGGCGCTACCGGCGCCTGAACACCACCGACAAATTGTTGGCCGGCATCGGCACGACCGCGTCTAAAGCCAGGCCGTGCCGCTCGGCCTCCGCCACCACGTCCTCAAGCTGCCGCAACCCCCATTCCGGATTGCGGGCCTTGAGCGACCGGTCGAAGTCCTCGTTGCTCGGCGCCGTCTCCACGTCCTGCTGGCGATAGGGACCGTAAAGGTAGAGCGGCGCGCCGCTTTCTAGCACCCGCCCCGCCCCTGAGAGCAGCCCCACGGTCGCCGCCCAAGGGCTGATATGCACCATGTTGATGCAAATCACCGCCTGCGCCTCCTCGATGGGCCACCGAGCCGCAGAAGCATCAAGCCGCACCGGCGCGAGCAAATTGCCCGGCCCCTCCGCCTCCCGCCAAGCCTCGATCGAGGCAAGCGCGTCCAGATCCGGGTCGCTCGGCTGGAAGAGGAGGTGCGGGAACGCGCGTGAAAAGGCGAGCGCATGCTCGCCCGTCCCGCTCGCCACCTCAAGCACCACTCCTGAGTCCGGCAGAATGCCGCGCAGCACGTCGACGATCGGGGCGGTGTTGCGCGCGACCGCGGCTGAGCGCCTCCCGCTGTTCATGGGAAACGCGGTCGGAATAAATGCCCCGGCTGGGGTGGAGCCCTCAGTGGTCGCAACAGCTGAACGCCCTCATGGAAGGATTCCCGCGCCCCCTTTTTCGAGAGCAACTTCAACGGGCTGCGTACCTGCGGCCAAACCCGATCTTGAAGCGAAGATTGAAAACCGTCTCACTCGCGCCGTCCTCGTACTCCGCGTCGGAAATCTCGCCGCCAACTTCGAACGACTTGAGCGACAACCGCGCGGGCAAAAATTTTGTCACATCGAAGCCCACATAGCCCGTCAACACCTCGGTTTGCCTTGGCTCACTTGGAAGGGGTGGATGCTTGAAGTCCGTGTCTTGGAACTTGAGGGATCCGGTTACTCCCAATCCTCTTTGAGTCGAGTACCCCAGTAGGCCGGTCGCTGCTAGGGACTGGCTGTCACGATCGGGCCGGTCGGAGTTAAGGGAGCTCCAATCCAAGCTGAAGTCATAACGCGGTCCCGCACGAAATTGCCGACGATCCTCCACTCCGAGGGGGCTATATAGCCACAACACATTGGTGAACGCACCGCGCAACGCGATAACGCGATCCGTATATGACCTCTCAATGGTTTTCAGTTCCTGCCACCCATGCACCAAGCGCTCACTTGCCCGCAGATCGATTTTGTCGCGATTACTATCCAGGTCGCCAGCGCCCCCCAAGGGGAAGGTCTGGCCGAGGGTTACATCGGCGGTTGCATTCGCCCCGGGCAGCCGCCCTGTTAGAAATTTTGGACTTAGGGAGCCGGTCATAGTCCCCGAAATGTAAGTTCGCGAGGGTAGGTTGTGGCGAGCTCCGATGGAACCACTGAAGGCATGACCTTCCCGGGTCTCTATTCCGGCTCCGTCTAGCTTGTCACCGAAGGCGGGAGCCAGTTCAACAGCCCAGCCGAAGTTTGTCCCGGGAGCGTCTTCTTTAACAGTTACCCATTTGGACTCTGAAGCTGGAGCTTCGGCGAGAGACGGCTGCGCAGAAAACGCGCAACAAGACGCGAAAAGTAGATGTCTTTTCATTGCTTTCCCCCTTTGCCAATCCCCTCTGGCTGGCGGCGGAAAAGCTAGTTCGGGTGCAGACGAAAAAAACCGCAATTTCCCTCAAAATGGACCGAATGCAGGAACGCTACTCCGCGGCCCGCGCCTGGGCGGGTTCCTTGTAGACCAGCACCGGCTTTCTCGCCGCCTGCGTCTCGTCGAGGCGCCGGCGCGGGGCATGGACCGGCGCGGCCTTCAGCGACTCGTCTCCCGCCTTGGCCCGTTCCGCAACGCTTCGAAGCGCTCCGATGAACTGGTCGAGGGTGGCCTTGGACTCGGTCTCCGTGGGCTCGATCAGCATCGCTCCGTGGACGACCAGCGGGAAGTACATGGTCATCGGGTGATAGCCCTCGTCGATCAGGCCCTTGGCGACGTCGATCGTCGAGAGGCCGCCGCCGAAGCCTTTGTCGCTGAACAGGGCCTCGTGCATGCAGGGGCCGCTTGCTCCGAACGGCGCGTCGAGCACGTCGTCGAGCGCGCGAAGGATGTAGTTGGCGTTGAGCACTGCATCCTCGGAGACCTGCCGAAGCCCGTCGGCCCCGTGGCTGAGAATGTAGCTCAGCGCCCGGGTGAACATGCCCATCTGGCCGTGGAAGGCGGTCATGCGTCCGAAGCTGGAGCCGTGATGCTCGCCCGCGCTCTCTTCCTCGACCAGCTCGTAGCGGTCGCCCCGCTTCTCAACGAACGGAAGAGGAGCGAACGGCGTCAGCGCCTCCGAAAGCACAACCGGCCCCGAACCCGGCCCGCCGCCGCCGTGCGGGGTGGAGAAGGTCTTGTGGAGGTTGATGTGCATCGCGTCGATGCCGAGGTCGCCCGGGCGCACTCGGCCGACGATGGCGTTGAAGTTGGCGCCGTCGCAATAGACCAGGCCTCCGGCGTCATGGACCGCCTTTGAGATCTTGATCATGTCGGGCTCGAACAGGCCGCAGGTGTTGGGATTGGTGATCATCACCCCCGCCACGTCCGGCCCGAGCCGCGCCTTGAGCGCGTCCAGGTCGACCCGGCCGCGCTCGTTGGCGGGGATGTTCTCGACCCGGTAGCCGGCGAAGGCGGCGGTGGCCGGATTGGTGCCGTGGGCGCTTTCCGGGACCAGGATCACCTCGCGCGCGTCGCCGCGGGCTTCCAGCGCGGAGCGGATCGCAAGCAGCCCACACAGCTCGCCATGCGCTCCAGCCTTCGGGCTCATCGCGACGCTGTGCATGCCGGTGAGCCTGATCAGCCATTCGCCAAGGTCGGCGATCAGCTTGAGAGCGCCCTGCACCGTGTCCGTGGGCTGGAGCGGGTGGATGTCGGCAAAGCCCGGCATCCGGGCCACCTTCTCGTTGAGGCGCGGATTGTGCTTCATCGTGCACGAGCCGAGCGGGAACAGGCCGAGGTCGATCGCGTAATTCTGCCGGCTGAGCCGCGTATAATGCCGAACCGCCTGCGGCTCTGATAGGCCGGGAAGTCCAATCGGCCGGTTGCGCTCGAAGCCGCCGAGGCGGCTCTGAACCTTAGGCGAGGAGCCCAAATCGACCCCGGTGCCGCCCTGCTCCTCCATCTCGAAGATAAGCGGCTCCTCGAGCATCAGCGCCCGGTTCCCGGTGAAGGTCTCCACCTCGCGCGCCTCGGCTCCTTCGGAGCGGGTCGGGCGTCCTTCGCGGTTCATGCTCATGCGAATGTCTCCACGCGCTGAAGGTAAAGCCCTCTCCCAAGGGGAGAGGGTTGGGTGAGGGGTTGGGATGTCAGGGAGTTCTCGCAGAAATCGTAAACCCTCACCCCAGCCCTCTCTCCACGGGAGAGGGAGCTAAGGCTCAGCTTCGCCCTCATGCCAGCACCTCCTGAAGCGCCTCGGCCAGCGCGTCGATATCCTCGTTGGTCACCACTTCTGTGACGGCCACCACCAGCCCGTTCTGCAGCGCCTCCGCGCCCGGATAGAGCCGCCCGAGCGACACGCCGCCGAGCACGCCGTTTTCGGCGAGCGCGCGCACCACCGGCCGCGCCTCCTGGGCAAGCTTGAGCGTGAATTCGTTGAAGAAGGTGTCGTTTACCAGCTCCACTCCGGGCAGCTGCGTCAGACGCTCGGCCGCCTGTACGGCGCGGGCGTGGTTGAGGGACGCGAGGCTGCGAAGCCCCTCCTCGCCCAGCAAGGTCATGTGGATGGTGAAGGCAAGAGCGCAAAGGCCGCTGTTGGTGCAGATGTTGGAGGTCGCCTTCTCGCGGCGGATATGCTGCTCGCGCGTCGAGAGCGTCAGAACGAAGCCGCGCTTGCCCTCCGCGTCCACAGTCTCCCCGCACAGGCGCCCGGGCATCTGCCGGACGAACTTCTCCTGGCAGGCGAACAGGCCCACATAGGGCCCGCCGAAGTTGAGGCCGACTCCGATCGACTGGCCCTCGCCGACCACGATGTCGGCGCCCATCTCTCCGGGGCTTCGGATCGCGCCCAGCGCCACCGGCTCCGTCACCACGGCGACCAGCAGAGCGCCATTCGCGTGCGCCTTCTCGGCGATGGCGGCGAGGTCCGGGATCCGACCCAGCACGTCCGGATACTGGACGACGACGCAGCTGGTGTCGCCGTCCATTGCAGCCAGCAGCCGTTCCGTGTCCGGCTCCGCGTTCAGCTCAGGGAGCGCCACGTCCAGCACGTCGCCGGTGAACCGGGCCATGGTCTGCGCAACCGAGACGTAATGAGGATGAAGGCCGCCGGAGAGGATCGCCTTGGCGCGCTTCGTCACCCGCCGGGCCATGGTAACCGCTTCCCAGCAGGCGGTAGAGCCGTCGTACATCGAGGCGTTGGCGACGTCGCAGCCGAAGAGCCGCGCCACCTGCGTCTGGAACTCGAACAGCACCTGCAGCGTCCCTTGCGCGATTTCGGGCTGGTAGGGCGTGTAGCTGGTCAGGAACTCGCCGCGCTGGATCAGGTGGTCGACGCTTGCCGGGATGTGATGCTTGTACGCCCCGCAGCCCAGGAAGAAGGGCACCTCGCCCGCCACCATGTTCGCCCTGGCCATCGCGCCGAGCTGCCGCTCCACGCTCAGCTCGCTGGCATGGTCGGCGAGCCCGTCGATCTTGCCGGAAAGCCGAGCCGCCTCCGGCACGTCCACGAACAGGTCGTCTATCGAGGAGGCTCCGACCGAGCGAAGCATCTCCTGGCGGTCCCGGTCGGCTAAAGGAAGGTAACGCATCAACTTGGTCTTTCTGTTGCCCGCTCGTCCCGAGCGTAGTCGAGGGGCGTTGGCACGATCATCTCACGAGCGCCCCTCGACTTTGCTCGGGACGAGCGAGGTTATGGAGCGCGGCTGTCACTGCGCGTCCGCGAAGGCCTTGTACTCGTCCGCGCTCATCAACCCGTCGAGCTGGCTCGTGTCCGACAGCCGAAGCTTGAAGAACCAGCCGTCGCTCTCGGCGGCGGTGTTCACCAGCGACGGGTCATCCTCCAGGGCGGGATTGCCCTCGATCACCTCGCCGCTGACTGGGGCGTAGACGTCCGAAGCGGCCTTGACCGACTCCACCACCGCGGCCTCACCGCCCTGGGTCACCTGAGTGCCCGCCGACGGCACCTCGACGAACACGATGTCGCCGAGCTGGCCCTGCGCGAAGTCGGTGATCCCTACAGTGGCGGTGTCCCCGTCGACGGCGATCCACTCATGTTCCTTGGTGTAATAGGTCGTCATTTACCGGCTCCCTTGCGGTGGTAACGGTGGGGGACGAAGGGCATCGGAACGACCCTCGCCTGGAATATCTTGCCGCGCTGGGCGAGCGTGATTGCGCTGCCTTCCGTGGCGAGCGCGGAGGGCACATAGGCCATTGCGATCGGCGCCTCGAGGATCGGGGAGAAGCCGCCGCTGGTGACCCGGCCCACCTCATTGCCCTCGCCGTCGACAACCATCGCCCCTTCGCGCACGGGCTGCCGCCCCTCGACCGCAAGCCCCACCCGCTTCGTGATGGTGCCGCCCTCGATCTCCCCGATGATCCGGGTGGCGCCCGGAAACCCGCCTTCGGCGCGGCGGCGCTTGGAGACCGCGAAGCCGAGATCGGCCTCGATGGGGGTGACGTCCCGGTCCAGATCGTGTCCGTATAGCGGCAGGCCCGCCTCGAGCCGAAGCGAATCGCGCGCTCCAAGGCCGATCGGCTTCACTTCCGGCTGCTCGGTCAGCAGGTCGGCGATCTCGGCGACACGCTCCGCCGGCACCGAAATCTCGAACCCGTCCTCGCCCGTATAGCCCGAGCGGCTGATCCAGGCCGTGACTCCGTCCAGCTCAAACGCTCCGCCCTGCATGAAGCTAAGCTCCGACACGCCCGGCACCAGCCGCTCCAGCGCCTCCACGGCCTTCGGCCCCTGAAGCGCGAGCAGCGCCTGCTCCTTCATGTGGTCCACCACCACGCCCTGCGGCAGCTTCTCCTGCAGATATTCGATGTCGCCCTGTTTGGTGGCGCCGTTCACGACCACATAGAAATGGTCGCCGCGCCTGGTCGCCATCAAATCGTCGATGATCCCGCCGTCCTCGGCCAGAAGCAGCGAGTAGCGCAGCCGACCTTCCTTGAGGATGCTGAGGTCCGCCGGAAGCACGCTCTCAAGCCCCTTCTCCGCCCCGTCCCCGGCGACGATCAGCTGGCCCATGTGGCTGACGTCGAACAGGCCGGCCGATTCGCGCGTCCATTTGTGCTCGGCCATGATGCCTTCGTACTGGATAGGCATGGAGTAGCCGGCGAACGGCACCATTCGCGCGCCTCGGGCGACGTGCCAGTCGTTCAGCGGAAGGGCATTGGCCGGTTCGTCGCTCATGGTCCTGTCTCCAAAGGGCGTGCCTGAACTCCGCGACCGCGGCGTCCGTTGCTGCACCCCCTCTGTCACTGAACCTGAGAGCTTTCCCCTCCGCCGCCAAGGCTAAGGAGGGTTACCCCTTCGGTGGTGCTCCATAGCTGCAAGCGACGGAGCACGCTTTCCAGAGTGCCTAAAGCCACGCGGTCCTTTTGCCTGAGAGATTCCGGGGCGGTTGCTCCTTCGGCGGCAGCTTTGCGGCTGCCCTCTCCCGCGTGGCCTGTCCGGAGCGAGCCCCGGCGACGCCGAAGCTCTGGAGGCTGGCCCCGGCAGAGTCAACGCTTCATCGGGTGGCGTTGTACTGGAGCTGGTCCTGGCTCAGCTGGAACCCGACCAGCAGCTCGAAGGTGGCACGAGTGACAGCCGCCCGAACCGCGGGATCCGCCAGCGGATCGATCGCAGCGTCCGGAGCCCCGGGCTTGCGCTGGCGTGTGATCTGTTGACGGACCGCCGGCGGCAGCGTTGCTGCCGAACGCAGGACCTGGGCAGTCGCAGCGCCCCTTGTGCTCGCCCTCAGCTGCCCATCCGCGAACTGGAGAGCGACCCGGGCCACACGCTTGGACACCACGTTGGTCCCGCCCTGGACCACCGTGGCGAAATACGGCAGCACCACCTGCCGAGTTCCGGCCGGATTGCGCCGCTGGGCCTGAACGTCAAAGGTGACCGTGGTGACGACGAACTCAGCCGTTTCACCGCAAGTGGAGCGGAGGTTGGTGATGTTCGCCACTACGTCGATCGCGTTCGCGTCTCGGCTGTTGGCCGGGTTGAAAAGGGTGATATCGCCGGTCCCTGCGGGGATCGCGACCGCCGGACAGGTCGAGCGAGTGACGACAATCCCTTGGTCCGTAATGTCGCCGTCGCTGGCGCAGCCGGCCAAGGCGATCGTCAGAACGGCAAGTATTCCGGCTTTGGTCTTGAACACAGGACTTGATCCTCAAACATAGATGAAGGCGCCGGGCAGGCCTATCCGACCGGCGAGATCATAGGAAGCGGCTTTTAAGGCCGCAAGCAACGAGCAGGTGCAGCCTGCTCGCAGGCTGCAGCCACGTCCAGTGGACGTGGCGGCCTGATCATCGTAGAGCCCAGCCATGGCGACATCGAAGAAACCGCTCAACCTGCTGATCGCAGCGCCGCGCGGTTTTTGCGCGGGGGTCGACCGAGCGATCCGGATCGTCGAGCTGGCGCTCGAGAAATACGGCCCGCCGGTCTATGTCCGACACGAGATCGTCCACAACAGATATGTCGTCGACAGCCTCAAGGCCAAGGGCGCGATCTTCGTCAAAGAGCTGGATGAGGTGCCGGACGGAGTCCCGGTGGTGTTTTCAGCGCATGGGGTTCCAAAGGCGGTTCCGGCAAAGGCGCAGGAACGGGGCCTCGACTATCTCGACGCCACTTGCCCCCTGGTCTCCAAGGTCCATCGTCAGGCGGAACGGCTGGTTGCCAACCGCCAGCACATCCTGTTCATCGGCCATGCGGGCCATCCGGAAGTGATCGGTACGTTCGGCCAGGTGCCGGCCGGGCAGATGACGCTCGTCGAGAACGCCCAGGATGCCGAGACCGTGGCTCCCGACGAGCCGGATAAGCTTGCCTTCCTCACGCAAACTACCCTGTCCGTGGACGATACCGCAGAGATCATCTCGATCCTGATGCGGCGCTTTCCGGCAATCAGGGCGCCGAAGAGCGAGGATATCTGCTACGCCACCTCCAACCGACAGGCGGCGGTCAAGCAGATCGCCCAGAGGTGCCAGGTGGTGCTGGTGATCGGAGCGCCCAATAGCTCCAATTCGGTACGCCTCGTGGAAGTCGCCGAGCGTGAGGGCGCGCGGGGGCGGCTGGTCGGCCGTGCCGACGAGATCGAGCTCGCCTGGCTCGACGGAGTGAGCACGGTGGGGATCACGGCGGGGGCATCGGCTCCTGAGGTTCTGGTGCGGGAAGTGATCGACTTTCTTGCTCGCCACTTCGACGTCACCGAGCAGGAGATCGCCGGGGTTGAGGAGCGGATGGTGTTCAAGCTCCCGCCCAGCCTTCAGGCGGCCTGAGCGCTGCCAGATGCTGCCATGACAAGGGTTCAGATTTTCACCGATGGAGCCTGCAAGGGCAACCCGGGGCCGGGCGGGTGGGGTGCGGTCATCCGCTCCGGCGAGCATGAGAAGGAGCTGGCGGGCGGAGAGCCGCTCACCACCAACAACCGGATGGAGCTGCTCGCCGCGATCCGTGCGCTCCAGGCGCTGAAGCGCCCCTGCCAGGTCGATCTCACCACCGACAGCGTCTATGTACGCGACGGGATCACCAAGTGGATCTACGGCTGGCAGAAAAATGGCTGGCGAACGGCATCCAAGCAGCCAGTGAAGAACGCGGAACTATGGCAGGAGCTGCTCGATGCCGCCAAGCAGCACCGGATAGAGTGGCATTGGGTCAAGGGACATGCCGGCCATTCCGAAAACGAGCGGGCGGACCGTCTTGCCTGCGATGCAGCCGCTCAATTCATGAAGCGGCCCGGGGCGTAGGGCGCAGGGTCGATGTGCTCGACCAGCGGGTCGGGCGAGCGGCCGAGCAGGACCGCTGCGGCAAGCTTCGCGGCCGCGGGCGCGGTCTGGATCCCGAATCCCCCCTGCCCCGCGCACCAGAAGAAATCCGGAGCTTCCGGGGCCAAGCCGTAAACCGGCAGCCGGTCGGGCGCGAAGCTTCGAAGGCCGGCCCAGCTATGCTCCACCCGCTCGACCTTCCAGCCTACCAGGCGCTCCAGCCGGTCGACTGCAATTGCCACGTCCAGCTCCTCCGCAGCGCAGTCGCTGGCGGCGCAGGCGGTCTCGTCATGCGGGCTTAGCCAGAGTCGCCCCCCAGCCTCGGGCTTGAAGTAGAAGCGGCCGGCGGCGTCGATCACCAGCGGAAGGTCCGAAGGCGCGGGCGGATCGACCCGGAGCTGGACGATCGTCCTTCGGTACGGCTGTATGCCCAGCGCCGGCACCTCGGCCATGGCGGCGATGTCGTCGGCCCACGCGCCTGCGGCGTTCACGATCGCTCCAGCTTCGAAACTGCCGCCGCCGGTCGCGAGACGCCAGCCCGACTCCTGCCGATCCAGGCGGTTTACCCTGGCACCGGTGACGAGAGTCGCCCCGGCCCGCCGAGCAGCGCCAAGATAGGCGGAGTGCAGAGCCGCCACGTCGATGTCCGTGCAGCTTCTTTCGAGGAGCCCAGCCTTCCAGGCTCCACGCAAGCCGGGAATAGCCGAGTGCAGCGCAGCCTCCTCCAGCGGTTGCAGATCGACAGCCGATCCGGCGAAGTCGGCGGCCAGCTTGTGAAGTATCGGCAAGCCCTGCTCGTCGGCAAGATGGATCGCCCCCCTTGGCGTCAGGAAGGCACTTCGTAAAAGCCGGAAGGGGGCTTTGCCAGGAACCGCCCGGAAGCGGTGGTCAAAGGCTGGATGAACGGCCCCC